>DATKFS010000032.1:0-10252 GCA_035511275.1 Novosphingobium sp.
GCCCTGGTCGTGGAAACGCTGCGCCAGCGCCTCGCCGATGCCGGAGCCGCCGCCGGTGATGAGGATCGTGTTTCCAGTCGTCTTCATGGGAACCTCCTTGGTTGACGCGCAAGATGTAGCGCCGCACATTCGATCGGGAAGAAGGCACCCAAAAGATTTATACTTACCCGAAAGAGAGTGACATCCCGTGGATACCGCAACAGCCGAACCGGTCGTAGACCCGCGCGTGGAAGCGCTGGTCACCGAACTCATCGGTCGCGTCGCCGACAAGTGGACGATGATCCTCCTCGAAGTCTTCGAGGAGCATGGAGAATTGCGCTTCACGCAGGTCGCCCGCCTCGTCCCGGACATCAGCCAGAAGATGCTCACGCAGACGCTGCGCCGGATGGAGCGCGACGGCATGATAACCCGTCATGTCCATGCCATTGTCCCGCCGCGCGTGGACTATGCGCTGACCCCGCTCGGCTCCAGCCTCGGCGAAGCCTTCTGCGGCGTGTGGCTCTGGGCCGAGGCCAATCTCCAGGCGGTGGAGAGCGCGAGAGAGACGTTCGACGCCCGCTGATCGCGGGTCAGGCCAGCGGCTCCAGGTATTCCGGACGCGGCAGGATCGCGCGCCACAGTTCCGGCTCGTTCATCGACGGGCCGTTCGCGAAGCGAATGTCGCCAGGGCGTCGCGCCCGGAAATTGACGAAGCTGAGGCCGTCCGGCCCGGCGGTGAAGCTGTAGAGCGTGTCCGCTGCGATCGCCAGCGCCGTGCCCGGGCCGACCAGCCGCCCTCCTAGCCGCATGGCACCGCCAAGGACGACGATGATCTCGTCCTCGCTGTGGGAGTGGATTCCGCGCGCGGCGTCTTCGGGCGAAGGCGTATCGGCGCCGGGAAAATGGTTCTCGTGGAGCCAGACCTCGCAGGTCGGGCAACCGGAATCGGCGTGGATGGCGCCGCCGGTCTCGCTCTGCGCGCTCATGCGCTCGCAGGCCGGAACGCGGGCCCGGGGGAGGAGATGGACATGGCCGCCATCACCCCTGCCCGGCTCCATCGCCGTGAAGACGAATGCGACCGCACCTTCGAAGCCGGCCTGGACCGAAGCCTCGGCGCCGCGTTCGACGATAATGCTCGAACCCGCCGGAAGCGAACAGCCACCCGACCCGAGCCCGCCCGTCCAGACGTGGAGGACGGTATCGACATCGACCGGTCCCACCTCGAACCGCTGTCCGGCTTCCAGATCGACGCGGTGCAGGACGAGCGGGAAACGGCCCGGTTCGACCAGTGCTTGAACCTTGCCCTGCCCGCTCAATCCCGCCGGCATGGCGACCTGCGGCGCCTTGTGCGGCTCCGTCACGATGACCCTGGCCATGACCTTCACCCCTCTCTGGCCGCCAGCCTGCGCCGACGGCCGAGAGAGGTCAAGATCGCCGCGTCAGCCCTTGCGGGGCGTGCTGCCCTCTCGGGCGAGGCGGTCCTGGCGGTCGATCGCGGTTTCGGTGGCCACGAAGCTGTCGGGCTTCACGCCCAGCCAGATCAGGATCGGCGCTGCCATGTAGATCGAGCTGTAGGTTCCGACGAAGATGCCCAGCACGATCGCGGCGGTGAAACCGAAGATCACGTCCGGGCCCAGCACCAGCAGCGCCACGAGTGTGATGAGCATCGACAGCGAAGTCACGATCGTGCGCGCCAGCGTCTCGTTGACCGAGAGGTTGAGCAGCTCGGCCATGGGCATCTTGCGGTACTTCTTCATGTTCTCGCGGATGCGGTCATAGACGACGATGGTGTCGTTCAGCGAATAGCCGATGAGCGTCAGGAGCGCGGCGACGATGTTGAGGTCGAACTCCATCTGCGTCAGCGCGAACAGGCCCAGCGTCAGCGTCACGTCGTGGACGAGGCTGAACAGTGCGCCCACGCCGAACTGCCATTCGAAGCGGACCCAGATGTAGATGGCCACCGCGATCGCCGCGAGGCCGAGCGCCAGCATGGCGCTGCGCCCAAGCTCGCCCGAGACCTTGCCGGTGACCGAATCGACACCGTCGATGCGGGCATCGGCGTGGTTCTGGCGGATGTTCGCGGTGATCTTGCCCGCCATCGCATCGGCGAGCTTCGGGTTCTTGTCCGCGCCCTCCGGGAGCTTCATGCGGATCGAGATCTCGTTCGGCTTGCCGAAGCGCTGGATGGTCGGCTCGCCATAGCCCAGCGCATCGACTTCCTCGCGCAGCTCGGCGACCGGCGCCTCGACGCTGCGCTCGAACGTCACGCGGATCACCTGACCGCCGACGAAGTCGACGCCCAGGTTCAGGCCCTTGGTGGCGACGAGCCCGATCGAGGCGACGATCAGCAGCAAGCTGACCACGTAGAACGGCACGCGCCACTTCAGGAAGTGGATGTTGGTGTTGTCGGGAACGAGCTTGAGGAGCTTCATATGTCCTCTCCCCTTACAGGTTCAGGTCTGCGGGCCGCGCCTTGCGCAGCCAGCCGGCGACCCACATGCGGGTCATCGTGACGGCCGTGAAGACCGAGGTCGCAATGCCGATGAGCAGGACGATGGCGAAGCCGCGCACCGGGCCGGTGCCGAAGTAGGCCATCAGCACGGCGGCGATGACGTTGGTGATGTTCGCGTCGAAGATCGCGCGGCTGGCTTCCTTGTAGCCCATCTCCACTGCCTGCACGACGCGCCGCCCGCGATGGCGTTCCTCGCGGATGCGCTCGTTGATGAGCACGTTGGCATCGACCGCAGCACCGATCGTCAGCACGAATCCGGCGATGCCAGGCAGCGTCAGCGTAGTGCCGAACACCGCCATGACGCCCAGGATCATCAACACGTTCACCACCAGCGCCACGTTGGCGTAGACGCCGAAGCGGCCGTAGGTGACGAGGATGAAGATCATCAAGAAGCCGGTGCCGACGCCCATGGCGACGATGCCCTTGCTGATCGAATCGGCGCCGAGGTCGGGACCGACGGTGCGCTCCTCCACCACGGTGAGGTCAACCGGCAGCGCGCCCGACCGCAGTGCGATGGCGAGCTGGGTGGCCGTCTTGACGTTGAAGCTGCCAGAGATCTGGGCGCTGCCGCCCAGGATCGGCTCGTTGATGCTGGGCGCGGAAAGCACCTTGCCGTCGAGGATGATCGCGAAGCGCTTGTTGACGTTCTCGGTCGTCAGCTTGGCGAACTTCTCGCCGCCCTGCTGGTTGAAGGTGATCGAGACGACGGCTGCGTTGGTCTGCGGCTGGAAAGCCTGCTTGGCGTCGGTGAGTTCGTCACCCTTGATGCCGCCAAGGCGCTTGACGGCGATGACCGGGCCCTGCCCGCCCGATGCCGCGGCATCGGCGTAAGGCACGATCTCGTCGCCCGGGGGGACGATGCCCTGCGCCAGGTCGCTGGGCACGGCGGTCTCGTCGACCAGCTTGAATTCGAGCTTGGCGGTCTGGCCGAGCAGCGACTTGAGCGCCGCCGGATCCTGCAGGCCGGGCACCTGCACGTCGATGCGGGTTCCGCCCAGGCGCCGGATGTCGGGCTCCTTGGTGCCGAGCGCGTCGATGCGCTTGCGCACGACCTCGACCGCGGTCTCCATCGCATTGCTGACGGCAAGGTCGATGCCTTCCGGCGTCGGCGAGAGCACGAACTGGTTGCCGTTGACGACCTGGATATCCCAGTCGCGCTGGCCGGAAAGGCCCGCGCCGGTGGTCAGCGGCAGGATCGCCTCGCGCGCGGCATCGACCTGCGAGGCGTCGCGCACGGTGAAGGACAGGCGTCCGCCACGGCTGGAGACGTCACCGATGCCGATGCGCGGCTCCGCGGCGCGCAGGCGGGTGCGCACCGATTCCTCCATGCCCTCCAGCCGCTGCGCGATCACCTGGCTGCGATCGGCTTCCAGCAGGAGGCGCGAACCACCCGCGAGGTCGAGGCCCAGGTTGATCTTCGGATGCGGCAGGCCGTCGGGCCAGCGCACGGTGGTCAAGGACAGCAGCGTCGGCAGGGCCAGCGCGCAGAGCACCAGCGTCACCGCCCAGTACCAGGCCTTCTTCCATGTGGGAAATTCAAGCATTGCCTATCGTTCTCTCCAGACGGGCGGGAGGCGCCAGGCGCTCCGCCCGGGAAATCCTTGGCCGATCAGTCGTTGGCGGGCTTGGCGCCGGCGGGCGGAATCACGTCGACGATGGTCGACTTGAGCGCCTTGACCTTCACGCCCTGCGCCAGCTCGACTTCGGCGTAGTTGTCGTCGATCTTGACGATCCTGCCGATCAGGCCACCGCCGGTCAGCACCTCGTCGCCCTTCTTCAGTGCGGCGAGCTTGTTCTTGTGCTCCTTCTGCTGCTTCATCTGCGGGCGCAGGATGAGGAACCAGAAGATCAGCGCCATCGCCACGAACGGCATGTACGTAATCCAGGCCGGAGGCGCACCGGCGGGTGCGGCGGCGGCGAGCTGGGCGAGGATGGAGGTCTGCATGGAAATGATGGGCCTTCTTCAATCTCGCGCCGCCCGGCGACTCGCGTGCCGGGGCGGCGTGATGCGCGCGGTCGGAAAAAATCCCCGACCGGACGCAACCGGATGCGGGCGGTTAGCAATAAAGCGCACCGCTGGCAACGCGCGCCCTCGCGCGCTTCCCCCGCCCACGAGCCGACAGATAGGCCCGCGACCGGCCCGTTCAAGCGGTTGCGGGCGGCGGCGAAAAACTCTCTAAACCCCGCTTGCGCATTCCGGAGGACCTGCCTATAGGCCGCGCTCCGGTCGGGACGTAGCGCAGCCTGGTAGCGCATCACACTGGGGGTGTGGGGGTCGGAGGTTCGAATCCTCTCGTCCCGACCAATTATCTTCTCGCATTTCGCCACCCCTTTGCAGCTGAAAAAGCCGCAACGCGAATGCGACCTAGACGGCACCTGACCGCACGTTGCAGGCACCTGGCGGCACCTTGGCCGTCCGCCGCGTCGACACCCCTCCCGAAAAGCGTTTTCCTACACGAACCGATGTGGTTATCTGATTGCGAGTCGCCCACTTCATCGTAAGGACTCGCCCATGCCGCTGCTCGATTCGCTGCTCGGCCCCGTCACCCGCATCATCGACAAGGTCGTGCCCGACCCCGAGGCGCGCGACCGCGCCAAGCTGGAACTGCTCCGGCTCGAGAACACGCAGGAACTCGAGATGCTGCAGGCCAGCCTCTCCGCCGTGGTCGCCGAGGCCAATTCCGCCGACCCCTGGACCAGCCGCGCGCGGCCGAGCTTCCTCTACGTCATCTACATCATGATCCTGTGGGCCCTGCCGATGGGCCTGATCGGCGCTTTCAGCCCCGTCACCGCGCGCGCCATCGGCGAGAGCATGACCGCCTACCTCAACGGCATTCCCGAGCCGCTCTACGCCCTCTTCGGCACCGGCTACCTCGGCTATGCGGCGATGCGCCAGTGGGGCAAGGCCAAGGGCTCGGACCGCTAAGCAATCCCTAACCTTGCGATGTTAGACGGACGCTCCCCGTCCCGCCGAGGAGCGTCCGACTTGCCCCGCATCGCCATCCTGCTCACCCTGTCCGCCCTCGCTCTCGCCGGGTGCGGTTCGTCGAACGAGGCGGACCCGGCGCAGGTCGAAGCCAGCCAGGCGGCCGAGGCAGGCAAGCAGGCCGAGCAGGACGCCGCCGCGATGCGCGCCAGGGAAAACGAACAGTCGCTGGAGGCCTTCTACGCCGGGGACGAGGGCGCCGAAGACGGGGCCGAACCGCCCGAGGACGAACCCGCGCAGAACGACGCCGCCCCGGCCGCCGCGCAGAACGACGCCCCGGCGCCCGCCGCGCCCGAGCCGGCCCCGCCGCCGGCGTCGAACTACCAGCCGGCACCGCACCCCGCGCCGATTCCGCCCATCCAGTGACCGCTCCGGCTTGCGCGGCCCGGCGCGCCCGCTAAAGCTCGGCGCGGCTCGAAAAGGGAACTGCGAAACGATGGCGGACAAGCTGGTCTATGTGCTCAACGGCCCCAACCTCAACCGGCTGGGAAAGCGCGAGCCGACGATCTACGGGTCGCAGACGCTGGACGACATCGGCGCACTGCTCACAGAACGCGGCGAGGCGCTGGGCGTCGATATCCTCCTGTTCCAGTCGAACCACGAAGGCGATCTCGTCGACTGGCTGCACGAGGCCGAAGATGCGGGCGCCCATGCGGTGCTGCTGAACGCCGGCGCCTATACCCACACCTCGGTGGCGCTGCTCGACGCCATCCGCGCGATCTCGGTCCCGGTGATCGAGGTCCACCTCTCCAACCCGCACACGCGCGAGGATTTCCGCCATACCTCGTGGGTCGGCATGGCCGCCAGGGGCACCATCGCCGGCTTCGGCGCGCAGAGCTACCTTCTCGCGCTGGAGGCCGCCGCGGGGCTCTGAAGGCACCCTGAGCAGGCACGACGAGATCCGGGACCGCTGGGCGTATTGAGGCCGCTCTATCGAACTCGCGGGGCCTTGCCAGCGATCCCCGCTTTCCCGGGGATGACGGCTACCCCCGCGACCACCTCAGCCGATCGGCACGCCCGGCACGTTCTTGGCGGTGCGGATGGTCAGCGAGGTCTTGACGCTGTCCACGTTGGGCGCGGGCGTCAGCTTGCTGGTGAGGAATTCCTGGAAGCTCTGCAGGTCGCGGCTGACGATCTTCAGGATGAAGTCGATCTCGCCGTTGAGCATGTGGCACTCGCGCACTTCGGGCAGGCCCTTCATGTGGTCCTCGAAGGCGCGCAGCGATTCCTCGGCCTGGCTCTTGAGGCTGACCAGCGCGAAGACGGTGATCGTGAACCCCAGCTTCGATGCGTCGAGATCGGCGTGATAGCCCTGGATGACGCCCGCTTCCTCGAGGCTGCGCACGCGGCGCAGGCAGGGCGGAGCGGTGAGGCCCACGCGCTGGGCCAGCTCGACGTTCGTGATCCGGCCTTCCGCCTGCAGCTCTGCCAGCAGGCGACGGTCGATTTCATCGAGATTGATCATTCGAAATTTCCCCGGCGGAGCGCTTTCACGCCTCCACGTTGCAACTAACACATCGAAAACGCCAGTGCGCCGTAATATTATTATGCCATAGCGTAATCGTCCCGCTTTGCAACGGCGGAAACTGTGCACTTTCGCTCGTCCCCAGCTTTGCTAGGGAAGTCTCCCCCCTGACTCCCACGTTGTTTTCCTTATGGTAAACATAGCGAGGCCATAGGGTCTGCCCTGCCATGGTCGGCCGGACCCGGAGATTGAATGCATTTCGACGATCGCCTTGCCACTGTGCTGCGCCTGCCGCCCTCCGGGGACGGCCTGGCGCGCGTGCAGTTCAGGCAGCTCGTCGACATTCTCGGTCGAGCGCCCGAATCCGCCGGTTTCAGCGAGACGATGGAGGCCGGCTATGCCCGGCTCGAAGCGCTGGGGCGACAGATTCCGACCGCCGATCGCGCCCGCCTGCTGCGCCAGCCGCTGCAGCCGATGACCAGCCCGCGCCTGCTCGCCTGGCTGGCCGAGGGCGAGCCGGACGTCGCCTGCGCAGCGATTCGCGCCGCCCGGCTCGACGACGCCGCGTGGCTCGCGCTGATTCCCTCCCTTCCCGTGCGTGCGCGCGGCATCCTGCGCCATCGCCGCGACCTGCCGCCCGCGGTCGAGGCCCTGCTCGACCGTCTCGGCGTCCACGACCGCGCGCTGCCGGCGGGACCGATGGAGCCCGACCCCGAGGCGCCGCTGCCGGAAACGCCGCGCGCCTCCTTCAACGCGCCCACCGGCAACATAGCCGTCGACCAGGACATGTCCGACGACGTGCTGGAACTGCTCGACATGGCGGACAACCCGCCCGCGCCCACGTCGCTCAGCGAATGGGCCAAGGCGCGCGCCGCGCAGCAGCAGAAGGACCTCCACCTCAAGGTCGTGGCCGAAGCCGCCTCCGCGCCGAGCGAGGCCGGGATCGGCGCGATCGTCCGCCGGATCGAGGAGTTCCGCAAGGCGCGCGAGGCGATGGGCCCGCCCGAGAGCGGCATCGACGCCCCGCGCCTGCCGCTCGGCGATACCGCGCCCGCCACCGTTCGCCTCGCGCTCGCCATCGATTTCGCCACCGACCTGCAGGGCCGCATCGCCTGGGTCGACGGACCCTACGCCCCCTCGGTGACCGGCCTCGACATCGCCGGAGCGCAGGACGATTCGGCACACGACGCCGGGTCGGCCACGGACCTTGCCGCCGCCATCCGCAGCCGGTTGCCGCTGCGCGCCGCGCGCATCCGCATCACTGGCGCGCCCGCGGTGAGCGGGGCCTGGCAGGTCGATGCCATCGCCCGGTTCGACGCCGGCAGCTTCGCGGGCTACGTCGGGCGCCTGCGCCGCCCCGCCGCCGCCCCGGTCGCCCCTCCCGCCCCCGCTGCCGACCATGCGGAGGCGGAGCGAATGCGCGAGGTCCTCCACGAACTGCGCACCCCGGCCAATGCGATCCAGGTCGCCGCCGAGATCATCCAGCAGCAGCTCTACGGCCCCGCCCCGCACGAATACCGCGCCCTTGCCGCCGCGATCGCCGGTGACTGCGCGCACATCCTCGCCGGATTCGAGGAACTGGACCGGCTGGTGAAGCTGGAGACCGGCGCCCTCGCGCTCGACGAAGGGACCTGCGATCTCGCCCGCATCCTCGCGCAGACGGTCGTGCGCCTGCGCGTCTGGACCGAACCGAGGGGCAGCGGCTTCGCGCTCGCCTCCGACCTCTCCGCCGCCAGCCTGCCGGTGCGCGTGGCCCGGCCCGAGGTCGAGCGGCTGGTCTGGCGCCTGTTCGCCGCGCTCGCCGGATCGACCGCGCCGGGCGAGGCGCTCGAACTTTCGTGGTCGGTACGCGGCGGCGCGGCGGAACTCGTGGTCGCGCTGCCCGCCGTGCTGGCCGAGCGCGAACCGGCGGCGCTGTTCGACGCGATCGCCGGCGAGCGCGGACAGTCGCTCGCCACCGGCATGTTCGGGATCGGCTTCACCCTGCGCCTCGCGACCGCCGAGGCCGCCGCCGCCGGTGGCATCCTTCACCGCTCCGGCAACGCCCTGCACCTGGCCCTGCCCGCATTGACCGGTTCCGACACAATCGATAGCACTTCGGCAACCTTTTCCGCCTAAGTGACGATGGAACCCGGTCATTCTGACGGACGCGACCCGCAGAGGGGATAGTTTCTTTGCCAGGACCCAATCTCCTGGAGCTGCCCGACAAGCAGTCGTTCGCTGCGTTCGGCAACGGCTTCGGCCAGCGCTTCATCGTGACCGTGGACACCGAGGAGGAGTTCGACTGGTCGGCCCCCCTCGACCGCGAGAAGCACAGCCTCGTCACCGTCCCCGCCCTGCGCAAGTTCCAAGAATTCTGCGAGGGCTTCGGGGTCGTCCCCTCGTACCTCATCGACTGGCCGGTCGCCTGCTCCACGTTCGCGGCCGAAGCGATCGGCGATGCCGTCTCGCACGGACGCGCCGAGGTGGGCGTGCAGCTGCACCCGTGGGTCAGCCCGCCCTTCGTTGAAGAGGTCAACGAATTCAACAGCTTCGCAGGCAATCTTCCGTTCGAACTTGAACGCGAGAAGCTGCTCGGCCTGCGCGACAGGATCGAAGGCGCCTTCGGCGTCGCCCCGCGAATCTACCGTGCCGGTCGCTACGGCCTTGGTCCGCGCACGGCGGAGATCCTGCGCGAGGCGGGCATCGCCGTCGACACCTCGGTCCGCGCGCGGTGGGACTACAGCGGCACCGGCGGCCCGAACTATCGCGAGCATCCGCTGCGCCCCTACTGGGCGGACGCCGAGCGGCGCCTGCTCGAACTGCCGCTGACGACGGTCTACTGGGGCCCGCTGCGCCAGGTCGGCAACGTCATCTACCCGCACCTCTGGCGCACGCCGCAGGTACGTGGCGTGCTCGCCCGTGCCGGGCTGCTCGAACGCATTCCGCTCACCCCCGAGGGCATCACCGCCGAGGAGGCCCTGCGCGGCGTCGACATCGCCATCGACGAGGGGCTGCCGGTGCTGGTCTTCTCGTTCCACAGCCCCTCGCTGGCGCCGGGTCACACGCCCTACGTGCGCAACGAGGCCGACCTTGACGCGCTCTACGACTGGTGGCGCGCGCTGTTCACCCATCTCGACCGGCGCGGCGTGCGACCCACCAGCGTCGCCGAGATCATGGCATCGGTGAAAGTTGACTAGAGCGCACTTGCCTAGCGCCCTGTCCCAAGCTAACGCGCATCCGTCCGGCCCTGTCGATGGGGCCGGGTCCGGTTCGGTGGGCCTGTAGCTCAGCGGTTAGAGCTGGCCGCTCATAACGGCTAGGTCGCGGG
>DATKFS010000033.1:0-19010 GCA_035511275.1 Novosphingobium sp.
GCCATGCCTTGTCTTTTTCCTCCAGCCTGGTCGCGCAAAAATCGCGATTGCAGCGCGCGCCCGGCCAGTGATCCAAGGCCACCGGTTCGCCTTTCATTCCGGCCAGTTCCATGAGGTTGTCGCGGGCATAGCCCTCGCCGCCGTCGCGAAGGACGAAAAGCTGCTCGCCATCCGGAGAGACCAGACCGACATGGCGGCCATCGCCGGAAACCAGGATGTCCGGCGGGGTCGCATAGCCCAGCAGTCCCGCACCGAGGAGCGCGGGGGGCAGGCCGAGCCATCGGATGCGGCCGCTCCACAGGCCGATCCACAAGCCACCCGCAACGAACAGGAGGAAGGCCCCGGCGCCCGCCGCCGGCAGGATGGTCACGGCCGCCGGGCGCGAGGCGAACCAGTGCGCAATTCCCGTCAGAAGGTCGATCGACACTTGCGCGAGCCACCACAGGGGCCAACCGGCGCCGGCGATGTCCAACAGAAGCGCCCCGGCCAGCAGCGGCATGACCACGAAGGTGGTCAGCGGGATGGCGATGACATTGGCGAGGGCACCGTAAATTCCGGCGCGATGGAAGTGGAAGAGGCCGATCGGCATGAGCGCGAGGTCGATGACGGCGCCGGTCACCAGCAACATCGCCAGATGTCGCGCCGCTTTGGCCGCGAGCGACTCGTCGCGAGGGGCCATGAATGCCTTCGCCGGGCCCGATGTCCCCACCGCCACCAGCGCCAGCACCGCGCCGAAACTCATCTGGAAGCTCGGCCCGGTCACGGCTTCTGGCCAGAGGAACATGACGCAGAAGGCCGCGACCGCCAGCATCCGCAGCGACAGGGCCTCGCGCCCCAGCACCAGCGCCGCCAGCACGAGCAGCGATCCGATGCAGGACCGCACCGTCGGCACTTCGGAGCCCGAAAGCAGCGTATACCCGACGCCCGCAAGCGCGCCCGCCGCTGCCGCCACCACGGGCAGCCGCACCCGCAGAGCCAGCCACGGGGACAGCGCCAGCACTCGCACGAACAGCACGTAGACCGCACCGACGACTGCTCCGACATGCAGCCCGCTTACCGACAGGAGATGCGCCAGGCCGGAATCGCGCATCGCCTGGTCATCGGCTTCGGTGATCGCCCCGCGATCTCCCGTCACGAACGCGGTGGCGATTCCGGCATGGCCCGGCCCGATGCTATCCCGGATATGGTCCGCCAGGCCGCGACGCACGCCGGCCAGCCATCCGCCGCCTGCCGGGCCACGCTCCACGACCGATACCTCGCCGATGACCGAACCGCTCGCGGCGATGCCCGAGAACCATGCGGTCCGCGCGAAATTGTAGGCGCCCGGGAGCATCGGCGGGGCGGGAGGCATCAGCCGCCCCCTGAAGCGCACGACGTCGCCGATGCCGACACGCGCGGCGATGTCTTGGCCCGGCACGTTGACGCGCACCTTGATCGCCCGGCCGCTGCCGGGATCGCGCATCGCCAGGACCAGGCGATCGCGTTCCAGCGCAGGCTGGGGTTCGATCTGGAGCACGCGGGCGCTGAAGGTCCCGGCAACCGGACGCTCCAGCGCCGGCTCCCCCACGATCGTGGATCGCACCCAGATCGCCAGGCAACCGGCGATGGCGAGGAGCGGCAGCACCAGCATTGCTCTGCGCAGGTGAGGGTACGCCTCGCCCCCCGGCCACGGGCACGCGGCGAGCGCCGCCAAGCCCGCGCACAGGCACAGGAATCCGGTCCAGAACGGCGGCGAAGGAAGCCCGAACCACGCCACGATCCCACCTGCGAATGCCACCGTGAGCCATGGTCCGCGATCGAATCCGGCGCTCGAAAGAAATCGCTCCAGAGCCGCCAAAGGCCTCGACAAGTCGCTCCCGCTGTTCCATGGCCGATGCTGCAATGCAGCGGCTCCGGCGCCTTCCGGAGACGTATTTTCGACAGTTGCGACATGGCTCCCCATGCCGCGCATTAGGACAGCAAGGTGGTATCGATGGCAAGCGGCAGTGCAACGGGCGGAGCGACGGGCACCAAGGCCGTCGTCACGCGGTTTGCCCCCTCGCCTACCGGTTATCTCCATATCGGCGGCGCCCGCACCGCGCTCTTCAACTGGCTGTTCGCGCGCCATCACGGCGGCAAGTACCTGCTCCGCATCGAGGACACCGACCGCGCCCGCTCCACCGAGCCGGCGATCGACGCGATTTTCGACGGCCTCACCTGGCTGGGGCTGGAGGGCGACGAGGAGCCCGTGTTCCAGTTCGCCCGCTCCGACCGCCATGCCGAAGTGGCCGCGCGGATGCTGGAAGGCGGCACTGCGTATCGCTGCTACCTGACTGCCGAGGAACTCGCCGAGCGCCGCCAGAAGGCGCAGGACGAGCGCCGCCCCTTCCGCATCGACAGCGAATGGCGCGACGCCGACCCCTCGACCTGGCCCGCGGACAAGTCGTGGGTCGTGCGGGTCAAGGCGCCGCGCGACGGCGAGACGACGATCGACGACCTCGTGCAGGGTACAGTGACCGTCCAGAACGCCGAGATCGACGATTTCGTCATCCTGCGCAGCGACGGCACGCCGACCTACATGCTGGCCGTGGTGGTCGATGACAACGACATGGGCGTGACCCATGTCCTGCGCGGCGACGATCACCTGAACAATGCGTTCCGCCAGCTCGTGATCATCCACGCGATGGGCTGGGACGTGCCGGTCTACGGCCACGTGCCGCTGATCCACGGCTCGGACGGCGCCAAGCTGTCCAAGCGCCACGGCGCGCTCGGCGTCGATGCCTACCGCGACGAGCTCGGCATCCTGCCCGAGGCGGTGTTCAACTACCTGCTACGCCTTGGCTGGGGCCACGGCGACGAGGAGATCATCTCCCGCGAGCAGGCGGTAGAATGGTTCGACATGGTCGACGTGGGCAAGTCGCCTTCGCGCTTCGACCTTGCCAAGCTTCACAATCTCAACGGGCACTACCTGCGCGAAGCCGACGACGTTCGTCTCGCCGCGCTCGTGGCGCCGCGCCTTGAAGGGGCCGCCGATGCGGACCTCGATCTGCTGGCGCGCGCCATGCCCGTTCTCAAGGTCCGCGCGAAGGACCTCAACGAACTTGCAGAAGGCTCCGCCTTCCTGTTCGCCAAGCGCCCGCTCGTCATGAGCGAAAAGGCGCTTGGCCTCCTGACCGACGAGGCGCGTGGCCGCCTCGCCGCGATTCACGAGCGCCTGTCCGGCCAGACCGACTGGACACTGGAGGGACTGGAAGGAAGCCTGAAGGCAATGGCCGAGACACTGGGACTGGGGCTCGGCAAGCTCGCACAGCCGTTGCGGGCGGCCCTGACAGGTCAGACGACCTCGCCGGGGATTTTCGACGTACTGGTTTTGCTCGGACGGGAAGAGAGCCTCGCACGTATCGGTGCGCAGGCGGACGTTCCTGTCGGGTAACCGTCATAAGGAGATATAACTGGTGGGTGATCAGGCTAAACTGAGCGCTGGTGGCGCGGACTTTGAATACCCGATCCTGAAGGGCAGCGTGGGCCCGGATGTCGTCGACATCCGCAAGCTCTATGCCCAGACCGGCAAGTTCACGTTCGACCCCGGCTTCACCTCGACCGCGAGCTGCGAATCGGCGCTGACCTACATCGACGGCGACGAAGGCGTGCTGCTGCACCGCGGTTACCCGATCGGCCAGCTGGCCGAGAACTCCTCGTTCATGGAAACGAGCTACCTGCTGCTCAATGGTGAATTGCCGAGCAAGGATGAGCTTTCGACGTTCGAGAACACCATCACGCGCCACACCATGCTCCACGAGCAGTTGGCGACCTTCTATCGTGGCTTCCGCCGTGACGCGCACCCGATGGCCATCATGTGCGGCGTGGTCGGCGCGCTTTCGGCGTTCTACCACGATTCGACCGACATCGCGGATCCTGAGCATCGCAAGATCAGCTCGCACCGCCTGATCGCGAAGATGCCGACGATCGCGGCCATGGCCTACAAGTATTCGGTCGGCCAGCCCTTCGTCTATCCCGACAACTCGCTGAGCTACACCGGCAACTTCCTGCGCATGACCTTCGGCGTGCCCGCAGAGGAGTACGTGGTGCACCCCGCGATCGAGAAGGCGATGGACCGGATCTTCATCCTCCACGCCGACCACGAGCAGAACGCCTCGACCTCGACCGTGCGCCTTGCGGGCTCCTCGGGCGCCAACCCGTTCGCGTGCATCGCGGCCGGCATCGCCTGCCTCTGGGGTCCCGCGCATGGCGGCGCCAACGAAGCGGCGCTGAACATGCTCAAGGAAATCGGCACGCCCGACCGCATTCCGCACTACATCGAGCGCGCCAAGGACAAGAACGATCCGTTCCGCCTGATGGGCTTCGGTCACCGCGTCTACAAGAACTACGACCCGCGCGCGACGGTCATGCAGTCGACCCTGCGCGAGGTGTTCGACGCGCTCAAGGTCACCGACCCGCTGTTCGAGACCGCCCTGCGCCTCGAGGAACTGGCCCTCAACGACCCGTACTTCATCGAGAAGAAGCTGTTCCCGAACGTCGACTTCTACTCGGGCATCATCCTGTCGGCGATCGGCTTCCCGACCACGATGTTCACCGTGCTCTTCGCCCTCGCCCGCACCGTGGGCTGGGTCGCGCAGTGGAACGAAATGATCTCCGATCCCGGCCAGAAGATCGGTCGCCCGCGCCAGCTCTACACCGGCCCGACGCAGCGCGACTACCTGCCGATCGGCCAGCGCTGAGCGGCAGTTCCAGAGTTTTTCGAACCGCGTGCAGTCGCGGTACCCGAAGGAAGGCCCTCGCGAATGCGGGGGCCTTTTTCGTTGGCGGCGGCAAACCGGGGCGACCCGCCACAATCCCGCCGCATCCGCGTATCACGCTGCGTCCAGCAAACGGGGCGCGACGACATGCTGTTCATACGAATTCTGGCAATGATAATCGGCGTCCTCGCGATCGCTGCGGGGCTGCTGTTCGTGGGTCAAGGGACGAGCGTGATCCTGTGGCCTGCCGACAGCTTCATGCTGGCCGATCGCGCGTGGGCGGTGCGCGGAGCGGTGCTCACGGTGGTCGGCGGGATCGTCGTCTGGCTGGCCCGGCGCGGCTGAGCGCTCAGCCGCCGAGGTCGGCGGGAACCTCGAGGATGAAGCGGGCGCCGTCGCCGGCTTCGCTTTGCACGGTGAGATCGCCGCCCATCGCGCGCGCCAGGCTGCGCGAGATGTAGAGACCGAGGCCCGATCCTCCGTCGCCGCTGCGGCCAAGGCGTTCAAACTTCTCGAAGACGCGCGCCTGGTCCTCGACCGCGAGGCCCGGCCCCTGGTCGGCGACGATGACGCGGGCGGCTTTGTCGGCGCTTTCCAGATGGATGGCGATCCGCGAATTCTCGGGCGAATAGCGGATCGCGTTGCCCACCAGGTTCAGCAGCACTTGCAGGACGCGGCGGAACTCCGCCAGCGCGGGCAGCGCCTGTTCCGGCGGTGGCGCATCGATGACGATGCCCTTCTCCCGCGCCCGGACGCCGAGGATGCCGGCCGCCTGCCGCGCGACTTCGGACAGGTCGATGGGATCGGGCGCGGTGGTGAAGCTCTCCGACTCGACGATCTCGAGGTCGGCCATATCCTCCAGCAGCCCCAGCAGCAGCTTGCCCGCCCCCGCGATCTCGCCTGCATACTCTGCATAGGCGTCGGGCAGCGGCCCCGCGAGGCGGGTGCGGATCGTCTCCGCGTTCGCGATGATGCGCGCGATGGGTTGCTTCAGAACCGGCGCGAGATCCTGCCCGACGAGGCTGCGGCGCGGCAATGGCGCGGCAGGCTCGGCGACGGCGAAGGCATCCGCTGGCGGTTCGTCCGACAGCAGCAGCAGCTCGAATCCCGCCGGATCGAAGCCCGGGGACATCAGCGGCAACAGCGAAACCCGCCATGACCGGCGGGAATCGGGCACGATCACCCGCGCACCGTCGAGCAGCCGCCAGTGGAGGGGCTGGCGGTGCGTGACGTTCTCGGGCGCGAGGAAGTCGGTCCAGGCCTGCCCGATCCCTGCCTCCATCGCCGCGACCAGACCTGCGAGTTCCGGGGCCTCGGAAGACACCGCCAGCAGGCGCTGCCCGGCGTCGAGATAGGCGGAAAGCTCTGCAAGATGGCGGTCGATGACCGATCGTCGCTCGGACGCCAGTGCGCCGTCTTCCTGCAGAACCGCAGCGGTTTGCCAGGTACGGACCCGGATCGCGCAGCCGCCACCGTCGGTGGCGGGATCAACCTCGACCCAGGCCGAGATCGCGTCTGCGCCGTCTTGCGCGTTGACCGCGCGGGCCACGGGGAAGCGGGAATGGCGCGCCTTGCGGACCAGTTCGAGCAATTCGGGCACCGCGATCGTGCCGGGCAGTTCGCCGCCGCAGCGCACCTGCAGACCCGCCAGCGGCTCGTCCGCATCGATCAACCGATCCTCGGCGTCGCTCGTCGCGAGAGCGACCACGGAACCCTCTTCCCGCATCACGGCCTGTGCGGCCGCAGAACTGCGCGCGAAGAAGCGAGGATCGCGGCGGCCCGGGTCTCGTCGATGGCGGCGAACACGTCCGGCAGCACGGTTTCGGGATGCAGCGACAGGACTTGCGCCTGCGCCGCCTCCGCCGCGAGGCCCGACGCCCGGAGCGTCAGTGCAAGCCGGGCGATCTGGCTGCGATGCGTGGACATGAGCACGGTGTCCCGCGCCTGCCCCGAAGCGCGCGCCAGCGCTTCGACGAACAGTGGAACGCCGGAATGCGCGACGGCAGGCACGTCGAGCCCCCCTCGCTCGGCAAGGCCGGCCATGAGCCGAGCCGCCATTCCCGCGCGCGTATTCGCCTCGTCATAGGACCTGCGGATTTCGCTTTCGACCACGGTCGCCCGTTCCGCGAGGACCGGTTCGACGCCCGCAAGGGTCCGCAGGGTGTAGAGCGCGACGTTCAGCAGGTCGGCCGGCAGTTCCCTCAGCGGCAGGGACATGCGTCGCTGCGACTGGCACCAGCGCACTTGCGCCGCGAGGAATGCGGCCGCGTCCGCCCGCAACCGCTCGTCCGGCGAAGCAATCAGGCCCTGCACCAGCGGCGATGCCGCAGCGTCGAGCCCGAGGCGTGCCTGCAGCCGTTCGGTCAGTTGCCACTCCAGCGTCAGGGCGTGAAGGTGCGCGACCAGTGCCGGGTTGTCGAGCAGGGCGTGCCCCACGACCTCGACCTCGCCCGCCGAATGCGCGCGGCTTCCCTGCCCACCGACGAGCGCATCGAGCAGCTGCCGCGCGATGTCGGCCAGCATCCCGCGCAGCCTCGCGACGACTTCCTCGCTGAAAATCGAAAGATCGCCCGCCGCGATCAGTTGCCGCAGGATCGGGACCGCCGTACCCGCCATGACGTCGCCGCGCGCCAGTTCCTCGCGCAGGGTCGTCTCGACGCGGTCCGGGATCGCCGGAGGGGCGGCTTGGTCGATCATATGACCCGTCTAACAGGCATTTGGTTAAGCCGAGGTTATCCGTGCCGCCGCGACGGCAGGAAGAGCGCGACCGCGAGCAGACAGGCGCAAAGCAGCCGCACGACCAGCAGCACCTGTCCGAACCCCGAAGCGAGTGCCAGCACCAGCCCGAGCACTGCCCTGTCGCCGATCCACCCGGCGACCTTCCCGCCGATGACGCGCGGCAGCAGCACGAGCGTCATCATCAGGATCGCGGGCAGGCAGAGCCAGCCCAGCACCGGCTCTCCCGGAAAACGCGGAGTATCGACGAGGATCAGCGCGGCGAAAGCAACGTCCACCAGCCACACGAGCACGTCGGCGCGCGGGATCGCCGGCGAAGGCTGGCCCAGCGCCTGCCGCTCGGCCGCGCGGAGCAGGCGGCTGGCCTCGACCAGCAGCCACGCGATCGCGACGAACACGAACCCGGCCGACACGAGGGCGAACCAGCCCAGCCCGGCTGCGATCGCGATGGAAACCAGCACGGCAGCCGAGACCACGTTGCTGGCATTGCCGGCGTGGAGCAGCGACGACCCGAAGCTCAGCACGCCGAAACGGGCCACCGCGCGGCCGGGCGAAGCGCAGGCCCCCGCCCCGAAGCGCGAGCGCAGCCATTCGTCCTCCAGCGCATAAGCCTCCGCCTCGCTGCGGATCATCCGCCAGCCCGAGCCCGCCCGCGCGGCGGCGGGAACCTCGCGCATCGATATGCCGATCTGCAGCGCGATCCGTGTCAGCGCGGAGAGCACATCGATGTCGGCAGGCAGGTCGTGCAGGCGTTCCACGAGGTCGCCCGGTACGCGCATCAACCCGGCGCTCGCCCGGTTGATGTCGATTCGCTCGAACCCGGCGACGAGCGCCCCCTCGACCGGCTGCACCAGCACGACCGGCGCCCGCCCCTCCAGCAAGGCGACGGCCTGAGCGGGATCGGCGAACAGTCCTTCAGAAATCACGACGAGTTCGTCGCTGGCGGTCACCAGCCCAGCCAGTTGCGCTGGCCCGGTGGCGATGGTGAATTGGAGCCCCGCGCTTTCGGCGTCATGCTGGAGCGCGATCAGTTCCGGCGAGGGCCCGCGCGCCATGCAGATCACCCGCTGGCAATCGAGTGCCAGCGCCATGCCGAGCTGATGCTGCGCGACGCTTGCCCCCGCCACGCGCAGGAACGCGCGCGGAAACGGCTGCCCCGCTCCGGCAGGCTCCGTCATGGCCAGCAATACTATCCGCAAATCCGAACTCCAGCACCCTCCCTTGGTGTAGGCAGGTGTCGGGCCAGTGCCAAGCGGAACCGGACAATCAGGTGATGGAAAACTCGGCGAGATAGGCCTGGAGCCCGCGCACCGCCGTGGGCTCCCCCGGCGCGGCATCGAGCGCGTGCTCCGAAAGCGCCAGCAGGCGGTCCGAATGGAAGCTCGCCGCTAGCCCCTTGAGCCTCATCGCGGCTACCACCCAGTTGCCGTCGCACCGCGATCGCTCGAGCAGGTCCACCTGCCGGGCGACGCTCTCGACGAAGGCCTGGCGCAGTTCCGCCATGAGTACCGGATCGCCACCGGCGGCAGCGGCGAGGGTCGCTTCGAGGGCACCTGCTTCATAAGCCATTTCCCCAGGATAATTGGGAATGGGTTAAAGCGAGCTTTATCGATGCGCGCGGCGTGATATTCTGCACGGATGGTTGGGGAACGCAGGATCATCGCATTCGGGTCGGGCAATGGCGAAGGCTCCGCCACCGACGACGACAACGCCACTGACGGGCGCGACATCGCAGCCCGGGAAAGCTGGGACGATGCCTGGGTCGCAGGCGAGGACGAAGGCGCGCCGGCTGCGGAACCGGCCACTCGCCTCTGGCTGGCGCCGGGCCTTGCCGGGATCGCCGTCGCGGCGTGGACGGTTTTGTTCATCGCCGCCGAACTGCCCTCGCTCCGTGCCGGCCTGCCGCTCGCGCAGGTTCCCGCGACGATCACCGCCTGGTGCGTCCCGGTGCTGCTGGTAGGCGTGGGGTGGTTGCTCGCAATGCGCCACAGCGCCCGCGAAGGCCGGCGCTTCGGCGATGTCGCCCGCACCCTGTCGACCGAGTCCGCGCTGCTCGAAAAGCGCCTGACCGCGGTCAACCGCGAGCTGAGCCTCGCCCGCGAGTTCATCGCCGCGCAGTCCCGCGACCTCGAGACGCTGGGACGACTGGCCACCGAACGGCTGGCCCAGAACGCCGAGCGCCTGCAGGATCTTGTCCGCGAGAACGGGGCGCGGGTCGATTCGATCAGCACCGTCAGCAACGCCGCGCTGGAGAACATGGAGAAGCTGCGCGGGCAACTGCCCGTCATCGCCAACTCCGCCAAGGACGTCACCAACAACATCGCCAATGCGGGCCGCACCGCCCATGCCCAGCTCGAGGACATGGTCGCCGGTTTCAATCGCCTCAACGAATTCGGAACCGCCAGCACCCGGCAGGTGGCGATGCTGCGCGAGCAGGTGGGCGATACCCTCGACGGCTTCACGCGCCAGTGCGACCAGCTCGCCACCATCGCGTCGGCACGTTTCGCCGAGCTTGCGGAAAGCGGGGACCGGTTCCGCGCCCAGCTCGATACGCACGAGGTCGATGCCCTGGCCTCGATCCGCGGCAGGGCCAAGGCGCTCTCGGACGAAATCCGCGAGACCGGCAACGAACTGGACCGCCACGAGGCGGAAAGCCTGACCTCGCTGCGCGCCCGCCTCGTCGCCCTGCGCGATGAAAGCGACGTCGTCTCGCGCGCCCTGCGCGGCGCCGAAGAACGCGCCGAGGAGGCCATGCGGGCTTCGCTCGCCGATTTCTCGGCCGAGCAGTCCGCTGCCGGCGCGGCGATAGCCGATGCCCAGCAGAGCGCGATCGACGCGTTGGCGGGACGACTCGCGACGATCGCGGCGGAAGCGCGCCAGATGGACGAATCGATCGGTCTTCGCGCCGAGCGCCTGTCGATGGAAGCCGAGGAACGCCAGTCCCGGCAGGTCGAGCAGGAACGCCATGCCATTGCCCGGATCGAGCACATGCTCGGCGAACTCGACGCCGGCATCGCGGAACGGCTGGAACGGCATCGGATCCAGACATCGATCCTGGCCGAGCACGCCGGCGCGGTCACCGAGCAACTGTCGCGCTACGAGGTCCGCCTTGCGACCATTGCACAGGGCGCCGGGGATTCGGAAGCGAGCCTGGAGGCGAGCCTGAACGCCCTCACCCAGCGCCTGACCGCTGCCCGCGCGACGCTCGCCTCGACCGACGGCGAAGTGGAGAAGCTGACCTCGGACAGCCTGCGCCTGCTCGAACTGATCCAGGCAAGCGCGAAGCAGACGCACAGTGCGCTCCCCGAAGCACTTGCCGTGTCGGAAGACCGGCTGGTGCGCCTGCAGGAAGGCCTCGCCGCGCTCCTCGCGCAGCTGCGCCTCTCGGTACAGGGGAGCGAGGGCATCGCCGCAGGCATCGGTGCATCGGGGCGCGATCTCGATGCGCTGCTGACCGGCATCGAACAGGCCCAGTCAGCGATCAGCGGACGCGGGGCGGATCACGCGACGCTGTTCGCCCGCCTCCAATCGACGATGACCGAGCTAGACGAGACGACCCGGCAGGCCGCCGATCGGGCGGGCGGCGCGCTATCCGGCGCGATCGACGCCCTCGGCACGACACTCCGGCAAGCTGTCGCCACGGTTGAGGAAGACAGCGCCGAACGCATTTCCCGCATCGCACAGACGCTCGGCGCGGAAAGTGCCTCAGCCATAGACAAGGCCATGCGCAACCGCGTCGCGGAGATTTCCGGTCAGCTCGAACAGGCAGTCGCCCACTCGGCCGGTGTCACCCGCGAGGCCGCCGGACAATTGCGGGACCAGGTTGCCAAAGTTGACGTCCTCGTCGGGAACCTCGAAACCCGCGTCGCCGATGCGCGCCGGCAGGCGGAGGAGCAGGTCGACAACGACTTCGCGCGCCGCGCCGCGATCATCACGGAATCGCTGAATTCAAACGCGATCGACATCACCTCGGTGCTGTCCAGCGACATCGCCGATACCGCCTGGGCGGCCTACCTGCGCGGGGACCGGGGCATCTTCACCCGCCGCGCCGTCAGCCTGCTCGATGCGGGCGAGGCGAAGGCCGTCCAGCAGGTGTTCGAACGCGACGATGCCTTCCGGGCCAACGTCAGCCGGTACATCCACGATTTCGAGGCGATCCTGCGGCAGGTCCTCTCCACCCGCGACGGCAATGCGCTGGGCGTGACCCTGCTTTCGTCCGACATGGGCAAGCTCTACGTCGCACTTGCGCAGGGCGTGGAGCGGCTGCGGAACTGACACTGACGCGGTCTGGTCGCGGCGGCCCGGGCTTTCTCAGTAGCCCAGGTCGTCGACCGGCGGCTTGCCGAAGAAGTTCAGGTCATCGACCGTGATCCATTGCTCGGCATAGTTCACGTAATACGCCCCGAACAGCACGACCGCGAGCACGGTGGCGCGAAGAGCGATCAGCCTGGGCCGGAAGTTGACCGGCGCGCTGTCGGCATGGCCCTTGCCCACCTCGTGCCCCTCCACTTCGTCCGGTGTGCGCAGGCCGAACGGCATGACGAGAAAGGCGCTCAGCACCCAGAACAGGGTGTAGATCGCCAGCATCGAGGTCCATTTCATGGCCATGGCGCGTCAATCCTCCAGCAGCAGGACCTGGACCTGCGGCTTCTTGCCCGACCATCGCGTGGCGGCCCGGCGCGCTGCAAGGCGCGCGGCCTCGACGCGCACGGGGCGCTCGGCCTTCTTCGCCCGGCCGAGGGCATCGGCGATGTCCTTCTTGGCCTCTTCCACGAACTGCTCGTAGTCCTCATCGAGCGGCAGGCCGAGCGCCGAAACCTCGACGTGACCCTTGCGGTCCGCGGCGACCGAGACGACACCGTTGAACGCGATACGGCGACGCATCACCATGGCCTCGCCATCGGCCGGCGCAATGATGTCGCCGTCGAGCAGCAGGCGGCCGGCACGCACCTCGCCGAATTTTCCGGCATGATCGGGCGCGAGCCGCACGAGGTCGCCATTCTTCTGGAAGATCGCCTTGGGAATGCCGCAGGCAAGGCCGAGCCGCGCCTGCTCCTTCATGTGGCGGATCTCGCCGTGGACCGGCATCAGGATCTCCGGACGCAGCCAGCCGTAGAGCGCCTCCAGTTCGGGGCGTCCGGGGTGGCCGGACACGTGGATCGGGCTCTGCCGGTCGGTGACGACGACGATGCCCGACTCGGCGAGGCGGTTCTGGATGCGGCCGATCTGGATTTCGTTGCCCGGGATCTGGCGGCTGGAGAACAGCACGACATCGCCCCGTTCCAGCTTGATTGGGTGATTGCCCTCGGCGATGCGGGCAAGCGCGGCGCGCGGCTCGCCCTGCCCGCCGGTAGCAACGATCAGCACGTCGTCGCGCGGGAGGTCCATCGCCGTCTCGACGTCGATCAGTTCCGGCAAGTCCTTGAGATAGCCACACGACTTGCCGACGGCGATGATCCGGTCGAGCGAACGGCCCGCCACGCAGAGCTGGCGTCCGGTCTTGCGGGCGACGTCGCCCAGCGTCTGCAGACGCGCCACGTTGGAGGCGAACGTCGTCACCACCACCCGGCGGCCCTTGTGGCGCTTCACTTCCGCCAGCAGCCCGCGATAGACCTCGCCTTCGGAGCCCGAGGCCTCGGGATTGAAGACGTTGGTGGAATCGCAGACCAGCGCCAGCACACCCTCGTCGCCGATCGCGGTGAGTTCGGCCTGCGTCGCCGGAGTTCCGACCTGCGGCTCGTCGTCGAGCTTCCAGTCACCGGTGTGGAAGATGCGGCCATAGGGCGTGTCGATGACGAGCGCATTGCCCTCGGCGATCGAGTGCGCCAGCGGCACGTAGCGGATGCCGAAGGGCCCGATATCGAAATTCTCGAGGTCGTCGACCACGATCAGCTCGACCTTGTCGAGGATTCCCGCCTCTTCCAGCTTGGCCGCGACCAGTTTGGCGGTGAACGGCGTCGCATAGAGCGGAACGCCCAGTTCCTCGGCGAAGTAGGGGACGGCGCCGATGTGATCCTCGTGCGCATGGGTCAGGACGATGCCCAGCAGGTTCTCGCGCTCGTTCTCGATGAATTCGAGGTCTGCGAAGACGAGATCGACGCCGGGGTATTCGTTGCCCGAGAAGGTCATGCCGAGATCGACCATGAGCCACTTGCCTTGGCACCCGTAGAGATTGACGTTCATGCCGATCTCGCCCGAGCCGCCGAGCGCACAGAACAGCAGTTCATTACCTGGAATCACTTAGATGCGGCCCTTTGCGCAAGAATGGCGAGGCCGTCGATCGTGAGATCCGCGTCGACGGCGTCGAAGATGTTGGTAGCTTCATGGAACAGGACGGCGAGCCCGCCGGTGGCGATGACCTTGGCAGGGCGGCCGATCTCCGCGCGGATACGGGCGATCAGGCCTTCCATCATCGCGACGTAGCCCCAGAAGACGCCGATCAGCATCTGGTCCTCGGTATTGCGGCCGACGACGCTGTCGGTCCTCGGCACCTCAATCGCAATGCGCGGCAGCTTGGCGGTATTCCCCACCAGCGCATCGAGCGAGAGGTTGATGCCGGGCGCGATGATGCCGCCCTTGTAGGCGCCGTTGAAGTCGATCACGTCGAACGTGGTGGCGGTGCCGAAGTCCACCACGATGAGGTCGCCGGGGTGCTTGGCGTGCGCGGCGATGGCGTTGACGGCGCGGTCGGCGCCCAGCGATCGCGGTTCGTCCACGTCGATGTCGATCGCATAATCCGCCTTGCCGACACCCGCGAGCAGCGGCTCGACATGGAAGTAGTGGCGGGCGAGGATTTCCAGGTTGTGCAGCGCGCGCGGCACCACGGTGGAGATGATGATCTGGTCGACCTCATCCGCCTTCACGCCGCGAATGGCCAGCAACTGCATCAGCCAGACAGCATATTCGTCGCCGGTGCGGCGGGGATCGGTGGCGATGCGCCAGCGTCCCTTGATGGTGCGGCCGTCCAGCAGCGCGAAGACGACATTGGTGTTGCCGGCGTCAATGGCGAGCAGCATGGGCTTTTTCCGGTTCCTCGAGACTTAGGCGTTCGCAAGCAGGACGTCGCCGGCGTGGATCGTGCGGATCGAGCCGTCCGAGAGGGCGAGACGGAGGTTTCCGTCATCCGCCAGCCCCGCGAAGGTACCGTGCAGCGCTTCCTCTCCGGGCGGCAGCACCGTCAGCGGCGTTCCCTTGGGATGCGCGGCACTCTGCCAGCGACGCAGGAGCGGGGCAAGGCCGACGGAGCGCCACCGCTGCAGTTCGCGGTCGAAAGCCTGCGCCAGCGCCCCGGCGAACGCGTCGCGCGTCGGGGCGGGTCCGAAGGCGGACAGCGCGGCGACCCGGCGGCCCGGCACGTCTGGCGCGGCGGCGAGGTTCACCCCGATCCCGACGACGACCACCCCGCCGGTCATGTCCAGCAGGATCCCGGCCACCTTGCCGCCTTCGAGCAGGAGGTCGTTGGGCCACTTGAGGCGCAGGTCCCTGCCCTCCCCGACGAATCCGGCGAGCGCCTCGTGGACCGCGAGCCCGGTTAGCAGGGCAAGGCTGGCCGGCGAGGGATCGCCCGGCGCCAAGCGCACTACGGTCGATCCCATGAAATTGCCGAGACCGTCGTTCCACGCCCGGCCGAGGCGACCCCTGCCCGCGGTCTGGCGGTCGGCGACGAGCCAGTCCCCTTCAGGGAGGTATTCCCCGCCCGCGATCCGGGCGGCGAGGTCGGCGTTTGTGGAGCCGGTTTCCTCGACGCTATGGATCAAGACGCGAAGAACAGCGCCGTCGCCGCCGTGCCGGAAAGTCCGCCCAGCCACTTGGTCAGGAGGTAGCCAAGCGGCGAGATGAACACGCAGGAGACCGCAAGGATCGCCTTGTGCCACACGTCGCTCTCGCCCGTGACCACGTCGGCGGGCTCGTCGAAGTACATGACCTTGACGACCTTGAGGTAGTAGAACGCACCGATCACCGAGGCGGCGAAGCCAATCGCGGCAAGCGGCATCATACCGGCGTCAACAGCGGCCTGGAAGACCAGGAACTTGCCCCAGAAGCCGAACAGCGGCGGGATGCCCGCGAGGCTGAACATCACGATGGCAATGCCCAGTGCCAGTGCCGGGCGCGTGCGCGACAGGCCGGCGAGGGTGGCGATGTCTTCCACCGCGTTGCCCTCGGCGTCCTTGAGCATGAGGATGGCGACGAAGCCGCCCAGCGTCATGGCGACGTAGATCGCCAGGTAGAACAGCATCGCCGCCGCACCCTGCGGGTTCGCCGCGGCGAGGCCCACCAGCATGAAGCCGACGTTGTTGATCGACGAGTAGGCCATCAGGCGCTTGATGTTCTTCTGCCCGATCGCGCCGAGCGCACCCACCACGATCGAGGCAAGCGCCACGAACACGATGATCTGCTGCCAGGCCTGCACCTGCTCGCCAAACGCGTCGAGGAGGACGCGCATGGTGAGGCCCATCGCGGCGACCTTGGGCGCGGTGGCGAAGAAGGTCGTCACCGGGGTCGGCGCGCCTTCGTAGACGTCCGGCGTCCACATGTGGAACGGCACGGCGCTGATCTTGAAGGCAAGGCCCGCCAGCATGAACACGATGCCGAACAGCGCACCGGCCGAAAGCTCACCCGAAAGCGCGGCGCTGATGCCGTCGAACGAGGTGGTGCCGGTGAAACCGTAAGTCAGGCTCATGCCGAACAGCAGGATGCCCGATGCCAGTGCGCCCAGTACGAAGTACTTGAGGCCCGCTTCGGCCGAACGCCCGTCGGTACGCAGGAACGCGGCGAGGACGTAGGCTGCCAGCGAGTTCATCTCGAGGCCGATATAAAGCGTCAGCAGGTCGCCGGCGGAAACCATGATGCCCATGCCAAGCGCGGCGAAGACCACGAGCACCGGATACTCGGCGCGCATGGCACCGAGTCGCTCGAAGAAGGCCGGCGCGATGACCAGCGAAGCGGCGGCCGAGAGGTAGATCAGGATCTTGGCGTAGCTGGCGAAGGCATCGGCGCGGTACTGGCCGAAGAACGCGGAAGTGTCCGGCCCCATCGCGCCGCCGCACAGGGCGGGCGCGACGAGCGCCATGGCCGCGACCAGCGCCGCGACGGCGAGGATCGAGATCAGGCGGCTTGCCTTGTCACCGCCCCAGGCGGCGACCAGGAGCAGGATGAGACCTGCGATGCTCAGCGTTTCTTCCGGCGCGATAAGGCGCAGGGAGTGCGACCAGTCCATCAGTGTGACCCCCCGTGCGCAGCTTCTTCGTGGTGCGCAGGTTTAGCTTTTCCATTTGTCGGTGCGCTGTCCCCCGCCGGCTTCGCACGGGCGAGGCGAGCGTCGAGCGCGGCAATGTCGGCGCGCATCGGAGCGATGAAGCTCTCGGGGTATACGCCCATCCACAGCACCGCGAGGCCGAGCGGAACCACCATCAGCAGTTCGCGGGCGTCGAGGTCGGCCATGGCGGCGGCATCGGCATTCTTCTGGTCCCCGAAGGCGACCCGGCGATAGAGATAGAGCATGTAGGCGGCGCCCAGGATAATACCCGTGGTGCAGATCAGCGCCGCCCACGTCGAAACCTGGTAGATGCCGCCGAGGCTCAGGAACTCACCGACGAAACCGCTGGTGCCCGGAAGGCCGATCGAGGCCATCGTGAACAGCAGGAAGAACAGCGCATAGCGCGGCATGTTGATGGCAAGACCGCCGTAACGGCTGATCTCGCGGGTATGCAGGCGATCGTAGATGACGCCGACGCACAGGAACAGTGCGCCCGAGACGAGACCGTGGCTGAGCATGACCAGCATCGAGCCTTCGAGGCCCTGCACGTTGAAGGCGAAAAGGCCGATCGTCACGATCGCCATGTGCGCGACCGAGGAATAGGCGATCAGCTTCTTCATGTCGCTCTGCACCAGCGCGATCAGCGAGGTGATGACGACCGCGGCCATCGACAAGCCCCAGACCAGCGGCGCGAAATACGCGGAGGCTTCGGGGAACATCGGCAGCGAGAAGCGGATGAAGCCGTAGCCGCCCATCTTCAGCAGCACACCCGCCAGAATGACCGAACCGGCGGTCGGCGCCTGGACGTGCGCGGCGGGAAGCCAGGTGTGGACCGGCCACATCGGCATCTTCACAGCGAAGCTGGCGAAGAACGCAAGCCACAGCCAGGTCTGGACCTGCGGGTCGAAGTCGTAGGCCATCAGCGTCGGCACGTCGGTGGTGCCGGCAGTGTGAACCATCCAGAGCATCGCCACCAGCATCAGCACCGAGCCGAGCAGCGTGTAGAGGAAGAACTTGTAGCTCGCGTAGATCCTGTCCGCGCCGCCCCAGATGCCGATGATGAGGTACATCGGGATCAGGCCGGCTTCGAAGAACATGTAGAACAGGAAGATGTCCTGTGCCGCGAAGACGCCGATCATCAGCGTCTCGACCAGCAGGAACGCGGCCATGTATTCGCCGACGCGCTTCTCGATCGAGTTCCAGCTCGCGCCGATGCAGATCGGCATGAGGAAGACCGAGAGCATGATCAGCAGCAGCGCGATGCCGTCGATGCCGAGTGCCCAGGAGAAGCCCGAGAAGATCTCGAGGCGTTCGGTGAACTGCCACTGCGCGCCGCCGACGTCGAAGTTCAGCCAGAGGACGACGCCGAGGGCGAAGTCCACCAACGTCGCGGCGAGCGCGAGTGTGCGTGCCGCTTTCGCTTCGAGGAAGAGACAGGCCAGCGCCGCTGCGAGCGGCACGGCCAGCATCAGGCTGAGGATCGGAAAACCACTCATCATCTTATCCCGCGATCACCCAGCTGATGGCGCCGACAAGGCCCAGCAGCATCACAAGAGCGTAGCTGTACAGATAGCCCGACTGGACCTTCTGCGCGTAAGTCGAACCCCGGGCCACGACCCATGCGGCACCGTCGGGGCCGAACTTGTCGATGATGCCGATGTCGAGCACCTTCCAGAACACCTTGCCCAGCCAGAATGCCGGCACGACGAAGGCATAGTGGTAGAGTTCGTCGAACATCCACTTGCGGTACACGAAGGTGTATACCGGACCGAGCTGGTCGGCGACCGCCTTGGGGAACGACAGGTTGCGGACGTAGCCGTACCAGGCGGTCAGCAGGCCCAGCGACATGACCGTGAACGGCGCCCACTTCACCCAGGTCGGCACGCCGTGCATGGCGTGGATCAGGTGCTCGTGGAAGACCAGCGCACCCTTCCAGAACTCACCCTCTCCTTCGGAGATGAAGGCGTCGTGGAAGACGAAACCGGCGAAGACGGCGCCCAGCGACAGCAGCAACAGCGGCAGCAGCATAATCAGCGGGCTTTCGTGCGGATGGTAGCCACCCGTGCCGTCGCCGTGAACCGTGTAGTCCGGACCACGCGAGCCGAGGTCGGTTGCGGCATGGGCATGCGCGTCGTGATGATCGGTCGCCTCGCCCGCGTCCTCTTCCGAAGGCGCGTCGTGGCCGTGACCGTCGTGGGCATGATCGTCATGGCCATGGCCGTGGGCATCATGGACGGCGTGCTGGATGTGCTCCGACTGCGCCCAGCGCGGCTTGCCGAAGA
>DATKFS010000034.1:0-12458 GCA_035511275.1 Novosphingobium sp.
GCCATGATGACGCCCATGCGCGCTTCATCGGTGACGTCTCCGCCCACACCCTGCGCGGAGCCGCCGGTCGCGCGAATGTCCGCCGCCGCTGCTTCGGCCACCTGCCCATCGATGTCGACCAGCACGACGTGCGCGCCCGCACCCGCGAGCGCCACGCCGAACGCCTTGCCAAAGCCCCTGCCGCCGCCGGTGATCACCGCCGTGCGCCCCTGCCATTCACCCATGCCGCGTTCTCCGCCTCGTTTCGATTTGTGCCGGCAGGACAAGCACCTGCCCGGATGACCGACAAGCGGATTACCTCCGATCCGCATCGCTCCGGCGGTTCCTGCATCCGCTGTTGCGACGCGGTGCGATTGCCTCGAAGCTGCGCCGTGATGGAACACGCCTACCCGCACCCGGCACAGCGACGGCTGATAACCGTGTTCACGCTGGCGGCGGCGTTCATGACGCAGCTCGACACGACGATCGCCAATGTCGCGCTGCCGCACATGCAGGCAAGCACCTCCGCCTCGCGCGAGCAGATCACCTGGGTGCTCACCAGCTATATCATCGTCGCCGCCATCTTCACGCCGCTGTCGGGCTGGCTGGCGAGCCGCTTCGGGCGCAAGCGCCTGTTCGTGACCTCCGTCGCCGGGTTCACCATCGCCTCGATGCTCTGCGGGATCGCCGGCAACTTCGAGCAGCTCGTCCTGTTCCGGATGCTCCAGGGCATGATGGGCGCGGCGCTGCTGCCGATGAGCCAGGCGATCCTGCTCGACATCAACCCGCCCGAGCGCCACGGATCCGCCATGGCGACATGGGGCCTCGGCGTCATCCTCGGGCCGATCTGCGGTCCGATCCTGGGCGGCTGGCTGACCGAGGCGATGGACTGGCGCTGGGTCTTCTTCATCAACCTGCCCTTTGGAGTTGTGGCGGTGCTGGGGCTCATGGCGTTCCTCCCCGCCTTCCGCGACGACAACCCCGTCAGGCTGGACCTTGCGGGCTTCGCACTGCTGGCCGTGGCGATCGGCGCATTCCAGTTGATGCTCGACCGGGGGCAGATGCTGGACTGGTTCGAATCGCGCGAGATCTGGATCGAGGCGACGATCGCCGCCCTCGCCTTCTACCTCTTCCTCGTCCACACGCTGACGACACCGCGGCCTTTCGTGAACCTCGCGATCTTCCGGGACCGCAACTTCGCGGTGGGCTCGGTCTTCGGCTTCTTCCTCGGCGGGCTGATGTACAGCGTCATGGCCATGACCGCGCCGCTTCTGTCGGACCTGATGGGCTATCCCGCAGTGCTCGTGGGGGTCGCGATGGCCCCGCGCGGCGTTGGCACGCTGCTGATGATGCCAGTGGTCGGAGCACTCGTGAACCGGCACGACCCGCGTCTCCTGATCGTGGCGGGAATGGCGATCAGCGGCATCTCGACGTGGATGATGGCGGGCTTCTCGCTCCAGATGGACGCCCGGGCAGTGGAAGTCGCCGGCTTCGTCCAGGGTATCGGCGCGGCGTTCCTGTTCGTGCCGGTGACCACCGTGGTCTTCGCCACCATCCCCGCTCATCTGCGCAACCAGGGCACGGCGATGAACTCGCTGATTCGGGCGCTGGGAGGCTCGGTATGGATTTCGGCGCTGCAGTCGCTGACGATCCGCAACGAGGCCTCGGTCCATTCCCGACTCGTCGAGGGCGCGCGGCCGGACAATCCGGCGATGTTCCACTGGGGCGAGGTCGACTTCGCCTCTCCCCCCGCGCAGCTGCGGCTCGATGGCGAGATTGGCCGCCAGGCGATGATGGTTTCCTATACGGATTCGTTCTGGCTGCTGTTCGTGATCGCCTTTGCGCTGACCCCGCTGGTCCTATTGCTGCGAACGCGTCGCAACTGAGGCCCGGGTATCTCGTCCAAGGCAAAACCTCGCCATTCTCACCCCTTGCCCTGTGCCGACGAATCGCTAGAGGGGGTGCATCAGTCGCGGTTCATGCCGCAGTGCAAGATCACGGGGATTCTTCATGGCGACCTTCACCCTCCCGGCCAACAGCAAGATCAAGAAGCAGGGCAAAGTCCACAAGGCCGAGGGCGCCACCAAGGTGAAGAAGTTCACCGTCTACCGCTACGATCCGGATTCGGGCGAGAACCCGCGCTACGACACGTTCGAGATCGACCTCGACAACTGCGGTCCCATGGTCCTCGACGCGCTCATCAAGATGAAGAGCGAAGCCGATCCCTCGCTGACGTTCCGCCGTTCGTGCCGCGAAGGCATCTGCGGTTCGTGCGCGATGAACATGAATGGCAAGAACGGCCTCGCCTGCACCACCGCGATCGAGGACCTCAAGGGCGATATCCGCATCACCCCGCTGCCGCACATGGACGTGATCAAGGACCTCGTCCCCGACTTCACGCATTTCTACGCGCAGTACGCCTCGATCCGTCCGTGGCTGCAGACCGTGTCGACCACGCCCTCGGGCAAGGAGCGCCTGCAAAGCCCCGAACAGCGCGAGAAGCTCGACGGCCTCTATGAGTGCATCCTGTGCGCCTGCTGCTCGACCTCGTGCCCGAGCTACTGGTGGAACTCCGACAAGTTCCTCGGCCCGGCGATCCTGCTCCAGGCCTACCGCTGGCTGGCCGACAGCCGCGACGAGATGACCGGCGAGCGCCTCGACGAGCTGGAGGATCCCTTCCGCCTCTACCGCTGCCACACGATCATGAACTGCGCCAACGTGTGCCCCAAGGGCCTCTCGCCCGCACGCGCCATCGCCGAGATCAAGAAGATGCAGGCGGAGCGCCAGGTCTAAGGCGGGGCCGGACGGGTTTCGGGTCCAACCGTGGCCAAGGGCGCATTCATCCACGAGCCGGACCCGGAGTTTCCGGGCTGGCATACGTGGAAGCTGGATGACGGCACCCGGTTCAACTCGCATGGATTGGGCCGGATGGTCATCCGCCGCGAGGGTGAGCGGTCGGCGCGGTTGCGCCTGCTCGAAACCGAGGATCGACACAGCAACATCCATGGCAACGTGCACGGCGGCGTCACGCTGGCCCTGATCGACGTCGGGATGTTCGCGGCGATCTTCGCGGTGCTGGGCGCCGATGCCGCGGGTTCGGTCACGCTGGACCTGCACAACCAGTTCATCGGTGCCGGCCGGATCGGGCAGCCGCTCGACGTCGTCTCCGAGGTCATGAAGGAAACCCGCCGCCTCGTCTTCCTGCGCGGCACGGTTGAGCAGGATGGCGAACTCGTCGCCAGCTTCGTCGGCACGCTGCGCAAGCCCAGCGCATCTGCGCAGACCGCGCCATGACCGGGATGCTCGAACGCTACGAGGCCCTTGTCGCCACCGGCGAACTGCGCTCCGATCCCGAACAGGCCGCCGCCGCCGAGCGCCTCAGCCGCCTGCAGCGCGACCTCTACAAGGCGCAGTCCTCGACCGGCCTCATCGGCAAGCTGCTCGGCAAGAAGCCCGCACCGCCACGCGGGGTCTACATGTGGGGCGGCGTCGGGCGCGGCAAGTCGATGCTCATGGACCTGTTCGTCCAGACGCTCGACATGCCCGGAAAGCGGCGCATCCACTTCCACGCCTTCATGCTCGAAGTGCACGCGCTGTTGCGAGACGAACGCAAGAAGGAAACCGGCGACCCGATCCCGCCCGTAGCGGCGGCGATCGCACGAGGGACCCGCTGCCTCGCCTTCGACGAGATGGTGGTCAACAACTCCGCCGACGCGATGATCATGAGCCGCCTTTTCACGTTCCTGATCGTGAACGAGGGCGTGACCGTGGTCACCACGTCGAATCGCGCGCCTTCGCAGCTCTACAAGGACGGCCTCAACCGCGAGCATTTCCTGCCCTTCATCGCGCTGATCGAGCAGGAAATGGACGTCCTGACCTTGAACGGTCCGACCGACTACCGGATGCAGCGCCTGGGCGGCATGGCCACCTGGCACATGCCGCTGGGCGATACCGCCACCGAGGCTGCGCGCGAGGCATTCTACCGGCTCACCGACTATCCGCCGGAAGACAGCGAGCACGTCCCGTCGGCCGATATCGACGTCGGCGGCGGCCGGATGCTCCATGTCCCCAAGAGCCTCAAGGGCGTGGGCGTCTTCAGCTTCAAGCGCCTCTGCGGCGAGGCGCGCGGCGCGGCGGACTACCTCGCCATCGCCCGCGCCTATCACACGGTGATCCTCGTCGGCATCCCGAAGATGGGGCCGGACCGCCGCAACGAGGCAGCGCGCTTCGTGACGCTGATCGACGCGCTCTACGAAAACAAGGTCAAGCTGATCGCCGCAGCGGATGCAGCCCCCGACGATCTCTACCAGGCCGGCACCGGACGTTTCGAATTCGAACGCACCGTCAGCCGCCTCAACGAGATGCAGAGCGCCGACTACCTCGCTCTCGGCCACGGCGAAGACTGAACTTCGTTAACGATTCCCGAATCGGGAAGCGATTCGTGGCAGCCCGACATTAGGGCGTTAGCCAATCGCGTTACCACCGTTAACGAATAGACGTTGCTGGGATTGGCCTCGCGCGCAGCGATCTGCCGTGATTGAAGGCTAATGAATTAGAATTCGGAACGCAGGCAAAGAAAAAGCGCTTTCCAAAAGACAGGAGTTCTTCTGAAAAGCGCTTCTTGTTTCTTGCAGCAGCCCGTTCTTATCGAAGCAGGCCTAGCAGTTTAGCGGCTCTATTAGAGCGCGCCGCCCCACCAACCGCCGCCCCACATATCCTTGTTCATAGTCATTCCCCATGTAAACAACCGCATGGCTGCGGTCGCTCAAATGGATAACGACTCGTTAACTAACCATCAAGGAAATTTTAACCAATCAGTCGCGCCCTCCGACCCGACACGAAGTCGAGGAAATCCCGAAATGGCACAGGGCGGCTGATGTAGTAACCCTGGACCAGGTCGCACTGCATCCCCGTCAGCATCTCGAGAACCTGCGCGGTTTCGACGCCTTCGGCAACGACCACGCGGTCCAGCGAATGGGCCATCTCGATGATCGACTGCACCAGCAGGAGGTCCTCCTTGCGCCCTTCCATGGACGACACGAAGGTCTTGTCGATCTTGACCTCGCTGGCCGGGAGGTAGCGAAGATAGTCGATCGTCGCGTTACCGGTGCCGAAATCGTCGATCGAGAGGCGCAGGCCGGACTGGACCAGGCGCTGCAGCATCTGGAAGGTCCGCGAACTGCGGTCCAGACGATCGGTCTCGGTGATCTCCAGAATCAGGCGATTGGGCGAAAGGCCATGCGTCGCAAGGATTTCCGAGATCATCCCCGGCAGTCCGGGATTGCGCAGCAACTGGGCCGAAATGTTGACCGACATGGTCAGCTCGTAGCCCGCGCGCTCCAGATCCACGGCAGCACGCACGGCATCGTTGATGACGAAGCGGGTGATGCGCTCGATCCGGTGGAATTCCTCGGCGATGCGGATGAACTTGTCGGGACTGATCGGCCCACGCTCCGGATGCGTCCAGCGGACCAGCGCCTCGGCACCGCAGATGCGGTTCGAGCGCAGTTCCAGCTTGGGCTGGTACGCCACCCACACTTCGCCATTGTCGATCGCGCGATCGAGTGACGTCAGCAGGGAAATTTCCCACTGCGCCTCATGCTTGCGCGCATCGTGCTGGTAGACCAGCTCGTCGTTGCGAACGGCTTCTTCTGCCGCCTGCATGGCGCTTGCCACGCGGCTGGACAGGGCGCGGTCGAATTCCGAATCGATGCCGCAGTTGAACGACAGGTCGATGTCGATGCCGCCGACCTGGATGCCGTTCTGCACGATGCGGTGCAGCCCTTCGAGGTTCTCGAACAGATCGAACGTGCTGCGGATCGACGAGAGCCAGACGAACATCCCGCCCTCGTGATAGATCAGCACGCTTTCGTCGCTGATCCTGATCCTTCGCACGATTTCCTTGGCGAGCTGCGCCTCGACGTGTTCGGCAAAGCTGCCGATGATCGCGCCATAGTTGCGGATCTTGAGCGAGACGAGGATGCGCGTGGAAAGATCTGCGGAATTGCGCAGCGCCTGAACGCTGGGCAGGCCCGAACCCGTGTTGGTCTCGCCCGCTTCCTCGATGCGATCGAGATTGCGCATCCGCACGACGGCCACCAGTGCCACCGAAAGCGCAGGAATGACTTCGACCTGGATGCCGATGTAATCGAGCAGGAAGGGCGCCGCTCCCAGCACCGCCACCAATCCGGTGAAGCGATAGATATCGAGCACGCGGCCGCGCCCAAGTCCGGTCGCGATCAGGATGAGGACGAGCAGGAACGGCGGAAGCCATCCGTATTCGCGAGGCATGCCGCGCGCGAGCGTCTCCGCACCGATGGCGTGGAAATACCCCCCCGGCGCAGTCATGTCCTGCCCGGGAATCGAGTGGATATCGTTGAACAGGACCGCCGCCGGCACGACGAGGATATCCTTGCCGCGCACGTACTGAGGATCGAACCGGCCCCGCATCGCGTCGATGTAGCTGAGCGTCGGGACCGAGCTGACCGCGATCGAGAAGTCCGGGAAGAACAGCTCCTCGGGCGAACCGTCGACACCTGCCATGGCCGCCGCCAGCGACGGGATCTTCCCGACCGGGCTTCCCGATGCGAAGGGCAGTTGCACGTTGATGTTGAGCGGCCGGTGACGCACGAGGATCGAGGCGTACCCGGCGTACTCACGGTACGCCCGCAAAGGAATCCGGCCCGCGAAGTTACCCGCCGGCGCGTTTCCATCGACGGCTGCGCCCAGCACAACCTTGCCGCGATGAGCCTTCAGCGCCGCAACGAACTTGCGATCGTCCTCCGCCGATCCGGGCGCCGCAAAGGAGCGGGCGAAGAAGACCCTCTTGGCCCCGGCGGCAAACATGTGCTCGATGACATCGGCATCGTTGCCGTGGGTGACGTCGTTCGTTCCCAGTTCGGCCATCGTCGGCGAATTCTGGAGCACCATGACGATGTTGCCGTTCGACGGATGCATTCGCGACATCCAGCGCACGCTGCGCAGGTAATCCTCCAGCGGGAGGCCAGCCCCGGCGACGCCCACAACGAGGCCTGTAAAGGCCGCCCAGAAGACGATGCGAACGCGCGGCTTCTTCCAGAAGGCAGCGATGCGGGCGAATATGCCGGTCATGCCGCGTCCCTCGCCGACAGGCATCCGGGGCCACGGGCACGGGCCATCGCCGCAGAAAACCTCTGCTTTGGATACCGGCAATGGCGACCGATTCTGTTCATTAACGTCCCGTGATGACGCGTCGATACGATCGGACTACCGCAAAGGTCCTAAGAATGAGTGTAGTTAAGTGCTCAGATCCCGCCAACGGCGCAAATGCGCACAAATCTCCGCGCGGAGCGTCACTTCAACCGATACCGAGGCCGGTAAATGCCTTGTCAAGCATGAGCAGTTGCCAGAGCAGACGCGAATTGTCCGTAGTTCCAGATACATGAGCTTCGACAAGCGCCGAAAGACGGCGAGCGTCGAACCACCCCGTTCGAGCCAGCGCTGCCCCATTTGCGATCTCGCGGGCGGTCGCGGCCAGCGGGCCACGGAACCATTGCGCTATCGGGGTGACGAAACCCTGCTTGGGACGATAGAGAATGTCGTCGGGCAGGTATCGCCGCATCGCCTTCTTCATCAGCCACTTGCCCTGCCCGCCACGCACGCGCATCGATTCCGGCAGGCTTGCGGCGAATTCGATCAGACGGTGATCGAGCAGAGGTTCGCGTGCTTCGAGGCTCACCGCCATGCTGGTGCGGTCCACCTTGGTGAGGATGTCCCCCGGCAGCCAGACTTTGAGGTCCGCATACTGCGCCCGGTCGAGGCCGGAGCGCGCGGGCGCCGACCGCATCAGCGCCAGCACCGCATCCTCGGCGCGATAGTCTCCGCGCAGACGGCGGAAATCGTCGGAGTAGATGCCGTCGCGCACTTCGGGCGGGGCAAAGGCCATCGACCTGGCATAGCCTTGCGCGGAATCGCCCGCGAGCGAGAGCAGCGTGGACTTCGCGCGCAGCGGGCGCGGCGCCCAGTCGGCCTTGGGATACAACGCTCCCAGTGCTCCGAATACCGGGCCGCGCAGGGATTGCGGGACGAGCGCCCGCACCCGGTCCTCGCCGTGCTGGAAGACGTGGCGGCGATACCCGCCCATCGCCTCGTCGGCGCCATCGCCCGAAAGCGCCACCGTCACGGATTCGCGCGCCAGTTGGCACACGCGCCAGGTGGGCAGCGCCGAGGCGTCTGCAAACGGTTCGTCGAACATGCCCGCAAGCTGATCGATGGCGCCAAAGTCGTCCGTCGACACCTGCCGCGAGGCGTGGTCGGTGCCGAAAAGGCGTGCAACCTGCGAGGCATAGGCGCTTTCGTCGAGTCCGGCGACGTCAAAGCCGATGGAGCAGGTGCGCACCGGCCGGCCGCTCGCCTCGGCCATGAAGGCGACGACGCTCGAGCTGTCGACACCGCCCGAGAGAAAGGCGCCGAGCGGCACGTCGGCGACCATGCGGGAGGCGACCGCCTGCCGCATCAGATGCACCAGTTCCGCTTCGAGATCGGCGGGTTTTCCCTTGCGCCGCTCGGCGAAAGAGACGTCCCACCATTGCTTCGGTCTTGGCAGCGGTGCCCCGTGGCGCAGGAGCAGCGTGTGGCCCGCCGGCAGCTTGCAGACGCCTTTGAGAATCGCCCGATTATCAGGGACATAGCCCCAGGTCAGGTAGTCCTCTACCGCCAGCGGATCGACCTCGCGACGCAGCAGGGGATGCGCCGTGAGTGCCTTCAGCTCCGACCCGAACGCGACACTGCCGTCACTGAGAGGGACATAGTAGAGCGGTTTGACGCCAAGCCGGTCCCGCGCGAGGAAAAGACTGCGCGCCTCCAGATCGTAGATCGCAAAAGCGAACATGCCGTGGAGCCGGGTGACGCAGTCCGGACCCCAGCGCTGCCAGGCGGCGAGGATCACTTCGCTGTCGCCATCGGTGCGGAACGTCGCTCCGCCTGCCTTCAACTCGTGGCGCAGTTCGCGGTAGTTGTAGATCTCGCCGTTGAAGACCAGCATCGCGCGGCCGTCCTGCGATGCCATCGGCTGCGGCGAACCGGCGAGGTCGATGATCGACAGGCGGCGATGGCCGAGCCCCACTCCGGGCGCCGTCCACACGCCCTGCCCGTCCGGCCCGCGATGCGCGATCGCGTCGCACATCGCCTCGATCCGGGCGGGATCGACGGGCTTGGGCGTTTCGAGATGGTAGATACCGGCGATGCCGCACATGGCCTCGCGCTACCTGACCTGGATCACGCGGTCCACCCACGAATCGAGCCGACCGGTGGAGGTGGCAAAGGCGGCGATGGACTGCTGCGCGGTGCCGCGCGGGCGGTCCTCCGCCGAGAGGACGAGTGTCGCGGTCGGCCTGGCCCGCAGCAACAGGTGGTCGCGGATGACGGCGAGCTTGAGGCGCGCATTGCTGCCCGAGAGCAGGTCGCCGGTCCGATACCAGGTCACCGCCACGCGCTCCACCTTGCCGTTGCCGAGCAACCGCTCGCTCGCGCCGCTGCCGGTGGCCGGCCCCGCGGATTGCCACGCCCATGGACTGTCGGGCATCAGCGCGCCCTGCCCGAAGCCTCCGGCCTCGCGGCCCTCGCCCTGGCTGGCGTAGAGCGCGACGAAGACGTCCACCTCGTGCCCGCGCGCATCGCGATAGCGCCCGAGCAGGCGATGGTCCGCACCTTCCGCGCGCGGTTCCCACCAGATCGATGGCACATAGTCCACGCGCGACCAGCCGGGAACGGCGGGCAGATCGATCCGCGCGGGCATCGGCGCCTGCAGCCGCTCCGCCACCGAGACCCAGCCCCACGCGGCGACGAGCACGATCGCCCCGCCCGCGAGCGCCGCGCCGCCTGAAAGCGCCCGCGCGTCCAGCCTGTCGAGCCACGTCGCCCGTGCGATCGCGTCGGCATCGATCATGGGCGCATTGATGGGGCGGTCGAAGAAGCGCCATGCACCGGCGATGACCAGCGCAAGGACGATCGCGAAGAAGAACCAGCCGTAGACGATGTGGTCGAAGCCCGCGGCGGCCTCAACGCCGAAGATCTGGGCGGCGTAGATAGTGCCCCATGCGCGCACCCCGTTGGCGAGGATCGGCACCACCACGCAGGCCGCCAGCATCGCCGCGCGGCGCGTTGTCCGCAGGAAGCACACATTGGCGGCAAGCACGCCGAAAGCGAGCATCGCGATCAGGAACTTTACCCCCGAGCACGCCTCGGCAACCTCGAACAGGCCCGCCGGGGTGTCGATGAAGACGCCGTCGATCCGCGCCGGGATGCCGCTCAGGTGGGTGAGCGCGATGGTGATTTCGGCAGTCACCATCTGCAGCGGCTTGACCAGTTCCTCCCCCAGCGGGATCAGGAACGCGAGGTAGCACAGCGGGAACAGCAGCCCGGTGGCCACTCGCACGCCCAGCAGCAGCGGCACGCAGGCGCCGAGCATGGCGACCGCCCCGGCCTGCCGCGCGAGGTCCAGCCCCGAGATCGCGCCCAGCAGCCAGAGGAACGCGGCACCCGCCAGCAGGACCAGCCCCGGCCACCAGGCGCGCGGGGTCAGCCGCTGGAGCTGCTCCCAGCGCTGCCACACCAGCCAGCCGACGATCGGCGGCACCAGCAGGATGTGGTTGTAGGTCGAGATGTCCCACCACTGCCGCGCCATCGCCGCCCAGTCGGCGAAGAAGACCACGAACAGCGCGGCCCAGGCGATGCCGAGCCGCACCAGCGCCGGGCGCCAAGCGGGGGAGAGCGTGCGCGGCGTGGGCGCGGCGGCGGTATCCATCACGGCTTCAGGCGGCATCGACATGGCACTCGCTGGTGAGCCCGACATAGTCCGGCAGGCGCGACAGCGCGGCGGACCAGCTGGCGTGCTCGACGATCCATTCGCGCGCCGCCTCGCCCATCGCCTTCGCGAGATCGGGCGCGCGGCCGAGGTCGAGCAGCGCCTGCGCCATCGCCGCGTCGCTTTCGCGCACCGCGAACTCCTGCCCGTCGAGCGCGTCGATGCCGGTGGCCGCGCCGGGCGAGAGGACGACCGGAAGCGCCATCGCCATGGCTTCGAGCACCTTGTTCTGCACCCCGCGCGCGATTTCGAGCGGCACCAGCGCCATATCGGCAGCCGCGAGCCAGGGGCGGATGTCCTCCACCCGGCCCCAGACCACCACGCCGTCCCTGCCGCTGCGCGCCGCGAGCGCGGGCGGCGGGTTGCGGCCGACGATGTGCAGGCTCGCATCGGGGCACACTTCGCGCACCAGCGGAAGTATCCGGTCCATCGCGCGCGTCGCCGCCTCGATGTTGGGGGCGTAGTCCATCTGTCCGGTGAAGACGATGCGCGGCCCTTCATGCGCCATCATGCGCGGTTCGGGCATCACCGAAGCGGGATCGAAGAAGACCGAGTCCAGCCCGTTGCCCATGGCCTGGATGCGCCCCGAGCGCTCCGGCAGGCGCGAGCGGAGCAGTTCGACCTCGGCGCAACTGATGAGCAGGCTGACGTCCGCCGCCGCGCAGATCCGCGCTTCCTCGGCCCGCATCAGGCGGCCCTCGCGCTTCTCCATCCACGAGCGGAAACCCCGTCCCTTGGCGGCGTAGGCCTCGAACTTGGCCGAATCGACGTCGACCAGATCGGCCACGACGCGGCCCTCGAACCCCTCGGGCACGTACTGCGCCATCTGCCCTGAAAATACGTAGATCGCCTCGATAGGGCGCGCCGCCAGCACCTCGCGGACATAGGCCTCCAGCCGTGCGTCGTGGAAGGCGGCAAGGCTGAGCGGGCGTCCGCTGGCGAGCGCCTGCCCTCCCGCGACGGCCAGGGGCTTGCGGCGATGGACGAGGCGGTAGCTGGCCGCCACGGCGGCAAGCTCGGGCTCGAAACGGTCGTCGTGCGCGTCGTCGGCGAAAGTCGCGACGTGGACCGGCGCCAGTCGCGCCAGCGCCTTCAGCACGTGGTGCGAGCGGATCTTGTCGCCGCGATCCGGTGGAAACGGGATGCGGTGCGCGAGGAACAGGATCTCCCCCATCAGCCGATACCGCGCGCGATCAGCGGCCCGAGCCGGTTGGCGATGCCGAGCGGCAGGCGCTGCCACAGCTTGATCTGGAGCGCGAGTTTGGCGCTGGTCGGGTCGGCCTCGCGCTTGGCGGCGCCGGGCGCGGTCCAGGTCGCGTAAGTCAGCGGCTCGGGCTCGAAGCCCCAGTTGCGCTTGAAGTGGTAAGCGCCGCTCTGCGCCTTGGAGCGGCCGAAATCGAAGCTCGTGCATCCGCGCCTGCGGGCGTGGAGCATGAGTTCGTAGTACATCCGGTCGTTGGCGCGCAGCCGCCGCGCGTCCCAGGTGCCCCCGCCCCAGTAGGGCATGACCGCGCCCTGGTGGTAGACGCTGATGACGCTGGAAACCGGCTTGCCTTCGTGGCGTACCGTCAGGATGTCGGCATCGCCGCCGAACCCGTCGACCACCGCATCGAGCAGGGCGCGCGGGAAGACCGGG
>DATKFS010000035.1:0-25142 GCA_035511275.1 Novosphingobium sp.
CGACCTTCGTGGCGCGCTTCTGGAACCCGGCAGCGGCAGCGCTGGTAACCCTGTTCGCCGTCGTCAGTTGCATTGGCGCTCTCAACGGCTGGACCCTGCTGCAAGCGGAAATGTCGCGCGACATGGCCCAGCGTGACCTGCTGCCCCGATGGTTCGCCAGGACCGACAGCCGGGGCACGCCTATACGGGCACTGGCGGTCTCCACGGTGATCGCCACGATCCTCGTCGCCATGAATGCTTCGCGGACGATGCAGGGCCTGTTCGAATACCTGCTGCTGCTTTCCACGTCGGCGACGCTGTGGCTCTATCTCGCCTGCGCGCTGGCGGCTTGGCGCCTGCGGGTCTGTCGCTTGCTGGCCGCCGTGGGCGCCATCTATGCGTTATGGACGCTATGGGGAGCGGGCATCGGGGCAAGCGGGATGAGCTTCGTCCTCATGGCGCTTGGTCTACCCCTCTGGCTATGGACCCGTCGCAAGGCCCGAGCCTAGTCCAGCAGGGCGTCCAGCCACTTCTCGACCAGTCTCTCGGCCTCTTCCGGCGTGAATGGGGCCTTGCCAAGGCTGAGTTCCAGCCACAGCCCGTCGATCAGCGCCGTAAGCGCGACAGCCGGAAGACGCGCGTCGGCAAGATCGGGATAGAGAGCAAGGATGAGGGCTTCGATACCACCGCGAAACTCGCCGTAGATCTCGGCATGGAGCGCGCCGATCGCGTCGTCCACCGGGGTCATGCTCCAGAATGCGAGCCACGTCGCCAACAGTTCGGGATCGGCGATAGGCGATCGGAAGCTGGCGGTGAGATAGGCGAGCAGGCGTGCGCGCGGATCATCGCCGGCGCTGGACACCGCTTGCTCCAGCGCCTGCGAGACACGATTGCCTGTCAACCGATAGGCCTCCGCAATCGCCTGCGAGACGCCGCCGAAATAGTGCCGCAGCAGGCCGGGAGACACACCGGCGACGGCACAGATCGCACGCACCGAAGTCCCCGCCGCGCCATGCTCGGCCAGGCAGCGCGCGGTGGCTTCCACGAGGCTCTGGCGCCGCTCGTCGGGATCGGCTCGCCGGAAGGATTGATGCTCGGTCATGATCTTGTTATACGATCGTATAGCAAGGAGCCCAGGATGGCAACGAGAGCCGTCGACCACATCGTGAAAGACCCGCTGAAAGGCTGGAGCCTCCCGGCCTGGACATATGCTGATGCCGACTTCTTCGAGGCCGAGAAGGAGCGCGTCTTCGCCCCAAGCTGGCAGATCGTCTGCCATGTCAGCGACATTGCCGCGCCGGGTGACTGGCATACGCTCGACTATATCGACGAAAGCGTCATCGTGGTGCGCGGTGTCGATGGAACCTTGTGTGGCTTCACCAATGTCTGTCGCCATCGTGGATCAAGGCTCGTAGACGGGGCCAGCGGCTGTGCGCGCAAGCTCGTCTGCCCGTACCACGCATGGGTCTACGATCTGGACGGCAGGCTTTCGGGCGTTCCCGACAGCGCCAGCTACCCCGCGTTCGACCGAGATCTCCATGGCCTTGCGCCGGTTCAGGTGGAAATCTGGCGCGGCTTCGTGTTCGTCCGGCTCCTCGATGACGGCGGGCCTTCCGTGGCGCAGATGATGGCGCCTTACGAGGCCATGGTGGCCCCCTATCGCTTCGAGCAACTCGAGGCACTGGGCCGTGTCACCTTGCGTCCGCGCGAAGTGAACTGGAAGAACATCGGCGACAATTATTCCGACGGCCTCCACATCCCGGTCGCCCACCCCGGCCTCACCCGCCTGTTCGGCCGCAGCTACGGCGTTGAAGCGTCGGGCCACGTCGATCGCATGTGGGGAGACCTGATGGACGTTCCCTCCCGCAACTGGTCTGAGCGGATGTATCAAAGGCTCCTGCCCCCGGTGCCGCACCTGCCCGAGAACCGGCAGCGGCACTGGCTCTACTTCAAGCTCTGGCCAAACGTGGCCTTCGACATCTACCCTGATCAGGTCGACTTCATGCAGTGGCTACCGGTCAGCCCGACGACCAGCCTGATCCGCGAGATCAGCTACGTCCTGCCCGACGACCGCCGCGAGATGAAGGCCGCGCGCTACCTCAACTGGCGGATCAACCGACAGGTCAACACCGAGGACACCGAGCTTATCACCCGTGTTCAGGCGGGCATGGCGTCGCGCAGTTTCTCGGTCGGGCCGCTGTCCGACAAGGAAGTGTGCCTGCGCCACTTCTGCGCCCGGATGCGCGACGTCATTCCCGAGGCGCGCTCGGAGCGTCGCCCTGCCCCCGGCTGGAGCCAGACCCGATGACACAGAAATACGACGCGATCATCATCGGCGCCGGCCACAACGGCCTCACCTGCGCCTTCTACCTCGCCCGGGCCGGGCTCAAGGTGCGCGTGCTGGAACGGCGCGACGTCGTCGGCGGCGCGGCGGTGACCGAGGAGTTCCATCCCGGTTTCCGCAACTCGGTCGCCAGCTACACCGTCAGCCTCCTCCAGCCCAAGGTCATCGCCGACATGCGCCTTGCCGAGCATGGCTACCGCGTGATCGAGCGGCCGATCAGCAATTTCCTGCCGCAGGAAGACGGCGGCTACCTCAAGCTCGGCGGCGGGCTGGAGCGGACGCAGGCCGAGTTCCGGCGCTTCTCCGAGCACGATGCCGCCGTCCTGCCCGCCTACTACGAGGCGCTGGAAGGCGTCGCCGAAGTCCTGCGCGACCTCGCGCTCAGGACCCCGCCGGAGGCCGGCGGCGGCTGGCGCGCGCTGATCGACGCGGCGCTGCAGGGCCGCAAGCTCGCGGGCCTCTCGATCGAGGGTCAGCGCGACGTGCTGGACCTGTTCACCAAGTCCGCCCGCTCGCTCCTCGACGGCTGGTTCGAGAGCGAGGCGGTCAAGGCCGCATTCGGTTTCGATGCGGTGGTGGGCAACTATGCCTCGCCCGATACGCCCGGCAGCGCCTACGTGCTGCTTCACCATGTGTTCGGCGAGGTGAACGGCAAGAAGGGCGCGTGGGGCCATTCGGTCGGGGGCATGGGCACGATCACGCAGATCATGGCGAAAGTCTGCCGCGATCTGGGCGTCGAGATCAGCCTCGAGGCGCCGGTCGACAAGGTCCTCGTCGATGGCGGCAAGGTTTCCGGCGTGCGCCTCGAAAGCGGCGAGGAGATCGCCGCGCCGCGGGTCATCGCCAATGTCGGGCCCAAGTTGCTCTACGGCCGGATGATCGCCGCCAGCGACCTCGATCCCGACTTCGCGCGCCGGATGAAGGGCTTCAAGGTCGGCAGCGGCACGTTCCGCATGAACGTCGCGCTGTCCGAACTGCCGCGCTTCACCTGCCTGCCCGAGCCCGGCGAGCACCACCGGTCCGGCATCATCATCGCGCCGACGCTCGACTACATGGACCGCGCCTTCCTCGACGCGAAGCAGCTCGGATGGTCGCGCAAGCCCATCGTCGAAATGCTCATACCTTCGACCATCGACGACAGCCTGGCGCCTGCGGGCCAGCACGTCGCCAGCCTGTTCTGCCAGCAGTTCGCCCCCGAGCTTCCCGACGGGCGCGACTGGGACGCGGAGGAGGACGAGGCGGCCGACACCATCATCGACACCGTGGAGGCGCACGCACCGGGCTTCCGGGCGTCCATCCTGGGGCGGCAGGTGCTCAGCCCCAAGGGACTGGAGCGCAAGTTCGGGCTCGTCGGCGGGGACATCATGCATGGCAACCTGACGCTCGACCAGATGTGGTCGGCGCGGCCCGTTCTGGGACATGGCGCTTACCGGGGGCCGATCAGGGGGCTCTACATGTGCGGCGCAGGGGCCCATCCCGGCGGCGGCGTGACCGGGGCGCCGGGGCACAACTGCGCCCACGAGGTCATCGCCGACAAGGGCAGGTTCGGGCGGTTCAGGGCTTAGTTGATGAAGTACATGCGCGAGCCGACCTTGATGAAGGGGCGGCCGGGGCGGGTGGAATCACGATGGAAAGAGCCGATGCGAGCATGACGGCGATCCGCGATGTAGGAAAATCGTTTCGCACCGGCAGCCGCCCGCGTCCCGCCTAGCGCTGCACCGGACCTTCCAGCGTGAAGTCGTAGGCATAGGAGCGAGGCTCGCCGCCGTAGGCGATGCCGGAGACCTCGACGTGGTAGGGCGTGCCGGGGACCAGCGTTCCGGCGCTGAATTCGAGCACGGGCGTATAGCCCAGCCCCTGGTTGCTGCGCGCCTCGATCCGGCTGGGGACCACGCCTGCGGGCGTGCTGACGACGATGGCGGCCCGGGCCAGGTCGACCTTGAGGTTGTTCCAGCGATCGACCTTATCGACGACCGGCGCGAAGCTCAGCAACGCACCCTTTTCGTAGAACTCGGCGGGGTAGTTGCCGAAGGGATAGGCGACGAAGTCCGGAAGCGGGCCGCTGGGCGGCGCTTCGGACGCGAACCTGAAGGTCTTGAGCACGGCGGCCGAGGTCCGCATTCCGTCGGGCCCCTCCCGCCCCACGCGGCCGAAGGCGACCTGCGTCAGGAAGGGCGAGAGCAGCCAGCGGCGATGGCCGGTCCCCTGCCGGGCGTTCCTGACGTCCGTCAGCCAGCCGGTGACATAGTCGCGCGATGGGGAAAAGGCGAGGTAAGGCGAGACAAGTCCGCCCGCGATATTGCTGGACCCCGCACCCAGCGCCCCTGCATCAGAGTAGCACCGCCAGGTCTTCGGCGGCTGGTGGGACAATTGCCCGTTCGCCGCCATCATCAGCGCGGCGGCCATGGCCTGGTCCTCGCTCGACCGGTCGTAGACCACCGGCGGCAGGCGATGGGCGGCACGGATCGCGTTCAGCGTTGCCAGCACGGAAGCACGCTCGCCATCGGTGATCGTGCCGGCCACGCAGCGGTCGATGTCGGGCGGCGCGGCGAACACGGCGGCCTCCTTCCGGGCGAACATGCGATCCTGCGGCACCACCGGGCCCGACCCCGACCCTGACTGCGCGTGTCCCGGACTGGAAAGCATGGTGGCGGCGCAAAGGGCGACGGCAAGCTGGCATTTCCTCGGCATCGAACACCTCGACGATCACACCGGAACCCGCCCGGCATAACGCCGCGCCGCGGTTCGCCTATCACCAGTCGGTGACTGGATATTCCACGTAGGCCTGCCGCCGAGACTTGGCGACAAGCCTACCGCACCACCGCTCCGCCCTTCATCACGTGCGCCACGCTTTCCAGCACGCGCACGTCGGCGAGGGGATCGCCGGAAACGGCCACCATGTCGGCATATTTGCCCGGGGCGATGGAACCAAGGTCCTTTTCGCGGCCGACCAGCGTGGCCGCATCGAGCGTCGCGGCGCGGATGGCCTGGGCAGGCGTCATGCCCCAGCGCACCATGTAGGCGAACTGGCGGGCGTTGAGCCCGTGCGGATAGACGCCCGAGTCCGTGCCGTAGCCCAGCCGGACGCCCATCTTCACCGCCTTGGCGAAGGCCTCGCGCTGGGCGAGCGTGGTCTCGCGGTTCTTGCGCAGGTATTCCTCGGGCCAGCCTTCGCGGGTGCCCTCCTCGTCGATCCAGTCGCCGTCGTAGACGTCCATGACCAGCCAGGTCCCCGCCGCCCTGGCCATGGCGAGCCCTTCGTCGTCGATCAGGCTGGCGTGCTCGATGCTGCGCACGCCCGCGCGGATCGCCGCCTTGATGCCCGCCGCGCCGTGGGCATGGGCGGTGGCATAGCTGCCGTGCGCCTTCGCCACCTCGACGACGGCGCGCATCTCGTCGTCGGTGAGTTCGATCTCCCCCGGCTCGGTGCCGATGGCGAGCACGGCGCCGGTCGCGATCATCTTGATGAAGTCGGCGCCGTTGCGGAACAGGTACTCCGCCCGCTCGCGCGCATCTCCCGCGTTGCGGACGACGCCGAGGCGCATGTCGGCGGGCAGCCGGTCGTTGGGGACGACGCCGTTCAACTCGCCGCCGCCGCCGGGCCTGGTGATGTAGGCCCCGGCCACGAACATGCGCGGCCCCGGCACCATGCCGCCCGCGATCGCGTCGCGCAGCGCCACGTCCGTGAGGCCGCGATAGGTGCCCACATCGCGCACGGTGGTGAAGCCCGCTTCCAGCGTCAGCCTTGCATTGTGCGCGCCGATCAGCGCGGTCGCCTGCGGGGAAGTCTTGAGCGGCAGCGCGAGGTCCGCGCTCTGCCCGGCGTCGGCAAGGTGGGTGTGCAGGTCGATCAGCCCCGGCAGCACGGTCAGGGCCGACCAGTCGAGCGTCTCGGCCCCCGGCGGCGGCGCGGCGCAGGGCTCGACGCGGGCAATGCGCTCGCCCTCCACCAGCACGCACTGGCCGGTCTTCGCCGTCCCGCTCGCCACGTCGACCAGGCGCCCGGCGGTGACGTAGACGGAGCGTGCCGATGCGGGAACCGCAAGCGCGGCGAGCGCCAGCGCGGCGATGGTGGCCGTGGCCCTCACTTGCCCGCGAGGTCCTTGAGCAGCGTGGTGTAATACGTGACGCCCGGCGCCACGTTGACCAGCGAGATACGCTCGTTGAGCCCGTGCGAGAATTCATCGGAATCCTTGCCCATCGACGCGCTGGCGCCGTAGCTCGGCACGCCGAGCGCGCGATACCACATGGAATCCGACGCGCCCGAGGACTGCGTGGGGATGATCGGGACCGGGCCCCAGGCCGTCGTCACCGCCTTGCGCGTGGCGGCGATGAAGTCGGCGCGCAGCGGCGATGCGGGAGCCTCGACCGAATCGTCGCCGGTCACGTCGCTGAACTTCGCGGCGGGCATGGCCGCGACCTTCTGCAGTTCGGCCATGATCTCCGCGCGGGTGTGGCCGGGGAAGATGCGGCAGTTGATGTTGGCGGTGGCGCTCTGCGGCAGGGCGTTCTGCGCGTGGCCGCCCGCGATCATCGTCGGCACGCACGTGGTCGAGACCTTGCCGACCGTCGCCGGATTGGCGCGCAGCACGGCGAGCGCGGCGGGATCATCCGGGTTGGCGACGAAGGCCTTCATCGCGGCTGCGAGCTTGGGGTCCGGCTCGATCTTCGCAGTCTCGGTCCAGGACTGGCGGGTGATCTCGTTGAGTTCGGGCCTGAAGTGGTAGGCGCCCACCCGCGCCATCGCCTCGGACAACTGGACGATCGCGTTGTCGGGACGCGGGGCGGAACTGTGACCGCCGGGGTTGGTGACGTCCACCTTGTAGTCGACATAGGTCTTCTCGCCGCCCTGCCACGTCCAGAACAGCGGCTTGCCGGTCTTCTCGTCCAGCGTGCCGGACGATCCGTCGACGTTGAGGACGATGTCGGCGTTCTTCAGCCGCTCGGCGATCACCTTGGAGGTGTCCATGGTGGTCTCCTCGTCGCCCGAATAGGCGATGACGATGCTGCGCTTCGGCCTGAACCCCTCGCGCCGCAGCTCGATCACCGAGGAGAGCGCCAGCGCCGCCTCGAACTTGGTGTCGCTGGCGCCGCGACCGAAGAGGTAGCCGTTCTCGACCACCGGGGTGAAGGGATCGCGCTCCCAGTCCTCGGGCCTGGCCTCGACCACGTCCATGTGCGCGGAGATGACGACGGGCTTGAGCGATGGATCGCTGCCCTGCCACGTGGCGATGAGGTAGGCGGTATCGTCGAGCGGGACGATCTCGACGTCCTTCGCGGCCCAGCCCGCCTTCAGCAGCGCGTCGCGCAGCACCGCCGCCACTTCGGGCGTCTTGTTGCCGGGGCCGCGCACCGAGCGCAGGGCGATGGTCTGCTTCGAGAGTTCCAGCACCTGCTTCTCCGCCTCGGGATGGCCCTTGGCCCCGGCGGTGGTGGCGGCGGCGGTGGCGGCGAGCAGGCTGGCGGAAAGGGAGATCAGGACCGGAACTCGAATGCGCATGAAGGGTGTCCACTGCCAGGGTTGCGACTCGGCGCATCCTGTGCGCGCGCGGCGCCCTCCGCAAGCGAGCTATGGACGCGAACCCACAGCGTGCGCGGCCGCTGGCGGCGACAGGTCGGCGAGCGAGCGGCCGATGGCGTTGCGGCGGGGTACGTTGAGCTTCTCGAGGATGGTGTGGACGTGGTTCTTGACCGTCGCCGGGCTGATCCTGAGGGTCCCCGCGATCTCCTTGTTGGAAAGGCCATGGTCGATCAGGCAGGCGATCTCCTGCTCGCGCCGGGTCAGGGTGGAGCACGGCAGCGGCTGCTGGCCCGAAAGCGCGGCGACGCGGCGCACCAGCATCGCGGCCAGCCGGGGCGAGATCACCGCCTCCCCCTCCAGCGCGAGGAGGGCGGCATGGCACAGGTCCTCGATCGTGCCCTCCGCCCCGACGAAGGCGCTGATCCCCGCTTCCGCGCAGGCGAGCGCCTCGTCCGGGCCGCCGACGCCGAAGCCGATGATCGGCGCCCCGTCTAGCCGCGCGCCGATCCGGCGCGACAGTGCGAGCGACGTGGCGCGCGACATGTCGAGGAAGACCACGTCCACCGCGCCGTCGCCCACCGCGCCCAGCACGTCGTCCGCGCCCGCCACGTCGACGACCGCGAAATGGTCGCTGCGCGCGAGACCGGCAGCCACGCTGTCGCGGTAGAGAAGAACGTCGCTGACAACCAGCGCGCGATGCTGAAAATGCTGTGCCAATTCAGAGCCCCATCAACAGATGATGTATTCTGTCAACTTACCCGGAAGTATCGGCTTCTGATTCCAACCGGCCAATTCGCCGGATGGACTGTCCTTTCCCGTTCAGCAACCCCGCTGCGAAGTTAGTCTCGGCGTTTCGATTCGCAAAGTTACAATGGCCGTCGCAACTGAGGCCTGCGCCCGCGCCGGGCGTCGGCCCATGCCGGAAAGCGGGCGATATCCGGCCGAAACGGTCCGGACCATCGCCCCTTCCCCACGACGAGCCGCCGCGTAAATCGGACGGGGCGAACCCGCGCGCGTCCGGCCTCCCGGCGTCGCCCCGCAGACGGCAGGGGCCACCGCGTGGACCATCTTCCGGCCCGCCCTGCCCATGTGGAGCGCCGCGCCGTCGCCTAGACACGGTGGGCAAGCGTCACCTTCCCTCCGTTCACCGCAGAGGCCCGATGCAAAGGATCCGCGTCATGCTTGGCGAAATGCCGCCCATGCTCTCCTCGATGATGAAGGTCCTCTTCGCAGGCGTGGAGGCGGTCGAGGTGGTGGAGCCGGGCGAAGGCGGGCAGGCCGTTCCGCTGCAAGGCATCGACGTGCTGCTGCTGCGCGCCGCGGACCTCGCCGAGTGCGAGGCCCTGCTGGGCGAGATCGCGCGGGCCGCCCCGGTGGGGGTGGTCGCCATCAGCGAGAGCGGGCAGCGGGGCACCGCCTATCGACTTTCCCGCGAGCCGGTGGCGGTCTCGGCCGAGGGCAGGCTCGACCTCGTCGGCGCGATCCGCGTGGCGGCGGGCCAGGCACCCGACGGCGAGGCGCTGCACTGATGGCCAGCCACCAGGCCCTGGCCGCGATCGGCGCCGCGATCAGGGGACTGCTCTCCGAGCGGTATCCGCGCGACGAGTTCGACGGGCTCGACGTGGAGCTGATCCAGTACCGCGACATCGAGAAGGGCCTCACCGGCGAGGGCTTCGGCATCCTGCTGTGGCGCATCGCCATCAACACCCAGCGCCGCGCGCGCGGGCCCCGCACCGACGTGTTCGGCAACCGCTTCCGGCCCTCGCTGCCGGTGGACCTGAGCTTCCTCGTCATCCCCTATTCGGCGACGCCCGAGAAGCACCTGCGGATGCTGGGCTGGGTGATGCGGGCGCTGGAGGATGCCGGCACCCTCACCGCCACGCAGCTCAACCACTACCTTGCCGAAAGCGACGTCTTCGCGCCCGACGAGAGCGTGGAACTGGTCTGCGACCCGCTGTCGGTCAGCGACCACCTTTCGATGTGGGACCGTATGCGCAAGCACCCCCCGATCGGCGCCTACTATCTCGTGCGCATGGCCCTGCTCGACAGTACGCAGGCGATCGAGGCCTATCCCGCCGTCGTCGAGCGCGAGTTCCAGGCCGGGGCCATGGCCGATGAGTGACTTCGCCGATCCCGCGACGATCGATCGCGTCGTCCTGCCGCAGCCGGTGGCGCTGATGTTCCGCGATGCCTCGGACCTCTCCGTGGTCGGCGAGGGACTGCAGGTCAGCGTCCACGACGAGAAGCTGCCCTTCGTCCGTCGCCTGCTGCGCCCCCTGCCTTCCGGCTGGTGGACGGCGCAGCGCCTGCCGGGCTTCTCCGGCTGGCCGTCGGACCGCGACCGCCGCTTCATCGTCGAGGTGACCGACCCGTCCGGCCGCTACCTGCCGGCGCGGCTGTCGTTCGAGATCGGCCGGGCGCCGCCTGCCGAGCGTCCCGACCGGCCCGGCGCGATCAGTCCGTGGGCGGCGTGGAGCACCTTCAACGCCGCGCGCACGCGTCCGCTCCGCCCGGAAACCGCGCCCGACGGGTTCGTGCCGGAATACGTGCCCCTTTTCCCCACCGTCGCCCGAGCCGCCCCGGCGCCGCGCGCCGAAGTGCGCGCGCAGCTCATGGTGCGCGAGCCCGGCGGCGAGACGCGGCCCGCGAGCTGGGCGGCGATGACGGTGCAGGTCGGCGCCCGCATCGTCGGCCTCGGCATCGCCGATGCGGGCGGCGCGATCGTCGCCGCTTTCGCCCATCCGGCCTACCCCGCGCAGACGCCGAGCAGCGACCCCCGCCCCGCGATCAGCTGGCAGGCGACGGTTCGGGTCTACTTCGAAGACCTCGGCCCGGACCTGCCGATGCTGGAGGCCGTGCTCGGCCAGCTCGGCGGGACCGCCGTCGCCGCCGTCGGCAAGCTGCCCGACGAGGACCTCGGCCCGCAGGCGCTGACGCTCGGCCGGTCGCTGGTCCTGCGCACCCTCGTCGACGACACCGCCACCGCCTCCAGCCTCTTCCTCCAGCCAGCCTAGTCCGAAGGAGCCACCCGATGCCCGAATATCTAGCGCCCGGAGTCTTCGTCGAGGAAGTGTCCTACCGCGCCAAGTCCATCGAGGGCGTGAGCACGACGACCACCGGCTTCGTCGGCGCCACCCGCTACGGTCCGCTCGACATCGAGCCCGAGATCATCACCTCGCTGGTCGAGTTCGAGCGCGTCTACGGCGGCCGCCAGAAGATCGCCTTCGACGGCGCGGGCCTGCCGGTCGACAACTACATGTGGAACGCGGTGCGCGCCTTCTTCGAGGAAGGCGGCAAGCGGCTCTACGTCGCCCGCGCCTTCGATTTCGACGTCGAGGACGTGGCGGAGGCGGACCGGCCCGCCAAGCGCGACGAGGCCTATGCCCGGGTCATCGATCCGGCGCCGCCGGCGAACGTCTCGATCCGGGCGCGCTTCCCGGGCATCGCGGGGCAGTCGCGCGTGCGGCTGATCTTCAACGTCTCGCAGAACCGGCTCGCGGAGTCCGCCGGCGAGGCCGTGCTGCGCTCCTCCGCCCACCGCGACGTGGTATCCGTCACCGGCGCCACGATCGGCGGCAATCCCACCGCCGGGCTCTTCGTCCTCGACCGCGACAGCCAGGCCGACACCTGGACCTTCGACGACGAGGACGGCACCACTTTCGAACTGCAGGACCTCCTCGGCCAGGACGAGGCGACGGTGCAGACCGTGACCGCGACGGTCTACGTCGAGCCGCAGTCCGAGGGCCTGCCGTTCTTCGCCGCCGCCGGCCTCGCGCTCGATACCGGGCATCGCTCGGCGGGGCGGCCGGATTCGCTGTTCGACTATTTCGCGCCGGTGCCCGCCAGCCTGTCGGACGCGCGCTCGATCCCGATCGTGATCCGCGCGCTGACGGTGGCCGAGGCGACGCTGGAGCGCAACAACGCCAACACCGCGCTGGCGCTGGCGACCACCGCCGCCGGGGACGCCGCGCAGGCCGTCACCGATGCGACGACCGCGCGCGACGATGCCCTCGCCGACCAGGCCGGCCTCCCCGGCGGGGCGACGCCGCAGGAGATCGCCGACGCGCAGGACGCCGTGGACGACGCCCAGCGCGCTCTCGACCAGGCGACTGCCGCGCAGGCGAGCGCCGACACCGCGCTCGGCAACGCGCAGGCCGTCAGCGCCGCCGCCAACGCCGCCTTCGCCGCCGCCAACGTCGATGCGACGCCCAGCGGCCTCGCCTTCCTCGGCGGCTACGTCAGCCCGGCGGCAGCGGTGAACCGCTTCACCCTCGCCGAACTGGCGGCGCTCGCCGACCCCAAGGCGGGCGACGTGGTGCTCGACGCCGCGTTCTTCCTGACGGGCGGCACCGACGGGGTGATCCCCGGCCTCACCGCCTACGAGGGCGAGGAGGACCCGGACACCAACGCCAAGTCCGGGCTCAAGGCGTTCGAGGACATCGAGGACATCTCCATCGTCGCCGCCCCCGGCTCCACTTTCGTCGAGACCGGGGCGCAGGCGGTGGGCAACGCGCTGATCGGCCATGCGCAGCGGATGCGCTACCGCATCGCCGTGCTGGACTCGATCAAGGGCCAGTCGATCGCCCAGACCCGCGCCTATCGCGCCAGGTTCGACAGCTCCTACGCCGCGTTCTACTACCCCTGGGTGCGGATCATCGATCCCGAGACCGGGGTCGAGAACGTCTACCCGCCCTCGGGCTTCGTTGCCGGGATCTATGCGCGCAACGACATCAACCGCGCGGTCTACAAGGCCCCGGCGAACGAGGTCGTGACCCTCGCGCTCGGCTTCGAGAAGATGATCAACAAGGCCCAGCAGGAAGTGCTGAACCCCGAGGGGATCAACGCCTTCCGCTACTTCGAGGGCCGGGGCATGCGCCTGTGGGGCGCGCGGACGATGAGTTCGGACCCCGAGTGGAAGTACGTCAACCTGCGGCGCTACTTCGCCTATCTCGAACGCTCGATCGACAAGGGCACACAATGGGCCGTGTTCGAGCCCAACGGCGACCGGCTCTGGGCCAACGTCAAGCGCACGATCGACGACTTCCTGCTCAACGAATGGCAGTCCGGCGCCCTGCTCGGCGACAAGCCGGACCGCGCCTACTTCGTCAAGTGCGACCGCTCGACGATGACCCAGAACGATCTCGATAACGGCCGCCTCGTCTGCCAGGTCGGCGTCGCCGCCCTGCGTCCCGCCGAATTCGTCATCTTCCGCATCGGCCAGTGGACGGCCGACCGCAAGGCCTGAGGGGAAGCACCATGGCTGTGAAACGCGACAGACCCTACGTCCAGTTCAACTTCCTCGTGGACTTGGGCGACGGCAACACCGAAGGGCCGGACGCCGGCTTCCAGGAGGTGTCCGGCATCGGCATGGAAGTGACCGTGTCGGAATACCGCACCGGCAACTCGCGCGAGAATTCGGTAATGAAGGTCACCGGACTCAACAAGGCCAGCGACGTGACGATGAAGCGCGGCGTGATCGGCTCGCTCAACCTCTACTCGTGGCTCGACGACATCCGCAACGGCAACCAGAACGCCATGCGCAACGTCACCATCCAGCTCCAGAACGAGGACCACACGGCGGTCGTCGCGACGTGGAAGCTGCTGCGCGCGCGGATCATCAAGAACGTCAACGGGCCGTTCAACGCCAAGGGCACCGACGTGGCGATGGAGGAACTGACCCTCGCCTACGAACGGCTGGAAATGGAGTAGGCGGGTGAATCCGGTGGCCCGCCTTCCCGGGATCTACGTCGACCGCGTCGATCCCCCCGCGCCCGAGGGGCTGCCGCGCATGGACGTGGCGGTCTTCGTCGGCATCGCGGCGAGCGGGCCGTGCCACCGGGCGATCGCGGTGGAGAGCGTCGCGGCCTATGCGGCGGTGTTCGGCGACGACGTGCCGATCGCCTTCGACCCGGCGCGGGGCGAGACGATCCGCGCCAACCTGCCCGCCACGGTCCGCGCCTTCTTCTCGAACGGCGGAAGGCGCTGCTGGGTGGTCCGCGTCGCCATGACCGCCGCCCACGCCGCCGCCTGGGAAGCCGCCGAGGGCGAGGGTCCCGACGAAGTGGCGCAGGTCACCCGCTTCGCCATGAACGGCCTGCTCTGCCGCGCCCCCACCGGCGAGGGCGACCGCAGCGAGGTCCGCCCGGCGCTCCTCGCCGCCCGCAGCCTGGGCTCGTGGGCAGACGGCGCCACGCTGGCGGCGCGGGTCCTGCGCGAGAGCATCACGGTCGATGCACCCAGGGCGTGGAAGGCGATGGGCTTCACTTTCGCCGACCGCGACGGCCTTGCCCCCGGGGACATGCTCGAACTTGCCGCGCGCAACGGTTCCTCGATCCGCTACGCCAAGGTGGTGAAGGTGGAGCGCGGCATGGCCCATGCCTGCTGGATCGCGGCCTTCGCACCCTTGGCCCCGGACGCGCCGGAGGCCGGCCGTGCCAGCGTGGCCGGCCAGTCGCGCATCCTCGACGCGACGCTCATTCCCGGCACCGAGACACGCCTGCGCATCACCGAGCCGACCGCGCGCAGCCCGCTGGTGGTCGGGCGCTGGATCAAGTTCGAACGGCAGGGCAAGGCGACCTGGCTGCTCATCGACCGTATCGACCCCGAGGACCGCATGGCCGCCATCGGCCGCGCGTGGCGGCAGGTCGGCTCGCACATGCCCGAGGGCGTCTTCGCCGCACGGCGCTGCACGCTGGAGATCGCCGAGGACCGCGCAGGGGCGCGGCGCTTCACCGCCGGGCTCGGCCTAGCCCGCGAACATCCCGCCGCCATCCAGTCCATGCCCGACGACGATGCGTTCTACGCCCCCATCGACAATCGCGCCGCCACCGACCGCCCGCTCTTCGCCGTGACGCGGGGCGAAAGCGCCCGCCTCGCCGCGGCCGAGGCCCGACCACAGGCCGCCGCGCTGTTCGGCACCGACGGCTTCACCGCCGAGGACCGCATCGCCCTGCGCACCGGCTGGCTCCCGCTCGGCCTCAGCGCCGACTTCGCGCCGCCCGCGCGCGCCGTCACCGCGTCCGGCCGCCCTTTGGAGCGCGACGGCCTCGCCGCCATCGACGACCGCCTGTTCCTCGACCCCCGCCTTTCCGGCCTCACGCTCAACGGCCTCGCCGCCGAGGCCGGGCGCCTGCGCGACCTGTCCGAAGAACAGCTGTTCGGCCTTCACGCGGCGATCGACATTCCCAGCGACCTCTACTCCCCCGCCAGCCTCATCGCCGTGCCCGACGCCAGCCTTCCCGACTGGGCGATCGACGTCGACCGGCACACTCCGCCCGCGCCCCGCTCCCCCGCGCCGGACCTGCCGCGCTGGACCGGACACCTCGGCGGCTGCCCGGCCGAGCCACTGGCGGCCGCGATGCCCGGCCCCGACTGGAGCCGCTTCCTCGACTCCGAAACTGAGGTGCTGGCCGCTCCGGTGCTGCTCGATCCGCCCGCCACCTCGCGCGACGGCACTTTCGCGCTGGCGTGGCAACCCGAAGCACCGGGCACGACCTTCATCCTCGACGAGGCGGCCCGCTTCGACTTCGCCGACGCCACCGAGATCCTGCGCGAGGTCGACGCCTCCGGCTACGCGGCAACCGGGCGGGGCGAAGGCGCCTATTACTACCGCCTGCGGGTGGAGCGCGCCGGCAATTCCAGCGACTACGCCACCTGCCGCGTGATCGTGCGCGCGGCGGGGCAGGTCGTCGTCACCACCGACGCGGCGGCGCTCGGCGAGCGGCTGCGGCGCGTGCAGGTGCCCCTGCTGCGCCTCTGCGCGGCGACGGCGGACTGGTTCGCCCTGCTCTCCCTCCCCCGCGACTTCCGCGCCCGCGAGGCGAGCGACCATGCCCGCGCCCTCGCCACGCTCGCGCCCGGCTACGGCGGCGGCCTGCTGCTGGGCGCGGACGAGGAACGCGCGCTGAGCCATGGCGCGCTCTATCACCCGTGGCTCGCCACGCGGCAGGACGGCACGCTCGGCGCCACCGCCCCGGACGGCGCGGTCGCCGGGCTCTATGCCGCCCGGGCCACCGCGCGCGGCGCCTGGATCGCGCCCGCCAACGACCTGCTGCGCGACATCCTCGGTCTCGACCCCGCGATGCCGGAGGGGGACCTCGCCGGGCTCGACCGGGCGCAGGTCAACGTCATCCGCCGGATGCCCGCCGGCTTCACCGTGCTCGACGAGGACACCCTCTCGGGCCTGGCCGACTGGCGGCAGGTCCATGTGCGCCGCCTCGTCATGCTGATCCGCCGCGCGGCGCTGCGCCGGGGCATCGCCTATGTCTTCGAGCCCAACGGCCCGGTAACCCGCCGCGCCGTGGAGCGCAGCTTCCGGTTCATGCTCGACGACCTGCAGGGCCGCGGCGCCTTCTCGGACGAGGGCTTCCGCGTGATGCTGCCCGCAGCCGCGAACGACCGCGAGGACGGGCGCCTGACGGTCGAGATCGCGGTGTCGCCCGCCGCCGCGCTGCGCACGCTGACGCTGCGCCTCACCCAGACCGGCAATCGCCTGACGATCGCGGAGGTGGCGTGATGGCCGAGCGCGAGCCCATGACCTATCCCTACACCGCCTTCAGCTTCTCGGTGGAGATCTACCCCGACGGCGACAGCGCCCCGCTGGTCGGCGCCGCCTTCGCCGAGTGCGACGGGCTGGAGATGACGATGGACGTCAAGACCATCCGCCAGGGCGGCGCCAACGACCGCGCCTACCGCGTGGCCGGAGCCGTCAACTACGGCAACGTCACCCTGAAGCGCGGCATGACCAACTCCTATGACCTGTGGAAGTGGTTCCAGCGCAGCGTCGCCAACCCGGCCCTGCGCGCCGAGGCCGAGATCGTCCTCACCGCTCCCGACGGTGCCCATGCCGAGCGCGCCCGCTTCCAGCTCCAGCGCTGCATCCCGGTCAAGCTCAAGGCCCCGCCGCTGAACGCGAAGGACGGCCAGATCGCGATCGAGGAGCTGCAGATCGCCTACGAGAAGTTCGAGCTGGGCCAGATCGCGGGAGGATCGCAATGACCGCCCCCAACCTCGTCAAGGCGCGCCTCATCGAGATGAAGGAGGACCTCAAGACCGAACTGCCCGTGGCCGAGGGCGGCAAGGCGATCGATGTCCAGTTCAACCCGGATTCGATGAAGGTCAGCTTCGCCAACCAGCTCGCCCAGCCTTCGGGCGGGGACCAGTCGGCGGGGACTTCGGGGATGCAGTTCGTCGGCGCGGGCACGACCAAGCTGGCGCTCACCCTGTGGTTCGACGTGACGCAGCCGAGCAAGACCCCGGTCGACGACGTGCGCCGCATGACCCGCGACGTGATCCACTTCATCACTCCCAAGGACGGCAAGAAGGACCCGAAGAAGAAAGTGCCCCCTGCCGCGCGCTTCGTGTGGGGCAGCTTCGTGTTCGACGGGATGATGGAATCGCTGGAGGAATCGCTCGAATTCTTCTCCCCCGAAGGCAAGCCGCTGCGCGCCAGCGTCGCCATCTCGCTGAGCCAGCAGAAGATCCTCGTCTCCAGGTTCGAAGGACCCGGCAACGCCCCCGCCCGGCCCGGACAGAGGCCGATGACCGCCGCCAAGCAGGGGGATTCGATCCAGGACCTCGTGGCCAAGCAGGGCGGCGGCGGTGCAACGCCGGGCGGGGCTCCGGGAAGTCCGGCGGGCGGCGGCGACTGGCAGTCGGTCGCGGCGGGCAACGGAATCGAGGACCCGCTGCGCCTCCAGCCGGGCGTGCTCGTCGACCTCAATCTGCGCGCGGAGGTCTCCGGCGGATTCGGCGCCGGTGGCGGCGCCGCATCCCCCCCTGCGATCGGCGCCAGCCTGCCCGTCGCCACAATCGCCATCCAGCCACCGCGCGCGCGGCTTGGCCTGAACTGAGGGAGCATGCCCATGTCCGTCGTCATCAACGAGTTCGAGGCGGTGGCGGACACCGCTCCGCCCGCGCCTGCCCCATCCGGAGACGCGTCCCCCGGCGGCAAGCTCAAGCCGAGCGACGTGAAGCGCCCCGTCGCCACCCTCGCCCGCCGTCGTGCGCGGGTCTGGGCGCACTGAGGGCGGGACGATGGCCACGCGCGTCGACAGCCAGCCGCTGCAGTCCTCCCGGCCCACGATCGAGATCGACGGGCAGGCCCAGCCGCGCCTGGAAGCGGCGCTGGTCTCCTACGAACTGAGCGACGGCATCGACACCATGGCGCGCGCCGAGCTGACCTTCGGCAACTGGGGCGGCGAGGATCAGCCCGGATTCCAGCACTTCGACCGCCGCGTGATCGAGTTCGGCAAGGCGCTGGTCGTCAAGCAGGGCAACGCCCGGCTGTTCGAGGGCCGCATCACCGCCATCGCCGCCGACTATCCCGAAGGCTCCACGCCGCAGATTTCCGTCCTTGCCGAGGACCGGCTGCAGGACCTGCGGATGACGCGTCGCACCCGCTGCTTCGCGCAGAACTCGCTGGCCGACGTGGCGCGGGCAGTGGCGCGCGACCATGGGCTGACACCGCAAGTGCAGGTCTCCGCCCCGACGGTGCCGCTGCTCGCCCAGCTCAACCAGAGCGACCTCGCCTTCCTGACCGACATCGCCCGGCGGTACGATGCGGACGTGCGGGTCGAGGGACAGACCCTGCACGTCGCCGCCGCGCGCGAGTTTCCCGCCGCGCGCCTGTCGTGGGCGGGCACGCTGCGATCGTTCAACGTCATCGCCGACCTTGCCAACCAGCGCAGCGCGATGGTCGCCTCGGGCTGGGACGTCGGCCGCAAGCAGGGCATCAGCCACCGCGCCGACAAGGGCGCCGCCGCGCAGGAGATCGGGCAGGACGAGGCCGGGGCCGACATCCTCGCGCGCGCTCTCGGCGCAAGGGTGGAGACGCTGGCGCACGGCGTTCCCGCCAACGAGAGCGAGGCCCGCCAGATCGCCGAGGCCGGTTTCCGGCACATGGCACGCACGTTCGTCACCGGCGAGGGCGTCTGCGAGACCAGTCCGCTGGTCCGCGCAGGCGCCCGGCTGGAGCTGGATGGCCTCGGCCCGCTGTTCGACGGCGGATACCGGGCGCTCTCGGTCACCCACCTGTTCGACCCCGAGATGGGCGCGCGCAGCGAATTCCGCTGCAACCGCCCCGGCCTTGGACGCCTGCGGTGACCGGCGGCCTCCCGCACGACGAGCGGCTCTACCGCCAGTGGGACGAGCGCAGTCCGCAGGGGCTCGGCGGTCTCTGGTACGGCGTCGCCCCCGCGACCGTGGCGGACAACCAGGACCCCGACGGGCAGGGCCGCGTCAAGGTGCTGCTGCCGTGGACGCCCGACGCCTCCAGCACCCGCTACGAAGCCTGGGCGCGGCTGGCGACGATGTTCGCCGGGCCATCGTGCGGAAGCTGGTTCGTGCCGCATGTCGGCGACGAAGTGCTCGTCGCCTTCGAGCATGGCGATCCGCGCCGGCCCTATGTGCTGGGGATGCTGTGGAACGGGTCGGACGCGCCGCCGGAAAACATGGACCGGCAGAACACCAGCAAGACGCTGAAATCCCGCAACGGGGTGACGGTGCGGCTGGTCGACCGCTCCGGGCAGGAAGAACTGCAACTGGAGACGCCGGGTGGGCAGAAGGTCCTGCTCAAGGACGGCCCCGGCTCGATCGAGATCGCGGACTCCAACGGCAATTCGGTGAAGCTGGAGCCCGCGCAGGTCACCGTCACCGCCGCCGCCAAGGTCACGATCACCGCCGCGCAGGTCGAGGTTTCGGCGGGCATGGTGCAGGTGAGCGCGGGCATGTCCACGTTCTCGGGCGTGGTGCAGGCGGACACGATCATCACCAACACCATCATCGCGGCCACCTACACGCCCGGCGCGGGGAACATCTGGTGAGCGCGCCCTTGCCTTTCGGGCATCACCCGGTCACCTGGACCTCGCCCCGCCCGATGTGGCGCGGGGCCGCCGTGCCGGGACGGGCACCGTCGATCCTGCGCTTCGCCAGCGACGATTTCATGCAGCACCTGCTCGGCCTGCTGGCGACCGATCCCGCCGCGCTGGGCGCCCACGTCGCCCGGCCCGAGACCTGGCGCACGCCCGCGAAGGCACTGGCGACGCCCGACCTCGCCGAGCGCGTGCCCTTGCCCGCGCCCGTCCGTCAGGCCCGCCTTTCCCGCCTGCTGCGCCGCACGGCCGACGCTGCGCCGGTCACGCCCGAGCCCGACAAGCCGCTCAAGCTCTACCAGCCTGCGCACCAGCGCTTCTACCTCGCCACCGCCACGCTCGCCTGCGCGATCCCCGGCCTTCCCGACCGCGTCCCCGGCGGGGGGCACGAGCGCACCGGCATGGTGCTGCGCCGCCTGCTGCCACGCTCGCGCTCCGCCGCAGGCGCTTCCGACCTCGCCGAGTTCGCCTACGTCAAGGCAGCGGACGGTGCGCGCTGGCAGCTCGTATCCGACACCGGGGCCGACGTGCTGACGCCGGGCGAGGAACTGCAGCCGGTCTTCCCGCTCCTCCACCGCGACGGGGCCGAGGTCCGCCGCCGCATCTGGGGCGGGCTCGTCCCGGTGGGGCGCCGCGAGGAGTACATGGCGGCGACGATCTCGCGCAGGGTCGTCACCCTCGCCGCCGGACAGGCCGAGGCGCTGCGCCCCGCTCCCGCGGAGCCGCCGCGCGACAGCACCATCGCGCGCATGACCGAGTTCAGGATGGACGTGGCCGAGCCGTGGAAGGTGATGATCCGCACCGCCCAGAAAGCCGCCGCCGACATCGCCGCCGACCCGAACGACGACAATGGCGCGGAACGCCGCCAGCTTCGGGTGCGCAAGCAGAACCTGCAGTTCCAGATGCAGTCGTGGCTGATCCTGCTCGACTTCGCGGACTATCTGGAACGCCACCTCAAGCCCGTCTGGAGCGCGGTGAAGGCCAACGCCCCAACCGGCCTGTCCGGCTACAAGCGCGATCTTTACGACTGGCTGCGGCAGGCGCTCCCCACCGCGCAGGCCAACGCGCTGCGCAATGGCCTGCGCAACTTCGGCAGCACCGCCGACACCCTGTCCTACGAATCCACCGTGTTCGGCGCCCTGCGCGCGATCATCGGCAGCGGCGACCGCACCGTGGCCGACCTGCTGGAGAACGCCGAGACGCTCTACCAGGCCGACCCCGCCGCCAGGGCGCTCTGGCCCGGCTTCCACTGCCTGCTCGCCGGCATCGCCAGCGACGGGAACGGCGGCGCCATCGCCGCCAACGGGCCATACACGTTCGTCGCCGCGCTCGCGAGCAAGTCCAGCCCGCCGCTGCCGGACTATCCGGCCGGGGACGATCCGTCCGGCGTGCTGACCGAACTGCCCGAGCCCGCGCCGTCCGGCAGCTTCGACATCAACCTCCTCGACAAGCTCACCGCTCTCGTCGCCCGCGCGCTCGACCGCAGCGACGAGAGCGAGGCGCGGCCCCTGCCCTTCGCGCAGACGCTGGCCGCCTCGATGGAGGAGACCGCCGCCGACGCAGGACTGTTCACGATCCGCTTCGTCCATCTCAACGAGGACTGCGGCCCGCTCCACCCGCCAAGCCTGTCCGAACCGACCGAGCGCTTCCAGCTCGCCAGCTTCTTCGACCCCGACGCGCCGGTCCGCCCGATCCGCATCACCCTGCCCGCCGACACCAGCCCGGCGGGCCTCAGGAAGCACGCGCGCGGCACCGCCTTCGTCATGTCGAACATGCTGTGCGGGCAAGTGCAACGCGCCAAGGGGCTGGGCTTCATCGACCTCGTGCTGCAGGTCCTGCCCTGGCCGCTGCACAAGAAGATCGACCTCGGCGACGGCGGCGGCTGCAAGTCGGGGGGCATCGACATCGGCATGATCTGCTCGCTCTCGATCCCGATCATCACGCTTTGCGCGCTGATCCTGCTGATGATCATCGTCGGCCTGCTCGACTTCATCTTCCGCTGGCTGCCGTGGTTCGTGCTGTGCTTCCCGGTCCCCAGGCTGATGGGCAAGAAGAAGGGAGCGGGCACATGACCAGCCCCTTCGGCAAGTCCCTCGCCTTCCCTCCCCGCGTGGGCGCGTCGGGCCGCATGATGTGGTCCGAGGGCGAGGACAACATCCGCGAGTCCATCGCCGTGATTCTCAGGACCATGCAGCGCGAGCGCGTGCAACTGCCCGATTTCGGCGCCAACCTCGGCGCCTACCTGTTCGAGCCCAACGATGCCGGAACGCACGCCCGCATCGCGCGCGACGTGGAGCTGGCGCTCGCCCGCTGGGAACCGCGCATTGCGCTGGAGGACGTCGTCGTCACCGCCGATCCGGCAGGGCCGCAGAATGCCCACGCCGCCATCACCTATCGCCTCGTCGCCACCGGCATCGCCGAGAGCATCGCGCTCTCCGTGCCGCTGGGCGCGCAATAGGAAGGTCCGCGCGAATGCCCCTTCCCATCCCCGCGATCGACACGCGCCGCTACCAGGATCTCGTCGACGAGCTGATCCAGCGCATCCCCGTCCACACGCCGGAGTGGACGAACTTCAACCCGTCCGACCCTGGCGTCACGCTGATCCAGCTCTTCGCGCACGTCACCGAGAGCCTGCTCTACCGCGCCAACCAGATCCCGGAGCGTAACCGCGCCAAGTTCCTCTCGCTGCTCGGCGTCCAGCTCAACTCGGCGCGCGAGGCGCGCGGCCTCGTTGCCTTCGCCAATACGCAGGGGCCTGTCGGCACCACGATCCTCCCGCGCGACACCGAACTGCTCGCGAGCACAGTGCCCTTCCGCACGACCACCAGCCTCGATGTGCTGCCGGTGGAGGCCAGGCTCTACGTCAAGCGTCCGCTCGCCACCGTCGATCCGGCGACGCGCGAGTACTACGACCTGCTCTACGCCTCGTACAACCGGCCCACGCCGCAGACGCTGTCGCTCTACGAGAGCGTCGAGGTGGGCGAGGGAGACGTCATTGACCTCGGCGCCAGCGTCGACAGCGCGGTCTGGGTCGCGGTGCTCGGCCGCGATGGCGACCGGCTGCAGGAGCCGGCGGCGCGGGGCGACCCGTGGCGGGGGGTGCGCGATACGCTCGCCAACCGCGTGCTCTCGCTCGGCATCGTCCCCGAGGAAACCGCGGGTGCGCGCACGCTGGGTCCGGTGGCCCAAGGCGGGGCGGACAGCAACGTGCTGCGCTATCACCTGCCCAATGTCGTGGTGCCGATCCCCCGCGTGAACGAAGCTCCGGCGCCTGGATATCGCCAGCTCGCCCCGCGCGCCGACTTCGACCCCGTATCCACCCCCGGCGTGGTCGAGCTGACCCTGCCCGCCGCCTCCGGCATCGGCACGTGGCGCGATCTCGATCCGCTGGAGGCGGGCGTCGGCGAGCTGCCCCCGGCGGTGGACGACGCCCGCATCGCCGATCGCATCGTCACCTGGCTGCGCATCAGCGCGAGCAGCGGCAGCGCCCCGCGCTTCAAGTGGATCGGCGTGAACGCGGCGCAAGTGCGGCAGGTCATCCACGTGACCTCAGAGCGCCTCGCCGACGGCGACGGCACACCCGACCAGCTGCGCCGCCTTGGCCGCAGCCCGGTGCTGGAGAACTCGGTCTCGGTCGTCGGCTATCTCGGGTCGGCACCGCGCGAGTGGGCGCGGATCGACGATATCCTCGCCGCCGACCCCGAAGTGCCGGTCTACCCCGCCACCGTCGGCGACGCGCCGCTGACCGACGTGTTCACCCTCGACCCGGAAGCCGGAACGATCGCGTTCGGAGACGGGCTGACGGGCCGGCGTCCGCGCGCCGGGGAAGTGCTCTACGCCAGCTACGACTACTGCGAGGGCGCCGAAGGCAACGTCGCGGCAGGCTCGATCGCTGCCGGGCCGATGGTGCCGAGCGGGATATCCGCGCGCAACCCGGTGCCCACCTGGGGCGGCGCCGATGCCGAGAGCGTCGCGCAGGGCGAGAAGCAGGTCCCCCGCGTCATCCAGCACCGCGAGCGGCTGGTCACGGCGGACGACTTCCGCACTATCGCCTGGCGCACCCCCGGCGTCGCCATCGGCCGTGTCGAGGTGCTGCCCGCCAGCCACCCCGACATCGCACCCGTCGCGCCCGGCACGGCGCCGGGGGTGGTGACGCTGATGGCGATCCCGCGCGGCGATCCGCTGCACCCGCAGGCCCCGCGCTCCGACGCGCGGTTCATCGATGCGATGTGCGCCTACCTCGACCCGCGCCGGCTGGTGACGACCGAACTCGTGCTGCGCGGCGCCGATTACCTCGGCATCTGGCTTTCGCTCGGCATCGAGATCGAGGCGAACCACAACGCCGCCGAAGTGATCGCGGCGGTCAAGGCGCGGATCGAGCAGTACCTCAGCCCGTTGCCCGCGCCCGGCATCGCCCTGCCCGAACTGCTGGTGCCGCTCTATGCCTCCGAAACCGACCCCGCGCTGCGCGGCTGGCCGCTGGGCAAGCCGGTCAACGCCCGCAGCCTGCTGGCAGAAGCCGCGCGTGTGGCGGGCGTGGTCTCGGTAGCGGACGTGCTGCTGGCGGCGGGGGGCGGGCCCGGCGTGGAGCAGGTGGCCATGGCGGGGCTCCAGCTCCCGGAGATCCTGGGCATATCGGTGGTCGCGGGAGACCCGGTGCCGCTCGACGCGGTGCGCGGCGCGGGCGGTGCGTCCGACACCGGACAGGGCCCGCCGCGGCTGCCGGTGCCCGTCGTGGCGGAGACCTGCTGATGAACGTCAACGGCGCCCGCTACCACATGCTCTACGGCCGGGACGACTGGGGCGCCTGCGCCGTCATGGTCGCGGGCAAGCGTCGCAAGCTGTCCGCCCAATGGAAGCTCGCGATCCCGCCCGCCACCGTGCCGGCCTGGAACGCCGAGCGCGGCCATCTCTCCCTCGCCCACCTCGACGCCGACATTCCCGCGACGCAAGGGGAACGCAGCTATCTTGCCGCCGACCGGCGCGGGGCAGCGGCGGACGCCAACGGCAACCTCTACGTCGTCAACGACGCGAGGGACGGCATCGACGTGATCTCGCGCGGGAGCGGCAGGACCAGCGCTTTCTGGCCGGCGCCCCCGCCGCGCAGCCGCTCCCGGCCGGGCGACTTCGGCGACGCCGCGCCCCGGCCCGCTTTCGACGGTCTGATCGTCGGCCTGGCGGTGACCTCGGAGAACTACCTCGTCGCGGCATTCGGCGGCGGGCTGCTGCGCTTCGACCTCGTCGGCGGTGGGCCGCCCGAACGCTTCGCCTTCGCGCCCTCGCTCGGCAAGATCACGCCGACGGACCTCGCCCCCGGCCCCTGCGGCGGAGTCTGGCTGCTCGATGGGAGCGCCGGGACGCTTTACCGGCTGGACCGCAATCTCGGCTTCGTCACGGCGCCCGGCAGCGCGGCGGTGCCCGCGACTTT
>DATKFS010000036.1:0-26254 GCA_035511275.1 Novosphingobium sp.
GCCACGAGCAAGCGCCGGAACGCGGCGGCGGCGGCGGCCACGTTGCGCGCGGACACGCAGCGGGCATCATCCTGAGCGACGTGGTGGTAGCGATGGGTCCCGAAGACGCCGGCGACGGTGGGGTATCCGGCCGCGATGACCTCGCTCAGTTCGCCTGCCGAAAGGACGTCGCTGGCGTAGGGCGCCTCCAGCCCGGCAAGGCCCGCGAAGGTTTCCCGGGCGAGGGGAAGCAGCGGCCGGCTGACCGACAGGTAGCGCTGGGCATCCACGCTGGGCAGCGGCTGGCCGGTGCCCTCGTGCCAGTCCTGCGCCGCCACGTTGGCGCCCAGATGCAGCCACAGTCTGGTGACCGCAGGCCGGGGCGCCAGCGCCTTCAGCGATTCCAGGGCGCCGAGGTTCTCGTATTCGTGCCCGCTGTTGCAGACGAAGGCGAGGTTGTAGTTCCGCACGGCGACGCTGGCCCAGCGCGCCAGCCACAGCCACGCCGCCACGCCGGGGCCTCGCTCGCCCGCGCACCCGTTCCAGCCCGAGCGCGGAGTGGAGACGGCGAGCCATTGCGGCTTGCCCCGATCGATGCGGCCGATGAAATTGAACGTCGGGCGGCGGCCGCCGGTCCCCGTCAGGAACAGCGTCGCACTCGCCCCGGCGCTCGCGGCGTCGAGGAAGCCGTGCGCATCCTCGGGGGCGAGGAGGGCCACCGGGCCGGCGAACATCGGCTCGCGCCCGTCTGCGTTGAGCGCGATCACCTTGCCGGTGGGGCCGTTGGTGATGGCCACCACCGCCACCGCGCCGCCCGCGAAGGCCGCCTTGATCGGCGCGCTCACCGGCTTGGCCAGCGCCGTGGAGAGGCGCCCGAATGGCAGGTCCACGAGCGCGATCGCCCCGTCGAGGCGGCCGGAGGACCGCCCCGCTGCGTCCACCCGCACCAGCCGCCCGGTGACGCCGTCCGCACCCGTGGTCCGGACGATGGGCTGCGGCCAGACGGCGGCCTTCAGCGCGCCGGAGACGAGTTCGCTGCGCTGCGGATCGAAGAACGGCACCGACAGGGCCTGCCGCTCGATGGCGAAGCCCAGCCGTTGCAGTTCGGAGGCCAGCCATTCGCCGCAGGCGAGGTCTCCGGGGCCGCCCGCCTGCTTGCTGCCGAAGCCGATATACCTTTCCAGGTCGGCGCCGATGTCGCGTTCCGGTGCGGCCGCCAGAGCCGGGGTCGCCGCCGCGAGGAGGGGGAGCCCGGCGCTCGCCGCGAGGAAGTTTCGCCTGCTCGTCTCGTGCATCGTCTTTCCTTCCGAAATGGCCGTCACCAGCGGTAGGCCACGCTGCCGCCGAACGTGCGCGGCTTGTTGTAGCGGACCGACAGCGGGTAGCCGGCCTGCTGGAACTTCAGCACCTCGACCTGCTGGTCGGTGAAGTTGCGGACGAACATGGCGAACTGGAAGTTGCCGACGTCCACGCCCGCGCGGGCGTTGAAGGTGTCGAAATCGGACATCGGGATATAGGGCGTGGCGATCGTCACCGTGTCCTGCCCGCCGCCGCGCTGGCCGGAATAGCTGAGGTTCGCGAAGCCGGTGACGTCATCGGTGAGCGGCTGCCGGAAATCGACGCTGGCGGACATCGTCCAGTCCGGGATCTGGGCGACGGTCGAGCCCTGCATCGGCAGGCCCGTGGCATCGGTGGGGACCTCGTGGAACACCGCGCGCTGGTTCGAGGCGTTGAGCCCGATCGACAGCCTGCCCCGGCCGACCTCGAAGCGCCCGTCGAGCGCGACCTCGACCCCGCGCGCATGGATCGTCCCGCCGTTGACGTTGAAGATCTGTTGCGCCGTCCCGCAGGCATTGGTGACCGTGCAGCCGTCGTTGATGCTGGTGATGGCGTCGGTGGTGCGCGACAGGTAGGCGGATGCCCGCAGGAACAGTCCGCGCAGCAGCGTGGACTTGACGCCGGCCTCGTAGCTCACCGTGTTTTCGTTGTCGTAGGTGTTGACGAAGGGGTTGGGCGCGGCCTCGTTGAACGTGCCGTTGTTGACCGCGCCGGCCCGGTAACCGGTGCCGACCTTGGCGTAGAGGAGCGTGCTGGAGGCGTCCTCGGTCTTGTAGCTGGCGGTGAAGGTCCAGGTCGGCTGGTCCGCGCTGAACGAGAAGGTGGTCGGCGTGCCGACGACGCGGTCGGTGTAGAGCGAATAGACCGTCAGGGCGGAGCGCTTGTAGTCGTGCGTGAAGCGGCCCTCGCCCGAAAGGGTCACCGGCCCCATGACGTATTGCAGCGAGGCATAGGCCGCGAACGAGTTCACGCGCTGGCGCGTGTTGTTGTCGGTGCCGAAGCTGTTCGGGAAGGGTGTGGGGCAGTTGGCCGAGGTCGGCAGCGGCTTGATGCAGACGGGCTCGTTCAGCGTGCCGGTGCACAGGCTGCTGCCGAGCCGGAACACGCAGGGCGAGGTCGCGGCGGTGCGGCGATAGGTGTCTCGCTGGACCAGCGCCTCCGCGCCGACGAGCCAGGAAAGGCGCCCGTCGCCCGCCTCGCCCGCGAGGTGGAGGTCCTGGTAGAACGTGCGGTCCTTCACGTCGGTCGTCGTCTGGCCGAAGGGATAGATGCCGAGCTGGCCGGACTGCTGCAGCGCGATCTCGGTCGCCAGGTCGACGGCGGCGGCGAACTGCTGGCTGGAGCGCCAGCGCGTGCCCATCGTCGTGGATGTCAGCTTGGCCCAGCCCATGTCGTAGTCCGCCAGCAGCATAACCCGCTGGACGTTCTGCTGAAGGCCGTCCCGGCCGCTGTGCGGAACCGTGAACCGCGACTGGGTGAAGCCCTGCGGCAACTGCGGATTGACGCCGCCGCCGGGCACGACGAGGCTGTTGACGAAGCTCGGCAGGTCGAGGTCCTGCGCATCGACGAGCAGCGTGACGTCGAGCGGGCCGGATCGGTAGCGGACTTGCCCGCGCGCGGTCCAGCCGCTGGTGCGGTCGTAGTACTTGTCGTTCGTGGGGTCGTAGTAGAACCCCTTGGTCTGGCCGTAGGTCTCTGCGCCGATGCGGACCGCCACGTCGTCGCCGATGCGGTGGTTGACGACGGCGGCCAGCCGGTTCTGGTTGGATTCGGCGGTGAACGTGTCGCGCACGTATCCGGAATCCTCGAACTTCGGCTTGGCCAGCACGATGTTGACCACGCCGAATTCGGAATTGCGTCCGTAAAGCCCGCCCTGTGGCCCCTGCAGCACCTCGACGCGTTCGAGGTCGAAATAATCGAGCGTCTTGAAGTTGCGGCCTCCCAGCGTGCTGCTGCCGACATAGGCGCCGTTGACGAACAGCCCGACGCCCGAATCCGCGCTCGTCGCCCGCTGGGTGCCCGAACCGCGGATCGAGAGTTCGGCAAGGTTCTCGGCAGCGACGTCGTTGAAGCGGACGCCCGGCGTGGTGCTGAGCAGATCCGCCGTGCCGACCACCGGACCCTTGGCCTCGAGCTGCTCGGCGGTGACGGCCGCGATGGTGCCCGGCACGTCCTTGATGCTCTCTTCGCGGCGCCTCGCGGTGACGGTGATTTCGCCGCCGCCCTGTGCCTCGACGTGGGGCGCCTCAACGGCAGCCTCGGTGTCGGCAAGGGCCGGTGTAGCGACGACAAGCGCAGCGCTAGCGACGGTGACGAGCAGATTCCCCATTGTACCCAACCCTATTTACTACCAAATCAGTTGAGAGTTCAAATCCCCGTGTGGAACGACAATGTCAAACAGATTGTACGACAATTATTGATTGTCGGTCTGACAATCGAACTTGCTGCGCGGCCTCGGCAGTCGTAAAATTCGCTAGGGATCGGCGCGGGGTCGTCACCGTCATCGGAATGCAAAATATTGAATAACAACGATAATATCGTTAAATTGCCATCTGCATCGGCGGCCGGGGCGGTTGCCGAAGCGCTTCGCGTGCGCATCCAGAAGCGCGAGATCGCGCCGGGCGAATGGATTCGCGAGGCCAAGCTCTGCGGCGATTTCGGCATCGGACGGTCCGTCGCCCGCCGCGCCCTGAGGATTCTCGCCGACGACGGCCTCATCGAACTCGAGGAGAACCGCGGGGCAAGGGTGTCCGAAACCACGGTCGAGGAAGTATTCGACCTCTACGAGGTCCGCGCCGCGCTGTACGGTCTGGCCGCCCGCTTCGCCTGCCTGCGCGCGTCGGACGCCGGGATCGCGGAGATGCTGGTCAAGATCGACCAGCTTCTCGCCGCCGCCGACAGGGGGGCTCCGGCCGAGGAAATCATGGACATCAGCGAGGCCATCTTCACCGACATGGCCGCAAACGCGAGCGCGGACGCGCAGCGCATGATCGAGGCGATCCGCCGCAAGACCCGCTGGCACTTCTCTTACGTGGCCCTGGCGATCAACGCCAACGGCGACGGCCCCTATGTCTTCTGGCACCATATCCGCGCCGCGCTGGTGGACCGCGACGCGGCCCGGGCGAGCGAGGGTGCGCGCAACCTCATCTATTTCATGCAGGACGCCGTCGCCCGCATCCTCCTGGCGCGTGGCATCGGACGGGCAGCAACTTCCACGCCGAGGAAATGAAGATGAAACCCCGCACCGTATTCAGTCCGCTGCTTGCGGCCGCCGTGCTTTGCAACGTCCCCGTCGCAAGGGCGGAGGCGCCCCGATCCGCAGAAGCGCGCGGGCCGGACCACACGGCGCCGTCGCCTGCGATGCGCGATCTGCTCGATTATGCGCGCGGCCAGCGCACAACCGGGTTCCTGGTCATCCAGGACGGCGCCGTGCTCGTCGAGCGGAACTGGCCCGCACCGGCCGGGGACCGGGTCTTCGCCGCTTTCGCCTATGAGCAAGCGGCCGACGGTGCGCTGCTGGAAGACGTCGCCTCGCAGCAGAAGAGCTTCGTCTCGGTGCTGGTCGCCATCGCCGTGGACAAGGGGCTCGTCGATGTCGCCAAGCCCGTTTCCGCCTATCTGGGCGCGGGCTGGTCGAAGGCCGCGGCGGAGCAGGAGGCGCGGATCCGGGTGCTGGATATCCTCACCATGAGTTCCGGGCTGGACGAGCAGTTCGCCTATGTCGCGCCGCCGGGGACGCGCTTCTTCTACAATACGCCCATCTATGCCGTGACCAAGCGGATACTGGAGGCGGCATCGCGCCAACCGCTCGAAGCCATCACGCGCGACTGGCTGACCGCGCCCGCCGGGATGAAGGACACCGCCTGGCGCAAGCGACCGGCCGCGCTATCGGGCGTGGGCAATGCGACCGGGCTGGTCACCACGCCGCGCGACATCGCTGCGTTCGGCCGCATGATCCTGGCGGGCGGGGTCGGGCCGGACGGCAGGCGCGTGGTGTCGAAAGCCGGGCTCGACGCGATGTTGACGCCGTCGGCCACCAATCCCGCCTATGGCCGGCTGTGGTGGCTGAACGGGAGCGCGTACACGATGCGGGCCACGGGACGACAGGACGGCCCGCTGGTGACCGCCGCTCCCCGCGACATGGTCGCAGCCTTGGGAGCGCTGGACAGGCGGCTGTACCTCGTTCCGAGCCGGAAGCTGATCGTCGTGCGGACCGGTGCCAGCGCGATCGATGCCGATTTCGACCAGCAACTTTGGCTGCGCATCGTCGCCGCGCTACCCCGATGAGCATCGAGCGGGGTCGGGCGGAATCGGATCAATTGCATTCGACTGCAATCGGTTGTAACGGCAGCGCAACATACGCCGAATCCGATCTGCCGTAATCCAACGAGAACTGTGCTGCCTATCATGCGTGAACGTATCAAAGCGCTCGAAGAAGCGGTGCTTCACCTGGAAGGCGCCCACTATGCCCTCCACGACATCGTGGCGCACGTCCTGGCGAAGACGCCGGCCGACGAGGTCGAAGCGATGGCGCTGACGCTCGCCGACCAGGTAACGGTCCACGCCGACAAGATCGGCGAGATTCGACTGGCGGCCTATACCCGGGAAGTCCGGTCGGTCGCGGACGAGGTGAAGCACTGCCGCAGCGTGGCGCGCGGCTTGTTCGCCCGGCTGAAGCGGCCGCAGTAGCAAATCGCGCCGGCCGTCGACGCCTTGCCGCGCCTGAGGCGCGTGTGGTCCTGCGATTGGAACAGATGCTCCCGGGGGGACTTCCATGGAGGTCGCCATAGTGCGCCGGACAGCGGCGCCTCAATCTGGAGCATTGAATGATTCGCCACCTCAAGCTCGGTGCTGCCCTGCTGCTCGTCGCAGGCGCAGGCCTCAGCGCCTGCATGGACGATCGACCCGGACAAAACCGCCCGCCGCATCACGACCGTTGGGACGACCGGGATCACGGCCGGGACCGGGGTCGGGACAGGCATCGCGACGACCGCCGGGATGACGGACGCGACCGCGATAGGGATCGTGGCGACTGGAATCGCCCGCGCTGAGGCCGATCATGGCTTGATCTACGGTTCTTCCGGCTGCCAAAGGGGGCCATGCACGAATACACCCGCGCCATCGTCGCTGCAGCCGCCTTCGCCGTCGTCACCGGAAAGAAGGTCGCCGGTGTTTACGATCACTCCGCAGGAAGGGACCGCCGTATCGCCGCCGAAGCGCGGGATGGGCGGCTGCAGGGGATCGACGGCGATCGCGCGGTGAAGTTCGGCGGCACCCTTCCCGAACTCTACGATGCCGGTGACAAGGCATTCGTATCGCTCGAGACCGACGGCACCAAGTTCCGGGGCTACGACCGTGCCACGTCCGGTTTCTATGCGGGCGAGGTCAGCGAGGGTGTCGTGCAGGTGTTTGACCACAGCCTGGGCATGTGGTTCGCCTACGACATCCAGGACGCCGAAGCGGCGCAGAGCTATCATCGCAAGGCGTGAGGCCGCGCGGGTTCAGGCAGAGCGCCCCCATTCCTCGCAAAGGGCCTTTCCGGGCCTTGGCCGGCACAGACTTTGGCCATTTTCGTCTCGATCCGACCGAATGTGGCGGCGCCGATCGTGCGATCGGCTCCATTTTTCCGATAGACAATATCGTTCAGCCTGCCCCCATCAGAGAAGAGGCGTCATCAGCCGGGCGAAATTCTCCAGCAACGCCATGGCGCGCGGCCGGGTCCGCCACTCGTCGAGCGTCAGTGGGTCGCTTTCCCGGATATAGCGTTTGTGAACACGTTCGAGGATCGCGGTCGCCGCCGGGTCTGGGATCAGCAGGCTGATCTCCGCATTGAGCATGAACGAGCGGATGTCCGCGTTGCTCGATCCGACGATCCCGGTGCGACCGTCCACCGCCACACTCTTCGTATGCAGCAGCCTGTCACGATAGCGCAGGATCACGATGCCTGAGCGCAGCAATTCGTCGTAGAACGATCGCTGCGCGAGCCGGACGAGCTTCTGGTCGATCACTTTTGAAAGGATCAGCGTCACCCGCACGCCGCGCGCGACGGCATTCTTCATCGCGACCAGAAGCGCCTCGTCGGGGATGAGGTAGGGCGTGACGATCTCCACCCGCTCGCGCGCGTCATGAACCATTTCCACCAGCAGCCGTTCGTAGCCGAGCGCGCCGTAGTCGGGACCGCTGGGCACGGCCTGGAGCGTGAAAGTCCCGCACCGCTTGGGTATGGAGCAGGCGGCGGGTATACGGTTCGTCTCGAGGTGCCAGTCGGTGCAGAATACCGCGTCGAGCGCGGCCACGACCGGGCCTTCGACACGGGCGACCAGTTCGTCGTTGACGATGCCCGGCTTGAAGTCGCGGTCCACCACGTTCAGCGAGCCGACGAACGCGATCCTGCCATCGACGATGCACAGCTTGCGGTGATTGCGAAGATCGCCCCGCGCTCGGCGCAGGGAGGCGAAGCGGATCGGCAGCGTCAGGTGGGCATCCACCCCCGCGCCGCGCAGGATCGCCATGCTGCGTTTTGCCCAGGGGCGGCTGCCCAGCGCATCGACGAGGACACGCACGTTCACGCCGCGCCCGACCGCCCGGGCAAGAGCGTCCGCCATCCGGAGACCGGTGGCGTCGTCCGCGAAGATGTAGGTCTGGAGATGCACGCTGCGCCGCGCATCGTCGACGGCGGCGATCATGGCGGAAACGATGGCTTCGTAGTCGTCTTCAAGGTCCATGCGATTGCCGTCGCATGCCGGAAATCCGCCGATGTGCCGGGCGAGACGGGCGATCTGCCTCTGTTCGTCCGGTCCGGGCAAGGCGGCGGCGATGCCCTGGCGCAAGGGGGCGACCTCGTCGAAGCGCTCTCGCCGCCACATCGGGAAGCGCGCGGTGCCGATCATGCGGAACAGCAACAGTGCCGGCACCGGCAGGAACAGCACGAGCAGCAACCAGCTTCGCGCGGCCTCGGGAGGACGACGCAGGGGGATGACCACGATCATCGCGACACGGATGGCCCATTCCAGCAACAGATAGGCGAGGGCGAGATGGGCGGCGTCGAACATTCGCGGCGACTATAGCAGGCAAAGCCGGCGATGGGCACGGGGCGGAAATCCCGCCTTGCGCATCGGCGACCATCCAGTGCAGAAACGCAGGATGCCATCGCACTGCCCCTCCGCACGGATCGAGAGCGACCCGCTTGCTTCGATCGCGGACATCCCTGCAGGGCGCGGCGGTGTTCCCGCTTGAGAAAGGTGTCATCGATGCGGCGTATCGGTCTTGTCCTCGGCGTCCTGCTGGCCTGCCTGCCGGCTGCAATGAGCGCCCGCGCAGCCGAGGAGGTTCCTCAAGGCAGCGCGGCAGAACCCGGCGATCCCGAGGCGCGGCGCAAGGCACTCAACCAGGAACAGGCCGCCAAGGCACAGGCCGATATCGAGGCCCACCGCGAGAGCCTGAGCGCGCATGAGGCCGCCATCGCGACCAACCGGGTCCGCCAGGAGCGGGACGATGCGGCCTATGCCGAACTGGTGCGTCGATACGATGCGGACGTATCCGCCTACAGCGCGGCAAGGGCCGAATGGGAACGCACCAACCCGGCCTGCAAGCGCAACGATCCGGTGGGCTGCCCCCGCTAGGCAGTTGCCCTCGGTCGGCACCAGCGCCGGTCCGCGCCGGATTTCCGCCGGATGACCTCGCCGTAGTGCGGCTTGACAACCGCGTGGTGGCGGCCAAACCCTTGCTCCGGGTCACGCGGACGGCGGCGGCGATATCGCGACACTCTTGGGCGGTTTCGACCAGGCCGGGTCCGACTTCATTCTCGCGAACGGGAAGCGCGGGGCGGCAACGGGATTCACGCGCCGTTGCGGGCTGGCGAGTGCGAAGGGAATAACCTTGGAGGGGAAATGAGCCTAGTCATCTGTCTGGCCGCGTTGGCCGCGCTTATCTTCTTCGCCTATCGCGGATACAGCGTCATATTGCTTGCACCGGTACTGGCGATGCTCGCGGTACTGTTCACCGAACCGTCCAGCGTCGCGCCGGCCTATAGCGGCCTGTTCATGAAGAAGGCGGCGACTTTCGTTCAGAACTACTTCCCGGTGTTCCTGCTCGGCGCCATATTCGGGAAGCTGGTGGAGGCATCGGGCGCTGCCCGCACGATCGTACAGGCCATCACCCGGCTGCTCGGCCCGCAGCAGGCGATCCTCGCGATCACGCTGGTCGGCATGATCCTGACTTACGGTGGCGTATCCGTTTTCGTCGTGGTCTTCGCGGTCTACCCCTTCGCGGCGGAGATGTTCCGCAGCGCGGACATTCCCAAGCGGTTGATCCCGGCGACTATCGCCCTCGCGGCCCTGACCGGCACGCTCGACGCGCTGCCGGGCACTCCGCAGATCGCCAACATCATCCCCACCACCTTCTTCAAGACCGATGGCTTCGCGGCGCCGGTGCTCGGCATCGCCGGCTCGCTCTTCTCGTTCTGCCTGGGCTGGGCCTACCTGGAATGGGAACGCCGCAAGGCGCGGGTCGCGGGCGAAGGCTACGGCGTCGACCACATCAAGGAGCCCGAAGTCGTCGACGCGTCCGAGGGGCCGAAGCTGTGGCTCTCCCTGCTGCCGCTGATCGTCGTAGGCTTCGGCAACCGCCTGGCGCTGACGCTCATCCAGACCTACTACGGCGCGGATGCGGCGGTGCTGCTCGGCGGGGCGGGAACGGGCTCGCCCGTCGTCGAGGACGTCAAGGCGAACGCCGGGATCTGGGCCGTGGAGGCCGCGCTGGTCGCCGGCATTCTCGTTGCGATCGCCATAGCGTGGCGGCGCATCCTGCCCCGCCTTGCCGACCTGACCCACGTGGCCGTCGGCGGCGCGTTGCTCGCCGGTCTCAACACCGCGTCCGAATACGGCTTCGGAGCTATCATCGCGGCGCTTCCGGGGTTCCGCATCATCGGCGAAGCGCTGTCCGGCATCCGCAACCCCCTGCTCAACGTCGCGGTCATCACCAACGTGCTCTCGGGCATGACCGGGTCGTCCTCCGGCGGTCTCAGCCTGACACTTGGCGCGTTCTCCGAGAAGTTCATCGCCCTCGCCAATGGAGAAGGGATTCCGCTGGAGGCGGTGCACCGGATTTCCGCAATGGCATCGGGAGGGATGGACACTTTGCCCCACAACGGCATGATCGTGACGCTGCTGCTGGTATGCGGCCTGACCCACCGGCAGGCCTACATGCCAATCCTCGGCATCACGGCGATCAAGACCGGAGCGGTGTTCTTCGCCGTCGCGCTGTATTCGTTCACCGGGCTCGTGTGATCGGGGCTTGGCCGGGTGGACGTAGATGACCCAATTTGAGCCGGTGGACGGGCACATCGGCCTTGGTGACAACTTTCCGGGTCTGTCCCGGGACACGGCGAGGATGCCCTCTCGCGCTGCAAGGTGATCGGATGACGAAGCATAAGGTAGCCGTCCTCGGCCTCGGGATCATGGGGTCGGGCATGGCGCGGCGGTTGCTGGCGGCGGGGTTCGACGTCGCCGTGTGGAACCGGACGGTGCAGAAGGCGCAGGCACTGGCCGAAGCCGGCGCCCGGATCGCGCCGACGCCCGCCGAAGCGGTTCAGGGTGCCCGCATCGTCTTGGCCATGCTGGCGGATGACGGCGTGTCGCGCGCGGTGTGGACCGGTGCGGACGGCGCCCTTGCAGTCATGGACGAAGGTGCGGTGGCGATCGATTCCAGCACCCTCACGGGCGAATGGGTGCGTGAACTGGAAGCTCTTGCGGGCCGGCGGGGCGTGCACTTCCTGGAGGCGCCGGTCACCGGTAGCCGCGACCAGGCGGCGCAGGGCGAACTGCGGTTCCTCGTCGGTGGCGAGACGGCGGTCGTCGATATGGCCCGGCCCGCGTTCGAGGCGATGGGCAGCGCACTGGTGCACCTTGGCCCGGTGGGCAGCGCAGCGACCGTCAAGCTGGCGAGCAATTTCCTGTGCGGCGTGCAGGCCGCCAGCCTCGCCGAAGCCGTCGCACTGTTCGAGAAGGCCGGGATGGACGTGGAAAAGGCGGTTGGTGTCCTCACCGACGGTGCACCCGCCAGTCCGCTGGTGAGGACCGTCAGTCGCCGTATGCTCGACCGCGCTTACGACCCGAACTTCCTGGTGCCGCTGATGGCGAAGGACATCGGATATGCACTCCGCGCCCTTGCCGATGCGGGGATCGAGTCCGCGATCGCCCTGGCGGCAAGGGAGCGCTTCCTGGAGGCCGAACGCGCCGGCCATGGCGAGCAGGACATCGCCGCGATCGTGGAACCCCTGCGTCGGGCCTGAGCAGATGCGCCCGCCCCGACCGAAGCACGGGGGCGGGCGACATGCATCAAGCGGCGAAGCCACCGTCGATGGTGTGGAGCGCACCGGTGACGATGCCCGCTTCCGTTCCTGCGAGGTAGGCGACCATGCCGGCGACCTCGTCCGGCCGGGCGTGGCGCTTGATCGCCATGAAGCTGTGCATGGTTTCGCTCATGGGACCGCCACCGGGGTTCATGTCGGTGTCGGTGGGTCCGGGCTGGACGGCGTTGACGGTGATGCCCCGCGCCCCGAAATCGCGGGCAAGGCCCCGCGTCAGGCCCTGGATCGCGGACTTGGTGAGCGCATAGGCCGAGCCGCCGCCGAACGGGATCCGATCCCCGTTGGTCGAGCCGATGAAGATGATCCGGCCCTGGTCCGGCATCCGGCGCGCGGCCTCGACCGCCGCGTGGTAGGGTGCGCGCACGTTGATGTCGATCATCCGGTCGATCGCGTCGGGGTCCTGCTCAAGCGGATCGCCGAGCACCAGCGTTCCCGCATTGACGACGAGTATGTCGATGGGCGCGGCCTCGGCGACGAGTGCGATCACCGCCGAACGATCCGCGGCGTCGGACCGGACGGCGCTGGCGCCGGTCTCGGCGGCAAGCGCGGCTGCGGCCTCTGCGGATCCGGCGTAGGAGAAGATCACGGTCGCTCCGTCCGCCGCGAGCCTGCGCACGATCTCGGCGCCGATGCCCCGGCTGCCGCCGATGACCAGAGCGGTCTTGCCTGTGAAATCCGTCACTTGCGATTCTCCTGCTGGGTGTAATGCGTGTCGGAGGGGCCGACGCCGGTGATGTGGACTACCGCGCCCTCCGGGCCGGTCCAGGCGAAATGAGGATCGCCCGCAGGTTCGGTGTAGAAGCTGCCGGCGGGAAGCGGGACCGACTTCGCCGCGTCCGCGCTGGTGCCGTAGCCGAAGTGCCAAAGCCCGGCCGCCACCACCGCCGATCGCGCATCCTTGTGGGTGTGCGCGGCGATGCGCACGTTCGGCGGGACGCGGATCGAGATCGTGTACGGACCGGCCTTGGAAGGATCGCCCGAGAGGATGCGCGTCTCGATCGCCGCCAATCCCGAAGTGCCCGCTCCCGCCGGGACGACGGGCAGCGTCTCTATGGTGTCGGCGGACAGACGAAGCTCCCTGTCCTGCGCGGAGGCACTGCCCGCCCAGAGCGCCAGCAACGCAGCAAGCGCGGCGCGCGCCGATGCGCCGCTCACTTGCCCGCGTCCAGGAAGCGGCGCACCGTGGCGATGGTAGCCGTCGGCTGTTCCTCCATGAGCCAGTGGCCGGCATCGGGGATGGTCGCTTCCTGCACGTCGGACGCGGCAAAGCGCATGACCGTGGCCATCATCGGCCCGAACGATTTCTCACCGCCGATCGCCAGCACGGGCATGGTGAGCTTGCCTTGCGCGACGAAGGCCTTGTCGTCGATCGCGTCCTGGTCGAAGGCGGCGAACTGGGCGAAGCCCGAATGCATGGCGCCCGGCTGCGCATAGAGCGCCGCATAGTGCACGCGCGATCCCTCGCTGAACGCCTCGGGCCGTGCCGAGAACTCGTTCCAGAACCGGTCGAGATAGATGCGCTCCCGGCCTGCCACGAGCCGTTCCATGTCCGGGCCGCCGAAGCGGAAGTGCCAGAGCAGTGGATTCTTGAGAATCTCGTCCCAGGGGCCGACGCCCGGCAGCGGCGCATCCATCAGCACGAAGCGCGTCACGCGGGTGCGGTTCTGCGCGGCGAAGGCGTATCCCACCATGTTGCCGATGTCGTGCGTGACGAGTTCGGTCTTGCCGACCTTCAGCGCGTCGAGCACGGCGGCGATGTCCTGCCCTTGCGTCTTCTTGTCATACCCGGCGGCAGGCTTCGCGGAGAGGCCCATGCCGCGAAGGTCGGGCACGATGACGAGATGGTCCCGCGCGAGGTCCGCGGCCAGGGGCGCCCACATGTCCCCCGTCTCGCCGTAGCCGTGGAGCAGGACCACCGCCGGTCCCTTTCCGCCGATGCGCGTGTGGATGGTGGTGCCGTTGGCCGCCACCTCCTCGGTGCGGAAGCTGGCGGGGAAGGGCGTGACCTGCGCCAGGGCAGGGGTGGCGACCGCCAGAGCGAGGGCCGCCGCGATAATCCGTGTGAACATCTGTGTTGCCTCCTGCGTCCGCCCTGTCCGCGGACCGTCGACGGCAAGATGATTTCAGGCCATCGTCGGGACTAGCCGGCAAATTCCGGAACCGGCTTTCGGGAATGGCGTACGATGATCAAGTTGGAGGGGGTGGCTGCATTCGTCGCGGTGGCGGAAGCAGGATCGATCAGCGAAGCGGCGCGCCGGCTCGGGCTGGCGAAGTCGGTGGTCAGCGATCGCGTGTCCGAACTGGAGCGGCTGCTCGGCGCCACCCTGATGCAGCGCACGACCCGCAAGCTCTCGCTGACCGGCGAGGGCGAACTGTTCCTCGAAAGGGCCCGCCGCATCGTGCGCGAAACCGAGGAGGCGCGGGCCGAAATCGCGGAGCGGCGCGGCTCGCTTTCGGGGCCGCTGCGACTGGCGGGGCCGATCGGCTTCGGGACGCTGCACCTCGGCCGCATGATCAACGCATTCCTATTGGCCCATCCGGAAGTGGAACTCAGCATCGACCTCGACGACAAGTTCATCGACGTCGCCGCCGACGGATACGACGCCGTGATCCGGCACGGACCCATCAAGGACACCCGCCTGATCGCCAAAAGCCTCGCATCAAGCCGCCGGGTCCTCGTCGCTACGCCGGACCATCTGGCCAAGCACGGTACGCCCTCCAGCCTGGACGAACTGGGGCGGGCCTGCGCGATCCTCTATTCGAACCGCTCGGCGGACTGGCGCTTCAGTTCCCCGGAAGGCGAGATCGTCCTGCGCCCGCGCGCGTGCCTGCGGGTGAACAACGGGATCGTGATGCGCGATGCGGCGCTGGCGGGGCTCGGCATAGCACTGCTGCCGACGTTCTTCGTGCACGAGCAACTGGCGAGCGGGGCGCTGCTGCGCATCGATGTCGGCATGGAGGCGGAAGGGGCCGAACTCTACATCGCCTATCCCCGCAACCGTAGTTCCTCGGCGAAAGTCGCGGCGCTGACGGAGTGGCTGCGCCGCTCGATCGGGACGCCGCCGTACTGGGAGTGAGCGCGCCTAGCGCGCGCCGCCCATGGCTTGGCCCAGCGCCTTTTCCAGCATCGCCTGGTTGAACGGCTTGCCGAGGCGCACGATCCGCTGCTGGGCGCCGGGGGGAACGTCGCCGTAGCCGCTGGCGAGGATGACCGGCACTTCGCCGCGTTCCTCGGTGAGCAGGTCGGCCAACTGGGTGCCCGTCATCCTGGGCATGGCCTGGTCGGTGATGACGACGTCGATGTCCGGATGCGCGCGGATGAGGGTCAGCGCCTGTTCGCCCGAACTGGCTTCCAGCACTTCATGGCCCAGGTCGTCCAGCAGCGCCACGGTGTTCATCAGCACCAGCCCATCGTCGTCCACGGCGAGGATCTTCAGGCGGGAGGTCGACGATTCCGGCGCAAGAGGCGCCGCGGCCAAGGGCACGCGGGCCTCGTCGTCGAGCGCGACGGGCAGCCAGAGCGTGGCCACGGTGCCATGCCCGTAAGTGCTCTCCAGCAGGAAACTGCCGTTCAATTGCTTGGCGAGGCCGTGGATCATGGAGAGGCCAAGGCCCGTGCCCTTGCCCACGCCCTTTGTCGTGAAGAAGGGTTCCGCAGCGCGGGCCAGCGTGGCTTCGTCCATGCCGACGCCGGTATCGATGACGCACAGGGCGATGTATTCGCCGGCCGCGAGTTCGCCGGCTTCGCCGCCCACCGTGTTCCTCTGGTCGGCGGTGATGCGGATGACGCCGCCATCGGGCATGGCGTCCCGCGCGTTCACCGCGAGGTTCAGCAGCGCCATTTCGAGCTGGTTGGCATCCGCGAGGACCGGGGGCAGGCGATCGGGGAACTCCAGATCCAGCGACCAGGCCGGGCCGAGCGTGCGCTCGACGAGATCACGCATTCCGAACACCAGTTCGGGGATGTCGATCCGTTCGGGCACGAGGTCCTGGCGTCGGGCGAAGGCGAGCATCCGCTGGGTCAGGGCCGCGCCGCGTTGCGCGCCCTGCATGGCATTGTCGATCAGGCGGGAGATGTTCGGATCTGCCGGCAGGCGCTTTTCCAGCAGTGCCAGACTGCTCATGATCGCCATCAGCAGATTGTTGAAATCATGGGCGATTCCGCCGGTAAGCTGGCCCACCGCCTCCATCTTCTGCGCCTGACGGAGCGCCTCCTCGGTCTTCCGGCGGATCGCCACTTCCTGCTCGACGCGGGTCTCCAACGTCTCGTTCAGGACCCGGAGCGCGGCTTCCTGTTCCTTGGTCGTTGTGATGTCGTAGATGACACCTACGAGGCGATAGCCCGCACCTTCGCGGACGATTTCGCCGCGGCGCGCGATCCAGCGCAGGGCGCCATCGTCCTTGCGCACGACCTGGAACTCGGCGTCGAGCCCGTCGGGCATCGCGCCGCCGCGCGGACCGGGGATGAGCGGGGCGGCGGCGGCGTCGAGCACGCTGTTGATGGTCTGGACCGGCAGCGCCGGTGCCGGGTGCAGGCCGAGCAGGCGGCAGAATTCTTCCGACACGGCGGCGGTCGCATAGCCGTCCACGTATTCGAAGGTGCCGATGCCGCCCGCCGTCTGGGCGACGCGGAGGCGTTCCTCGGTGCGCTTGCGTTCCGTGACGTCGACGAGGAGGCCGGTGAAGCGCACCGGCTGCTCGTTCGCGTCGAAGTGGCAGCGCCCGCGCGCATGCATCCACAGCGTGGCGCCGCGCGGGGTGACGATGCGGTATTCCTTGGAGAACAGTTCCGCGCCGGCGAGGATTCCGGCGACGGCGATGCGGATCCTGGCGCGGTCCTCGGGGTGGATCGCCTTGAAGAAGGTGCCGGTGGGCAGGCCGTCGGCCGCATCCTCAGGCGCGATCCCGTAGAGTTCGGCGAAGGGCGCGTCGACATTGAGCGTATCGGCCGGGATGTCCCAGTCCCAAGTTCCGCTGGCCCCGGCCGCCGCCAGTACCGAACCGATGTGATCCGCCCCGATCATCGCGCGTCAGGCGTCGTCGCCGACGACGCGCGCGATGAACTCTTCGAGAAGTTCCTTGAGCGTCGCCAGCGAGGGGATGTCCATGATCATCGCGATGTAGCCGCGGATGTCGCGGCTGCGCACGGCGAAGTCGATGTAGAGGAACAGCACCAGCCCCTCCGCCGCGCTGTCCTCGTCGACTTCGAACAGGCTGGCGCCGGTGCCGCGCAGGACTTCCGGAATGGTCATGCTGAGCGAGCGCTTGAGCATGTTCGCCATCGTCGCAAGGCACGAGTTGAGTATCACGTTGCCGGTCTCGGCAAGCGCCTCGTGCTCCATCTCGAGCACTTCCTCCGCCGAAAGCTCGTCGCCGGTGACGGCGCGCACGAGTTCGAGGCTGTTCGTCTCGGGGAAGATGAGCAGCGCGCGGCCGGAAAACGGGCCGGAGAAGTCCTGCCGCACGGCGACGAGGTCGCTCACTTCGCGCTCGCTGATGAGGCGCGCGGCGCGGCGCTGGCTGACCACCTCGATCGAGGGGACGGACAGCAGCACCTGGTCGCCGATCATCTTGCGCAGGCTCGATGCGGCGCGGCTGACGCCGATGTTCACGATTTCGGTGAGGGCGTCCCGCTCAAGCTCGGCGAGGGCCACGCTGTCGGGGATCACGGGCGTGGCGATCGCAGGCGCAGGGCGGCGCCGGAAAGGAACGGCTCCAGCGCGTCGGGCGTGACCGGCTTGGCGACGAAGGCGGCGCCGATTTCGCGGGCGCGGGCGATGATCTCGTCCTGGATGTTGGCGGTGATGATGGCGATCGGCATGTCGGGAAGAAGAACGCGCAACTCGGCCGCAAGTTCGAGGCCGTCCTTCTCGCTCATGTTGAAATCGATCAGCGCGACGTCCGGGGTCTGCCCGCTGATGACCTCGAGGGCCTGTGCGGCGCTGCTGGCCTCGATCTTGCTCCACTCGGGCTGGAGTTCGGCAAGGGCCTTGCCGGCAACGATCCGCGCGAGCTTGCTGTCATCAACGATCAGGACGGTAACGGGCATAGGGTACTCCGGGCCGCCATGATGGGGCGGGCTATCAGGAACTGTGTTAGGAAAGTTATGTTGCCTTGTCGCCATTGGAAATTTGGCGGGCGAGGATATTTGCGGCGAAGGCCGGGCATTCCGGGATGCCGCCGAGCGGCGGGCGCAGCGCCAGCAGGACCTGCAGGACCGCCATGTGCAGCCGCTTGGCCCCGGCGACGTCGACGGTGGCGCCGGGGTGGGCCTGCAACGCCACCAGCAGGCTTTCCGCATCGGCGGCGGGGCAGCGGCCTTCGAGGGTCACGATGCCGTCCTGCACGCGGACCGTCATGCCGCCAGCTCCGGCAGGTCGAGGACGAGCAGCACCCCGCCGTCCCCCATCAGCGCCGAGCCAATGACTCCGCGTGCCGAGGCGAGCAGGCCGCCCGGCGGGCGCAGCACGGTGTCGATGCGCTCGGCGAAGGCATCCACGCGCAGGGCGACAGGCTCCCCGCGCGAGCGCGTGACGACCAGCTTCGCATGGTCGCCCTGTACGGCCTGCGCATCGAGCAGTTCGGCAAGGTCGAGCACCGGCACGGTCCTGTCGCGCAGCACGCAGGCGAGCCCGGTGCCGACCGGCAGCAGCGCGGCGCGATCGACGCGCACCGTCTCGACCACCTGGTCGAGCGCCACGCCGTAGCGTTCGCCCGCCACCTCCACCACCAGCAGCCGCGTGGTCAGCGCATTGACGGGCAGGTGGATGTGGAACGCGGTGCCCTGGGCCCGCGCGCTGTCGATCTCGATCGTCCCGCGCAGCTTCTCGACCGCCGCGCGCACCGCGTCCATGCCCACTCCGCGCCCGGAGACTTCGGTGACGGTGCCTGCCGTCGAGAAGCCGGGCAGGAAGATGAGCTGCAGCGCGGCAGCCTCGGACAGCGCCGCGGCGGCATCGGCGGCGAGCAGCCCCCGCGCCACTGCCGCCTGCCGGATGCGGCCGGGGTCCATCCCCGCGCCGTCGTCGCGCAGCGTCGCGGTGATCCTGTCGCCGTCGCGCCGGAACGAGAGGCTGACCGCGCCTTCTGGGGGCTTGCCCGCCGCCGCCCGGTCATCAGGGGATTCGATGCCGTGGTCGAGGGCATTGCGCAGCAGGTGGAGCAGCGGTTCGAACAGGCCGTCGGCGACCTGCTTGTCCACTTCGATGCCTTCGCCGGAGATGGACAGCGACACACGCTTGCCCAGCGTCTCGGCGATCTCGCGGGCCATGCGCGGCAGGCGTCGCAGGACGGGTTCGAGCGGCACCATGCGCACCGCCGCGAGGTTGCGGTGCAGCTTTGCCGTCACCCCCTCGATCCCGGCCTGCGCCGCACGGATGCGGGCGGCCAGCGCGCGGTCGACCTGCTGCGCCTCGGCGGCGAGCGGGGCCAGCGCGTTGATCGCGACGATGAGATCGCCCAGCCCGTCCGCCAGCGCATCGAGGCGCGCGGCATCGACCCGCAGCGTCGCATCGCCGCGCGCCTCGCCCGGAGCCTTCTCGGCGGCGGTGGGTTCGATGCGGGCCAGTTGCACCTGGTCCGGCTGCATCCGGAAGGCGGCCTGCACCTCCTCCAGCGACGACGTGCTCAGCCCTTCGAGCACGCTGAAGCACGAGAACGGCTCCAGTTCCTCGGCGCCCGGCCAGTCGCCGCCCGTCGGCAGGACGGCCAGCGCCAGCAGCCCGGGAACCGCTTCCGCCACCACGAGCGGGTCCTCGCCGCGAAAGAAACATTCCGCGTCGGGTGCGTAGCGGAACACGACGAGCGCGGCGCCGGCCTGCGCGATGAGGTCCGCCTCGCGGGTCTTGAGCGCCTCGACCCATTCCGCCGGGCGAGAGGGTTCGGCACCGGCTTTCGCCGGCGACGCGGCGGGCTTCAGCAGCGCGGTGCTGGCGGTGCTGACCCGCTCGGCATCGTCGGGCAGGGCGCCGCTGCGCTCCATGTCGTCGATCCAGCGGTCGGTCTGGTCCAGGCACGCGACGAGCGCCGCCACCGTGCCGCCATCGAGCACTCCCGCATCGCGGCGGGCGCGGTCGAGCATGTCCTCGGCGGCGTGCAGCAGGCGCTCCGCCGGGGCCAGCGCGAAGACGCCGAACGAGCCCTTGAGCGTGTGGATCGCCCGGAAGGCGCTGTCGATCGCGGCGGCATCGCGCGGATCGCGGGCGAGGGCTGAGAGGTCCTTGCCCGCCTGCGCCACGAGTTCGCGTCCTTCGATCAGGAACTGTTCGAGGAGTTCGTCCATCACGGCCGATGATAGACGATTGCGTCGGGAAGGCGAGCGAGCGTGAAGCGGTCGGAGATGCGGCCCATCGACTCGCTGTGGCCGAGGCACACGTAGCCGCCCGGATTGAGGCAGTCGTAGAGGTTGTTGGCGGCGAGCAGCCGCGCGGCATCGTCGAAGTAGATCAGCAGGTTGCGGCACAGGATCACGTCGAAAGTGCCCATCGCCGCCATCGTCGCGGGATCGATGATGTTGGCGGGAACGAAGCGCACGGATTCGCGAAGGTCCTGGATGATGCGCCGGTGGTGCCCGTCCTCGACCTCGAAGTAGGCTTCGCGGACCGCCGGGGGCAGCCGGGCCAGCGACCGCTCGGTGAAGTGTCCCTCCTCGGCCCTGGAGAGCGCGACGGTGTCGATGTCAGAGCCGATGATCTCGACGTTGTAGGCATCGACCAGCGGCCAGTTCTCCAGCAGCCAGATCGCGATCGAATAGGCCTCCTCCCCGGTCGAGCAGGGCATCGACCATATCCGCACGAGGTCGCCCGGGCGTTTGGATGCGACGATGCCGGGCAGGATGTCGGCCGCGAGCGCGGCAAGCTGGTGCTCCTCGCGGTAGAAATAGGTCTCGTTGATGGTGAAGGCGTTGATGAGCGCCTCGCGCTCGCCGATGTGGCTGGCGACGAAGCCGAGGTAGGCCTTCACCGTGGCGACGCGGCTGCGCTTCATGCGCTCGGCGATGCGGCGCTCGATGTAGTAGCGCTTGTTCTCGCCGAAGATCATGCCCGTCCAGCGGTAGAGCAGTTCGCCCACGAGGGCGATGTCCTCGGCGGAAAGTGGCGGCGGGGTGTTGGATGCGGGGCTGTCCGTCACCGGCAGAGGAGCGCCGTGAGTTCCCCGGCGATCTCGTCTAGCGGGCGCACGAGCGCCGCGCCGCCCATGCCCACCAGCGCGCCGGGCATGCCCCAGACGACGGCGGTCGTCTCAGCTTCGGCGATGGTCAGTCCGCCCCGCTGCTTCAACCTGCTCATTGCCGCTGCTCCGTCCGTGCCCATGCCGGTCATCAACACGCCAACCAGCCTTTCGGGTGCAACCGCCCGCATCGCGCTGTCGACGAGCCGGTCGACGCTGGGATGCCAGAACAGGGTCGGGTCGCTGGGCGCGGGCATGGCGACGACGGCGCCGGCGCGGCGGGACAGGATCACGTCGGCATCGCCCTTGCCGATATAGGCGTGGCCGGGCAGCAGCGGCGTCGTGGCGGTGACTTCCCGGACCTCGATGGCGCAGATCCGGTCGAGGCGGCGGGCGAGCGGACCGGTGAATGTCCCCGGCATGTGCTGGGCGATGACGATGGGCCACGGGAAGTCCTGCGGCAACCCCGTCAGCAGCGCGTCCAGCGCGGGCGGTCCGCCGGTGGAACTGCCGACGAGCACGAGCCCCATGGCGGAAGGATCGAGCGGCGGCGAGGGCGCGGGGAGGGCAACGCGTCCCACGCGCGCCCCGCCAAGCACGGCCGAGTTTGCCGCGCGGACCCGCTCGCGAAGGCGCATGGTGCGGGAAATGCGCGCCTGCGAGGCCGCGCGTACCTTGTCGACCAGCGTCGCCGCGATCGCGTCGATCTCCAGCGACACCGCGCCCCGGGGCTTCTCGATGAAGTCCACCGCGCCGAGCGCCATCGCCTCCAGCGTCTCCTCGGCCCCCTCGGCGGTCATCGAGGACACCATGACGACCGGGCAGGGGCGCTGCACCATGATCCGGTCGAGGCAGGTCAGGCCGTCCATGCCGGGCATGTGGATGTCGAGCGTGACGACGTCCGGCGCGAAGCCATCGAGCTTCGCGAGCGCATCCACCCCGTCGTTCGCGACGGCGATCTCGAAGTCGCCCGCGGCGGTGAAGATTTCCGTCAGAAGCCTCCGCATCAGCGCGGAATCGTCGACGATCATGAGACGGATCACGGTGCGGTCTTCGCGGCCTTCCTGCCGAGGCTGGCCAGCAAATCCCGTTCGGCGCGGTCGAGAAGCTCCTGCGGGCTGACGATGAGCACCAGCGCGTCGCGGCCGTCGAGGGCGGCCACGCGGTCGAACACGCGCGCTCCCCCGGTGCCGAGTTCCGGCGCGTCGCGCAATTCCGCCGCCGCCACTTGCGCGACTTCGGAGACGGCATCGACGAGGAAGCCGGCGGTCAGCGTGCCGATCTGCACCACGATCACCCGCGGCTTCGCCCCGGCGGTGGGAGTGCCGTGGAAGCGGCGCGACTGGTCGATCACCGGGATGACCTGCCCGCGCACGGTCATGACGCCCAGGACGAAGTCCGGCGCCTTGGGCAGCGGGGTCAGGCGCGGGGGCAGGGGGACGATTTCCTGCACGGCGGCGATGGGCAGGCCGAAGGTGTCCTCGCCGATGCGGAACAGCAGGAAGCGCTCGTCCTCGCCGTGGCCGCGCGTCGGGGTGGCGGCGTCGGTCATCTCTTGCTCGTCTCCGGAAAGGCCCTGCAGCAGCCGGGCAGTGATGTCCTCGCGCAGGAGTTGGTCGGGGGCGAGGACGGACAGGAGCCTGCCGCCGCCCTCCATCCGGCAGATCGCCTGGATCCGCGCCTCCGGTCCGCCCCGGTTCAGGGCCTGCGGGACGGGGTCGATCTCGCTTTCGGGGACGCGCGCGATCGATCGCATGGCGTCCACCACCATGCCGACGCGATGCGCGCCGATGCGCACGACGACGATGCGCGAGCGCGCGGTCGCCGGCTGCACGGGCAGGGCGAGCAGCGCCGCCAGCGACAGCAGCGGCAGGACCGCCCCCCGCGCGGCGATGGTGCCGACGACGACGCCGTCGGCATGGGGCATCCGGGCGATCTCGGGGGGAAGGCGCATCACTTCCCCGATCGTCGCGAGCGGCAGGGCGAAGTCCTGCCCGCCCACGGCGAAGGCGACCAGCGCGACCGTTTCCGTCTGCGCCGTGCCGGCCACGTCGCTCACGGCGATGCCGCTTCCCGCCGCGCGGCGCTGCGGCCGGGCGGGGATGGCGCGGGCCACCAGCGCCGCGACGTCGATGCGCGCCACGGCGTCCGCCTCGCGGTCGTCGACCACATGGGAAACCCCCGTCACCGCCAGCCCCACCGGCCCGTCGAGGTCGACCACCACCACCCGCTCCATCGCGCCGTCCGCCTCGCCGAGCAGGCGCGCGACGGACAGGACCGGGACGACCGCGCCGCGCAGGCTGGCGACGCCCAGCAGCGCAGGCGGCGCGTGGGGCACGCGGGCGATGCGCGGCACCGGCGCCACTTCCAGCACGATCGAGGCGGGCAGGCCCAGGCGCCGTTCGCCGACGCTGAATGTCAGTGTCTGTTCCGACAGGGCCGGGGCGGAGGCCAAGGGGTCAGGCCCCGGTCGCGGCGAGGACGGTGGCGATGGAGGCGATTTCCTCGATCGCCGCGGCCAGCGCCTCGGCACCCTGCGCCTGCTGGCGGGCGGCCGCGCTCGCCTCGCGCGCGGCGGTGGCGGCGAGGTCGGCGGCCTCGGCGATCTGGTTGGTGCCGCTCTGCACCTCGCGCACGGAGCGCAGCATGTCCTGCGAACCGGTCAGGATGGCGGTGTTGAGGGCCTGCGCCCCTTCCAGTTCGGCGGCGACGAGGGCGAAGCGGTCCACCATCGCGCGGTTGCGCGCGACTTCGGCCTGCCCGGCGCCGAGCACCTGGTCGAGGTCGCGGCGGACCGAGGTGATGTGGTCCTGGATGACGCGGACGGTGTCGCCGGTCTGCTCGGCGCTCTCCGCCGCCTCGCCCGAGAGCTTGCGGATGTCGGCGGCGACGGTCGCGAAGCCGCGTCCGGCCTCTCCGGCCCGCGTCGCTTCGACGGCGCCGCTGACGGCCAGCATACTGGTCTGCACGGAAACCAGCGAGAGCCTGTCGGCGATCTTCTCGATCCGGCGGCTCGTGTCGTTGAGCGCCGAGAGCAGGGCCAGCACGGCGCCGACCTCGTCCAGCGCCGCGCCGACTCCGGCAACGAGCCGCTCGATCAGCGCGCGGCTTTCCTGCACCGATCCGACGATCCCGCCGATCGCGGTGTTGGCCGTGTCCGCGCGGGACTGGGCGAGCTGCGCCGCCTTCTCGATCTGTCCCATCGCGGCGTTGGACTGGATCGTGGCGGAGGCCTGGATGTGTGTGCCGCGCCCGATCTGCTCCAGCGCGACGAGGATCTGGCCGGATGCGCCCGACAGTTCCTGCACGGTGGCCGACAACTCCTCGGCGGCGGCGGCGACCTGTTCGACGACGACGGCATCGACCTGCTCGCCCTGGAGCTGCTCGGTGAGGTCGCCCAGGGCTTCCGCGGTCTGCTGGCTTTCCTCCAGCGAGGTGCCCTGCTGCTCGATCGCCTGCTGCGCCTCGGCGGCGGCGGCGGACTGTTCCTCGGCGGCGCTGGCGACCTGCTCGGCGCCCCGCTCGGCCTCGCGCGCGGCGCTTTCGGCCTCTACTGCGGTCTGGAGAATTTCCTGCGTGCCCGAGGCCAGCGTCAGGAGTTCGTCGCGCGCCGCGCCGAGCCGCGCGACGACGTCGTGCCCCAACTGCGCCTCGCTGGTCGCGAGCGAGGAGGCCGCGCGAACCTTGTCGGCGATGTGGCGGATTTCCTCGCCGATGCCGGCGGCAAGGCGCCGGATTTCGCTGGCCCCGGCCTCCGCCCCTTCGGCAAGCGTGCGCACTTCGTCGGCGACGACGGAAAAGCCCGCGCCCTTTTCCCCGGCGCGCGCCGCCTCGATCGTGGCGTTGAGGGCGAGCAGGCTGGTCTGGTCGGAGACGTCGGCCACCCGGGCGCCGATGGCGTCGATCTGCACCGCCGCCTCTTCCAGCGCGCCCATCAGGTCCACGGTCGAGAGCTGGCGCCGCGCGCTCAGTTCGATCGCGGCGACCGAGCCCTCGATCTGGGTGCTGATCTCGGCGAAGCTGCCCTGGACGGCTTCGGTCTGCCGCCGCGAATCTTCGGCGCGGGCGCGGGCCTCGCGGAAGTTGGCGGCCAGCGCTCCGATCAGGCCCAGCGATTCCTGCGCGGCCCCGGCGGCCTCCTCGGCGCCGCTCGAGATCTGGTCCATCGTGCGCTGCAGTTCGGCGGCGGCGGCCGAAGCCTCGCCAAGGCCGCTGGCAAGCTCCTGCGTCGCCTGGTCGATGCGGTCGACGGCGGAGGCGGGAGCGCGGCCCCGCGCGGTGCGGCGACGCGGCGGGGCGGCGACGGGCGGGGCAGCCGGGCTCGGCGCGGCGGCCGGCTTGGCGCGGGAACCCAGGGTAGATTTCTTGACCAGCGCCATGTCGTCTTCTCGATTGATATGCCGAATGACGGTCGGCTTACGACATGGCGCGCAGGATCGCTAGGGCCGCCGCCAGATACAGGTCTCCGGTGGCGGGGAAAGGGCGGACGTCAGTGGTTGTGGCGGGGCGTCCTGGCCGCAAGCCCCCGGTACTTGACCGCCATTTCGAGCACGGCGCCGTCCGCCATCTGGCCGGTCTTCTCGCGGAAAAGCTCCTCCCAGGGCGTGTGGCTCGCCGGAACGGGGGGTGGCCCGTCGGCCTTGCGCCGCGCGATCTCCGCCGCATCGACCAGCGCGTCGCAGGTGCCCGCGTGGATGTCGATGCGGATCGTGTCGCCCGTGCGCAGCCACGAAAGCCCGCCGCCCGCCGCGCTTTCGGGCGAGCAGTTGAGGATCGAGGGACTGTCCGAAGTGCCGGACTGCCGCCCGTCGCCCAGTGTCGGCAGCCACTGGATGCCCTCGCGGATCAGCGCGTCGGGCGGCTGCATGTTGACCACCTCGGCCGAACCCGGCCAGCCCTGCGGCCCGGCGCCGCGCATGACGAGGATGCAGTTCGCGTCGATCCCCAGCGACGGGTCGTTGATGCGGTGGTGGTAGTCCTCGCCGCCCTCGAACACGATGGCGCGCGCCTCGAACCGGCCTTCCTCGCCGGGGCGGGAGAGGTAGCGCTCGTGGAAGTCCGCGCTGATGACCGAGGTCTTCATGATCCCGAAGTCGAACAGGTTGCCCGAGAGGACGAGGAAGCCCGCCTTTTCGCGCAAGGGCGCGGCGAAGGGGCGGATGACCTCGCGGTCCCGCGCCTCGCGTCCGGTGAGGTTGTCCACCAGGGTGCCGCCGGTGACGGTGAGGCAGTTGTCGGCGAGGACGCCCGCCCGCATCAGCTCCCACATCACCGCGGGCACGCCGCCCGCGCGGTGGAAGCGTTCGCCCAGGAACCGCCCGGCGGGCTGCATGTCGACGATCAGCGGCAGGTCGTAGCCATGCTCGGTCCAGTCAGAGGCGTGGATCTCGACGCCCGCGT
>DATKFS010000037.1:0-9168 GCA_035511275.1 Novosphingobium sp.
CTCGCGCTCAACTGCTGGGCGAAGATGGACGACATGGTCGGCATCGCGCGGGAACTGCCGGCGATGACCGACGCGGCCGCCGCCCGCCTCGACCGCGCGCTGGCGAGCTTCGGCGATCTGCGCGACGAGGCCACGGACGACCACGCCCGGCTCATCGCCCGTCGCGACGCCCTGCTGGCGCTGCAGGCCGCCTGATCGTGGACGCCACCCTCTTCGACGGCGCGTGGGACGGCGAGGAGCGCGTCGAGGGGCAGGACGACAAGCTCTATCTGGAGATCGAGGGCTGGGAAGGCCCGCTCGACCTGCTGCTCGACCTTGCGCGGCGGCAGAAGGTGGACTTGCGCGCCATCTCGATCCTCGAACTGGTCGATGCTTACCTCACCTACATCGAGCAGGCCGAGGCGCTGCGGCTGGAACTGGCGGCGGACTACCTGGTGATGGCGGCCTGGCTCGCCTACCTGAAGTCCGCGCTGCTGCTGCCGCGCGACGAGCAGGAGGACCCGAGCCCCGAGGAACTGGCGCTGCGCCTGCAATTGCGCCTCCAGCGCCTCGGCGCCATGCGCGAGGCGGCGGCACGGCTGATGGCGCGCGACCGGCTGGGCCGCGACGTGTTCCTGCGCGGTGCGCCCGAAGGGCTGCGCGTGGACCGCAAGTCGCTGTGGCAGTGCAACTGGCTCGACCTCGTGCGTGCCTATGGCGACGTCAAGATCCGCTCCGAACCCGTCGTCCACATGGTGCGCGAGCGCATGGTGATGACGCTCGACAGCGCGATCCAGCGCGTCGCCTCGATGCTCGGCGTGGCGATCGACTGGATGGACCTGCGCGACTTCCTGCCGCCCGCGCAGGACAGCTGGGCCGACCCGCGCCTGCGTCGCTCGGCTCTGGCGTCGAGCTTCGTCGCCGCGCTGGAACTGGCGCGCACCGGCCGCGCCGAGATCGCGCAGGACGAGACCTTCGGGCCGCTCAGGCTGCGCGGGGTGAAGCCGTGAGCGGGGTGTGCGGGTTCGGGGGCTTGGACAGGCCCAGCCTGAGCGGTCTTGCGTGCTCCATCCTCTCCGTCCCGCTCGGGCTGGGCCTGTCGAAGCCCCGGAGGCAAGGCGCATGACCGGGCCCACGCAGCCCGATGACCTCGTCCGTGCCGTCGAGGCCACGCTGTTCGCCGCCGAGGAGCCGCTGAGCGCCGAACAGGTCGCGCTCCATCTCGGCTTCGGCGAGAAAGGCGCGGGGCAGGTGCGGCCTGCGTTGGCGGAACTCAGGGGCCACTACGAAGGGCGCGGCGTGCTGCTCGTCGAGCGCGGCGGGCGCTGGCATTTCGAGACCGCGCCCGACCTCGCCCACCTGCTTCGCCGCGAGAAGGAGGAACTGCGCCGGCTTTCCCGCGCGGCGACCGAGGTGCTGGCCATCGTCGCCTACCACGAACCCGTGAGCCGTGCCGAGATCGAGGCGATTCGCGGCGTCCAGACCGCCAAGGGCACGCTCGACGTGCTGCTGGAGGCGGGCTGGGTGCGCGTCGCCGGACGGCGCGAGGTGCCGGGGCGGCCCGTGATCTACGCGACGACGCCTGCATTTCTCGACCATTTCGGACTCGCCTCGCGCCGCGAATTGCCCGGCATCGACGAGTTGCGCGCTGCGGGCTTGCTCGATCCGGTGGATGAGGACATGATCGGGGCCGCGCTCGGTACATCGGCGGAAGCCGGGAAAAAGCCCGATTCATCAAGGGCCGAAGCTGAACCTGACTGAGACGTGACGGACATGGGTCAGAACCATGACGGGCTGGCAACTTGCCGCCAAAGCGCCTAGATGGGCGCGCGATGACGGTCGGAATCGGCCGTGCTTTTTGGAGTTGAGGTTATGGGTAGCTTCTCGATCTGGCACTGGATGATCGTCCTCGTGATCGTGCTCGTGCTGTTCGGACGCGGCCGCGTGTCGGAAATCATGGGTGACTTCGGCAAGGGCATCAAGAGCTTCAAGGAAGGCATGAACGAGGAAGAGGCCAAGAAGGCCGCCGCCTCCACCACGCCGACCCCCACCCCCGCGCAGATCGCCTCGCAGCAGGTCGATCCCGCTCCGGCCCCGACGCCGGTGGCGACCCCGGCCGAGACCAAGAACGAACAGGTCTGAGCGGACGGGACTGAGAGACGATGTTCGACGTCGGCGCATCCGAACTGCTGATGATCGTCATCGTGGCGGTCGTCGTGATCGGTCCCAAGGACATGCCGATGGCCTTGCGCACGGCGGGTCGCTGGATCGGCAAGATGCGCAAGGTTTCCAACCACTTCCGGTCCGGTCTCGACGCCATGGTGCGCGAGGCCGAGCTGGAGGAGATGGAGCGCAAGTGGCGCGAGCAGAACGAGGCGATCATGAAGGCCAGCCCGCAGCTGCCCGCCATGAACCCCACCGCCGAGGACATGGCCGCGCCCTCCGGTTCCCCGCCCGCCGCCCCTGTGCCCGCCGCCCCTGTGCCCGCCGATGCCGCGCCGCAGGGCGAAGGGGCGAAGGAAGACCGCACCGAAACCCGGCAGGCCGAGCTGCACCTGCCGCCGCCCCCGCCTTGAGGCCACCGCCATGCAGCCTTTCCGCATAGCCGACATCGACGATACCCAGGCCCCGCTGCTCGAACACCTGGTCGAGCTGCGCGGGCGGCTGCTGCGCGCCTTCCTTGCCTTCGCGGTGGCCTTCGGCGTGTGCTTCTATTTCTCGGGCGACATCTTCGCCTTCCTGGTCCGCCCGCTGACCGAGGCGTTCCCGCCGGGGCAGGGTAAGCTGATCTACACCAAGCTCTACGAGGCCTTCTTCGTCGAGGTGAAGATCGCCATGTTCGCGGCCTTCTTCGTCAGCTTCCCGGTCATCGCCAACCAGATCTGGGCCTTCATCGCGCCCGGGCTCTACGCCAAGGAAAAGCGGGCGTTCCTGCCGTTCCTCGTCGCGACCCCGGTGCTGTTCACGATGGGCGCGGCGCTGGCCTACTACGTGGTCATGCCCACGGCCTTCCACTTCTTCCTCGGTTTCGAGGGCCAGAAGGGCGGCCTCAAGCTGGAGGCATTGCCCGGCACCGGCGACTATCTGGCGCTGGTCATGCAGTTCATCCTCGCCTTCGGGATCAGCTTCCTGTTGCCGGTGCTGCTGATGCTGCTCAACCGGGCGGGCATCGTCACGCGCCAGCAATGCGTCGCCGCGCGGCGCTATGCGATCGTCGGCGTCTTCATCGTCGCCGCCGTGGCGACGCCGCCGGACGTGATCTCGCAGCTCTTGCTGGCAATCCCGCTGCTCATGCTGTTCGAGGGCACGCTGGTGCTGATGTGGTTCACCGAACGTCGCGACGCCAAGGAGCGCGCGGCCGAGGAAAAGGCCATCGAAAAGGAAGCCGAAGCCGCCGGCCGCGCCGCAGCGGAGTAGCGCTTGCGGCGAGGGCTTCGACAGGCTCAGCCTGAGCGGGATTTCATGGGTCTGGAAATGCCCAAGTCCGCACAGCCTGAGCCGGAAATCATGCGCTTTGCCACATCCCCAACCCCGCTCGTCCTGAGCTTGTCGAGGGACGCTGGCGCTGCCCTGCGATCCTAGTCCGGCTTCTTGTCCCGCCGCACCCCGGCCTTGCCGCCATCCTGCGCCGCCGACCAGGCGAGCTTGCCGCCGATCCACGTCTCCATGACCTTCGTTGCGCGCAGGTCCGCGGGCGTCGCGGTCATCGGGTCGGTGTCGACGAACAGGAAGTCCGCGCGATAGCCCCTGGCGATGCGGCCGAGACGGTTTTCCGCGAACAGCGAGTAGGCCGCGCCGGTGGTGTAGGCGGCCAGAGCGGCCTCGCGGGTGAGCGCTTCCTGCGGCTGCCAGCCACCGGCGGGCTGCCCGTCCGCGCCCTGCCGGGTTACCGCCACGGCCAGCCCCTCGAAGGGATGCGCGGGCTCGACCGGGGTGTCCGACCCGAAGGCGAGCGTCGCCCCTGCGGCCGCGATCGACTTCCATGCATAGGCGCCGGCCAGCCGCTGCGGGCCGAGCCGCGCCTCCGCCATGGTACGGTCGGAAGCCTCGTGCTGCGGCTGCATCGAGGCGATCACGCCGTTGCGGCCGAAGCGGGGGATGTCGGCGGGGTCGACGATCTGCGCATGCTCGATCCGCCAGCGCCGGTCGCCCTTGTAGGTGGCCGAAAGCTCCTCGATCGAATCGAGCACGGTGGCGTTCGCCTCGTCGCCGATGGCGTGGACGGCGACCTGGAAGTTGTCCATCGCCGCGCGGCTCATCAGGTTGCCGAGTTGCGTCTGGCTCATCTGCGGCAGGCCCTTCGCTTTCGCATCGTCGGCATAAGGCGCCTTGAGCCACGCCCCGCGCGATCCCAGCGCTCCGTCGAGGTAGAGCTTCACGCCGTTCAGCTTCAGCCGATCGTCGTAGAGCCAGGGGCTGGGTCCCGGCCCGCCGATCAGGGTCATGGCGTCGATCCCGGCGGCGTAGGAGACCACGCGGACGCGCAGCGCCCCGGTGTCGGCGGCGCGGCGGAAGGTCTGCCAGTCCTCGATCGTGGTGCCCATGTCCGCCACGGTGGTCACGCCCGAGGCGAGGAAGGCCAGTTGTGCTTCGCCGAGGGCGGTGTCGCGGTCCTCGGGCCGCACGCGCGGCAGCCTGGCTTCGACCAGCCGGGTGGCGGCATCGACGAAGACGCCGGCGGGCGCCTTCGAGCCGGCCACGCGCAGGACTTCACCGCCCGCCGGGTCGGCGGTCGCGGCGGTAATACCGGCGGCGGCGAGCGCGGCGGAGTTGGCCCAGCCGGCGTGGCCATCCACGCGCGTGAGCCAGGCGGGCTTGCCGCCGGTAACCTCGTCCAGTTCGGCGGCGGTGGGCATCCGGTCCAACCCCCACTGCGCCTGGTTCCAGCCGCTGCCGAGAATCCACGGCGCGTCCGGGTGCGCCGCTGCCCATGCCGCCACGCGCGACAATGCCTCGTCCAGCGAGCGGGCGGCTGAGAGATCGAGCGTCATTTTCGCGAAGCCGGTGCCCATGACGTGCGCGTGCGCGTCGATCATGCCGGGCACGACCACGCGGCCCTTGCCGTCGACCTTGTAGTCGACCTTCTTGGGCCGCTTGTCGCCCTTGTGGAAGACCTGGAGGACGGTGCCGTCGGGGCCGATCAGGAAGCCTTCGAAGCGCTCCACCCCGCCCTTGCCGTCACCCGTCACGCCTTCGACATTGTCCACCAGCACGTCGGCGAGGGCAGGGGACACGAACAGGGAGCCCGCCATCGCGGTCCCGGCGAGCAGCGCGAGGGCTGCCCCAATGGAATGCTTCACTTCTTGCCCTTCTTGGGGAGTCGCTTGATGATGGCGCTGGTGTCGAGCCGGCCGCCGCCCTGTGCCTGGATTTCGGAGAAGAACTGGTCGACCAGCGCGGCGACCGGCAGCGATACGCCGAGCCCCCGCCCTTCTTCGAGGCTGAGGCCGAGGTCCTTCCTCATCCAGTCGATCGCGAAGCCGAAGTCGAACTCGTCCGCGTCCATCGAGGTCCAGCGGTTGTCCATCTGCCACGACTGCGCGGCGCCGCCGGAGATCGCCTCGTAGACTTTCTCCATGTCGAGGTGGGAGGCCTGCGCGAAGCGCACCGCCTCTGCCAGCGCGGCGACATTGCCGGCGATGCAGATCTGGTTGGCCATCTTGGCGATCTGGCCCGAGCCGGGCTTGCCGACATGGACGATGCGCGTGGAATAGGCTTCCATGATCGGCCGCGCGGCCTCGATCGCATCGTCGCGCCCGCCGCACATCAGGGTGAGCGTGCCCTTCTCCGCGCCGATCTGCGAGCCGGTCATCGGCGCGTCTACGCAGTGGATCTTGAGATCGCGCGCCTCGACCGAGATCTGGCGGGCGATGCGGGCCGAGACGGTGGTGTGGTCGATGAAGGTGCCGCCGCGCTTCAGCATCCGGAACACGCCGTTGGGGCCGAGCACGACGTCGGCAAGGTCGTCGTCGTTGCCCACGCAGGTGATGACCACGTCGGCGTCCTGCGCCGCATGGGCCGGGTTGGCGGCGATGCGGTGGGCGAGGCCGGGATTGTCCGCGCTCCACTTGCGCGCGCGCTCGGGCGTGCGATTGTAGATCGTCAGCTCGTGACCGGCCTCGCCGATGTGCCGCGCGATCGCTCCGCCCATCGTGCCGAGGCCGATCATGGACACCTTGCGGCGCTCTACCGGAGTTGCGGGGGTGCTTTCAGGAATGCTCTCGCTCATGAGCGCGTTCTAGCGGGTTTTGGCCAAAAGCAAACCGGGCAGCGGCGGTTTGATGCGTCCGGGATGGCGGGTTCGGCACGATGGGTGGGCAGAAGGCGGAATGGGTCACGCAGAGACGCGGAGACGCAGAGGATTTCGTCGCTTGGGCGAAGCCCGTTCGTCCTTAGGACCCCGCGAGTGCCGCGACGTCGATAAGGCCCAGGGCGCCTGCGGCCCGGCGCGACACTCTCCGCGTCTCTGCGTGATCCATTCTTCCGCTTCGGAGCGTCCGAACCACATCCAGCCTCCAAGCTCGCTTTCAATTCGTCGCCATTTCCTCTAGTCGCGGCCCCATGCACCAGACTTTGCTCAACACCGCTCCCGGGGCCGTCGCCGACGCACCCCTGACCGCAGCCGACGTTCGCGCGGCGGCGGAGCGAATTTCGGGCAAGGTCGTGCGCACGCCGACCGAGTACAGCGCCACCCTCAGCGCCATCACCGGCGCGGACATCTACCTCAAGTTCGAGAACCTTCAGTTCACCGCCGCCTACAAGGAGCGCGGCGCGCTCAACGCGCTGCTGCAGCTGCCCGAGGAGCGAAAGAGCCGCGGCGTGATCGCCGCCTCGGCGGGCAACCACGCGCAGGGCCTCAGCTACCACGGCACGCGGCTTGGCGTGCCCGTCACCATCGTCATGCCCAAGACCACGCCAACGGTGAAGGTCATGCAGACCGAGAGCGTGGGCGGCAAGGTCGTGCTGGAAGGCGAGAGCTTCGACGAGGCCTATGCCCATGCCCGCAAGCTCGAGGTGGAGCTGGGCCTGACTTTCGTCCACCCCTTCGACGACCCGCACGTCGCTGCCGGGCAGGGCACCGTGGCGCTCGAGATGCTCGAGGACGTGCCCGATCTCGACACGCTGGTGCTGCCGGTCGGCGGCGGCGGCCTGTCCTCTGGCATGGGCACCGTGGCGCGCGACATCAATCCGGCGATCCGCCTCGTCGGCGTCGAGGCGCAGCTCTACCCCTCGATGTACAACCTGCTCAAGGGCACCAACCTGCCGATCGGGGGCGATACGCTGGCCGAGGGCATCGCCGTGATCGCGCCGGGCCTGTTCACCTCCAAGGTGCTGCGCCCGCTGCTCGACGAGTTCCTGCTGGTCAGCGAATCGGCGATCGAGAGCGCACTGTGCCTCCTCCTCCAGATCGAGAAGACGCTGGTCGAGGGCGCGGGTGCCACGGGCCTTGCCGCCGTGCTGGGCAACCGCGAGCTGTTCGTCGGCCGCAAGGTCGGCATGGTGCTGTCGGGCGGCAACATCGACACGCGCCTGCTAGCGAACGTGCTGCTGCGCGATCTCGCCCGCTCGGGCCGCCTCGCACGCCTGCGCATCGGGCTACAGGACAGGGCCGGCGCGCTGTTCAAGGTCGCCAAGGTGTTCCACGAGCACAACGTGAACATCATCGAGGTCTTCCACCAGCGCATCTTCACGCACCTGCCCGCCAAGGGCCTCGTCACCGAGATCGAGTGCGAGGCGCGCGACAAACAGCAGCTCGAGGCTCTGGTGGCCGCGCTGCGCCGCGAGGGATATGAAGTGAAGCTGGTCGAGACCGAATAGGTCTCCTTTTAGCTCTTGCGCCGAAGCGATGGTTCCGTAAGTTCCCGTTGTAACTGTCGGTCGTGCGGGCGACCCGTACCGGGACAGTCGGGCGCCATTGCCACCGGTACGGCGCGATTTCGCCGCAGGACCATCGGTTCCTGTGGTTAAAAGACTCGCAACGCGCTGCTGCGCCATGCATATTTCGGGAAAGAGACGGACGCAGCGCCGGCCACAACGCAAGAGGAAGACCTAGTTCGGTGACGGCTCCGGTTCGATTTCCCCGTTTCTTCGTGACGAGCCCGGCGCCGTGCCCGTATCTCCCGGGCCGTAGCGAACGCAAGGTTTTCACCGAACTCAAGGGACCGCACGCCGATTCGCTGAACGACGCGCTCGGCCGCATCGGCTTCCGCCGCAGCCAGACCGTGGCCTATCGCCCGTCCTGCATCGACTGCAACGCCTGCGTCTCGGTCCGCGTGGTCACCGGTGAATTCGTGCCGTCGGGCACCCAGAAGCGCACGCTGAAGGCCCACGCCGACCTCGTCGCCACCGTCTGCCGCCCCTGGTCCACGAGCGAGCAGTTCGACCTGCTGCAGCGCTACCTCTCGGTCCGCCACCCCGAAGGCGGCATGACCACGATGGACGAGGTCGATTTCGCCGACATGGTGGAGCATACGCCCGTCACCAGCTACGTCGTCGAATATCGCGAACCTTCGGAAGACGGCATCAAGCCCGGCCGTCTCGTCGGCGCCTGCCTGACCGACCGGCAGTGCGACGGGCTGTCGATGATCTACTCCTTCTACGACCCGCATCACGAAGGGCGGCAGGGTCTGGGCAACTACATCATCCTCGACCACATCCGCCGCGCCAACGAGATGGGGCTGGCCTACGTCTATCTCGGCTACTGGGTCGAAGGCTCGCCGCGCATGCAGTACAAGGTGCGTTACCGGCCGATGGAAAAGCTCGGCCGTGCCGGCTGGGAGCGCATCGCGCCGGTCGACCAGGACCGCCTGATCGCCGAAGCCGTCTCCAACCCGCGCAGCCGCGACGATGCCGCCGGTCCGAAGGACGGCATGGGCACGATCGCCAAGGGCTGACGCGAGCGGTCCCTCCCGTCCGGGCAAGGCCCACGCCGGCGGCGCGTGACCCTCGGGGCTTGCCACCGGCCCCGCCCCTCCGCTAACACTCCGGCATTCGCAAGGACCCGGTGCAATTCCGGGTGGCTATTCCGGCCGCCGATCCGCCGGACAACATCACACATGATCCGAAAACCGGTGCGCTGGCGCGCACCCGCGTGTGCCTTGTTGTGGAATTTCCCATGTCAGATTCGATTATCCGCTACCGGCGGCAGTGGTTTACCGACGGCGCCTCGGCCCGGCGCGACGTGCTGGC
>DATKFS010000038.1:0-26786 GCA_035511275.1 Novosphingobium sp.
CTGGTTGGCCTGGTAGTCCTTCACCTTGGTGTGGAAGGCGGTGATGTTGAGCATCACCTTGTTGTCGAAGAAGGTGCCCTTGATCCCCGCCTCGAAGTTGTCGGCGGTCTCGCCGTCGACGGTCTGCTTTGCGCCCACCGCGATGGCCTGCGCATCGACCATCGGCAGCAGGTTGAAGCCCGCCGACTTGTTGCCGCGCGCGTACTTGGCGTAGACGAAGAGGTCCGGCGTCACCTTGTAGTTGATGCCCGCCTCGCCCGAGAGCGCGCTGTCCTTCAGGCTGGTGTCGACATGGCCGAGCTGCGCATTGGCGCCCGCCGCCGACATGGCGTTGATCTGCGCGGTGTTGAGGTTGCCGGGGTTCGACACCACCTGGCCGTCATAGAGCTGCGAGCGGCGCTCCCAGGTCTGGCGCAGGCCCACGTCGATCGAGAGGTTGCGCGCGGCGTCCGGGTGCCACGTGACGTTGCCGAACAGCGCCTCGGTATCGGTGTGGAACACCGCCTGGCTGGCGATGCCGAAGCCGTCGAGCCGGGCCGCGTAGGCGCCCTGCGCCCAGGTCCGGCCGCCGGTCGTCGGGAAAGCGGTCGCGCTCGGGTTGGCGGCCCAGATGTTGTACTGCGGGCCGAACTCGATGCGCGAGTCCACCTGCAGGCGCTGGCGGCTGAGGAAGCCGCCGAGCGTCGCCTCGATGGGCTGGTCGGCGGGGGTGGACCAGCGCAGTTCCTGGCTGAACTGGTGCTCCTTGTTGCACGAGCCGTAGTCGGTGATCGCGTCGAGCTGGGTATAGTCGTTGTCGTTGTTGGTGAAGCACTCCCACTCCTGATACGCGGTGATCGAGGTGAAGGTGCCGATGCCGTCGACGTCGAGGTTGATCTCGCCGCTGGCCGAGTTCGACTTGGTCTGGGCGTTGAGCGCGCCGTCGATGTTGACGTAGCGGTCCTTGGCGTTGCTGGTCAGCAGGGTGTAGCCGGCATTGGCCATGCGGGTCTGCAGCGCCGCCGGGTTGTAGACCGACAGGATCACCGGCGACATGGTGTTGAAGTCCTGCTCGCCGTGCATCCCGATCAGGCGGATCGAGAGCGTGTCGGTCGGCGTCGCGAGCAGCTGAGCGCGGATGCCCGAGCCCTGGCGCGCGTTCTGGTCGCCGCCGTTGTAGAGGTTCTTGTACGTCCCATCACGGCTGCTGTCGAAAGCGGAGAGGCGGATCGCCAGCTTGTCGGCGATCAGCGGACCGGTCACGCTGGCCTTCACTTCGCGGAAGTCGAAGTTGCCGAAAGTGACCTCGCCGGTGCCGTGCAGCTCGAATTCGGGCTTCTGCGAATTGATGATGACCGCGCCCGCGGTGGTGTTCTTGCCGAACAGCGTGCCCTGCGGCCCGCGCAGCAGTTCCACGTCGGCGACGTCGTTGAAGTCGGTCGAGACCATGCCCTGACGGCCGGTGTAGACGCCGTCGACGAAGATGCCGACCGAACCGTCGATGCCGTCGGTGTTGAAGCCGTTGTTGCCGATGCCGCGAATGCCGAGGTTGAGCTGCTTGGGGTTGGTCAGGTAGACCGAGAAGGCGGGAAACTTGGTCTGGAAGCTGGTGAAGTTCACCAGGTTCTGGCGGGTCAGTTCCTCGGCCGAGATGACGGTGATCGGGATCGGAACGGTCTGCGCGTTCTCCGAGCGCTTGCGGGCGACGACGGTGATCTCGGCGGAACCGTCCGCGCTGTCGGCGGCATCGGCGGCGGCATCGGCGGCCGCGTCCGCTGCGGTCTCGGCGTGGGCGACGGTGGCGAGCGGAAGCAGGCTGGCGGAGATCAGCAGGAGCCCGACGCTCTTCCTGAGCGACGCGCGGAGCATGGAAACGGACATCGAAAAACCCCTCATTTTCTGGACGCACGCAGCCGCTCCCCCGGCCGGTGTCGCCGGGAGAATCGTGAGTTTGCAGGGGCTTCGAAGCCGTGCCGCTGGATCAGGTCGCGATTGCGCTCAGCGGCCGATATGAGCGGGACATGTCGGTATTGTTACAGAACGTGTCTGGGTGTTCAGATTGTTTCGACGTGGAACCCCGGCCGCCCGGCCTCCAGCGAGAAGCGGGCGATGTCGGCGATCGGCGAATCCTCCCGGCGCGCGTCGGCGAGGCCGCGATAGGTCACGCTGCCGCCCTTGGCGTCGATGTCGAGCCGTCCGTAGCCACGCACCATCGCTTCCGCGAAGGCGAGGCCGTTGCCAGGGGCAAGGCGCCTGAAGTCCGGGTCGTTGCGCAGCGAACTGATCGATCCGCCGACGAACTCCGCGCCGATCGGGGCGCCGTCGGGACGGTCGGGGTCCTGGATCTGCGCGGCGGCGAAGGCATGGATGTCGCCGCCGAGCGCCAGCGGATTGCTCGTGCCGGCCTCCACCCAGCGGCGGAAGATCCGCTCGCGCGCGGCCGGGTAGCCGGACCAGTTGTCCGCCGAATAGTGGGGCGCGTCGGAAGGATCGGCGGGATCGGGCACCACCGACTGGCGCATCAGCGTCTGCTGGCCGAGGATGTTCCACTGCGCCTTGCTGCCGGCGAGCTTCGCGTCCAGCCAGCGTTCCTGCGCCGCGCCCAGCATCGAACGGCCGGGATCGCGCAGGTCGGCGCAGTCGCCGATGACGCTGTGATAGGGCTGGTGAGCCTCCACCAGTCCCGGTGGCTGGCAGGCGTGTGGGCCGCGGTATTGCCGGTCGTCGACGATCTGCAACTGCGCGAGCGCGCCCCAGTCGAGCGTGCGATAGATCCGCATGTCGGCGCCGCGCGGCGGGCGCACGCGCAAAGGCTGGTGCTCGTAGTAGGCCTGGTACGCGGCGGCGCGGCGGCGCAGGAACGCCACCGGATCGCCGTTGCCCTGGTCGAGCGCGCCGGCATAGTCGTTGGCGACCTCGTGGTCGTCCCAGGTCAGCGCCCATGGCGCGGCGTGGTGCGCGGCCTGCAGCAACGGGTCGAGCTTGTAGGTCGCATAGCGGGCGCGGTAGCCGGCAAGGTCCATCGGCTCCGGGTTGCGGTGCAGGCGGACCGAATCCTTTTGGCTCGGCGCGCCCTCGTAGATGTAGTCGCCAAGGAACAGGACGAGATCCGGATCCTCCTCTACCACGTGGCGCCACGCGGCATAGAAGCCGGCCTCGTACTTCTGGCAGGATGCGAAGCACAGCCGCAGCCGGTCGGCGACGACGCCGCGCGCGGGCGCGGTGCGGGTCCGGCCGACGGGGCTTGCCTCTCCCCCGGCAAGGAAGCGGTAGAAATAGACGCGGCCCGGCTGCAACCCACCGGCCTCGACGTGGACCGAATGGCCCCAGCGCGGCTCCGCACGGGCGGTTCCGGTGCGCACGATCCGGGCGAAGCGCTCGTCCTCGGCCACTTCCCAGCGGACCGGGACGGCCACGGACGGCATCCCGCCGTCGCCCGCCAGCGGCTGCGGGGCGAGCCGGGTCCACAGGATCACGCTGTCCGCCTCGGGATCGCCCGACGCGACGCCGAGCGAGAACAGGCCGGGGGGCAGCCCGGTCGCGCCATGGGCACCGATGGCGAACAGTGCGCCCGCCGCGGCCGCGCCGCCCAGGACCAGGCGGCGCGAGAATTCGGCGGGGCGGGGCGGCTGCGGCGCGTCTGTCGATGGCATATGCAGGCGCCTATCGGCCCTGCCTGTTACTGAACCATGACAGTGCGGCGCATCAGCCGCGGAAAGCGATCTCCAGTTCGCCCTCGTCCTCGCCGTCCCAGTAATGCGCGCGCTCGCCGGTGACGCGGATCAGCACGAGGCCGGACGTGTCGATGCCCTCGGGCCACCAGCGCTCCAGCCCCTTGGTCCAGTGGTCGGCGAACTTGGCCTTGTCGCGCACCAGCGTGGCGTAGCCTTCCACGGCGAGGAAGAACGGGCGCAGGCCGAGGAACCCGGCGGTGCCCTGATAAGTCAGGGTGACGTGGGAATCGGCTTCTATGTCGCTGACCATGCGGGTCGTGTCCTCGGCGAAGAACCAGGCGTCGCCTTCGTAGTCGACCTCGCGGTTGTTGCTCATGGGCCGCGCGGCGATCGCGCCGCCGCTCGTGCGGGTGGAGAGGAACGCGAAATCGATGTCGCGCATCTTTTCCGACAGTTGGGCGAGAGTTCGGGTCATTGGGGGGCTCCTGGGGCTTTGCCTTCAGGAACGCCTGGCCGGTGCGGATGGTTTCGCTGCCGGCCTGTGCGCGGCGAGGCACGAGACCACGCTGGCCACCACGAACACCACCGCCAGCACCTCGAGCGGCGCGGGCAGCCGCTGCTCCCAGACGAAGGCGTAAAGGAGCGCGAACAGCGTCTCGAACAGGATCATCTGCCCGACGAGGGTGAGCGGCAGCAGCCGGCTCATGCGGTTCCACAGCGCATTGCCGACCACCGAGGCGAACAGCGCAACCCCGAGGCAGAGCGCGCCGAACCGCAGCCATGCTCCGGCCGCGTGGGCCTGCGGCTCCAGCAGCAGCGCGGCGGGAACCAAGAGCACCGCCTGCGCCCCGGTGGCTATGCCCAGCAGCAGGCTCCAGTCATGCGCCGAAACCGCCTCGACCCGCGCGAGACAGCGGCTGTTGGCGACCGCGAACACCGCCCACGATACCAGCGCGCCGATCGCGCAGAGCAGCCCCGCAAGCTGGGTCATGGCGGCTCCCGGCGGCGCGTGGCCCGCCGCCTGCCAGCCGATGAACACCGCCGCCGCCGCGCCCAGCAGCAGCGAGGGCGCCAGTTCGGCGAGCCTTGGCGCGGCGGCGTCCCGGCTCCCCGCCACCGTGACGAGAACGGGGATGAAGCCGATCACTAGCGAGGTCATGGCGATCCCGCCCATCTGCACCGCGCTTGCCAGCAACACGTAGTAGAGCGTGTTGCCGAGCAGCCCGAGCCAGCTCAGCGCCAGCCAGTCGCGCCGCGTGAGATGGGCCATCGTGCGCGCCCAGCGCGGCGCCAGCAGCACCGCCGCGATCGCTCCGTAGGCGAGGTATCGCCCGGCGGCGAGGTGCAGCGGCCCGAAGTCGCGCGCCAGTTCCGGCACCAGGAACACCAGACCCCACAGCGCCCCCGCGCCGATCCCGCAGGCGATCCCGATCGCCGATTGCCGCGTCTGCGTGATTGCCATCGCCATTGCCTACTCCATTGCACTGGCACGGCAATCCCACGCAAAGCGTCGGCAGTCTTGGCGAGGGCTATCGAAGTCTTGTCGCGGAATCCTGCGCCGCCTCGCCCCGCATCCGGCGTCGGTACGCGGCGGGCGGCATCCCGGTGTCCCCCCGCACCGCGCGGGTGAGAGCGCTCTGGTCGCAGTAGCCGTAGCGGTGCGCCAGCTCGGCGATCGGCCGGTCGCCCCGGGCGAGTTCGTCGCGCACCCGGGCAAGTCGCAGCGCGGAGAGCCAGCCGCGCGGAGTGGCGTCCAGGTCCTCGCGGAAAAGCGCGTGGAGGCGGCTGACGCTGAGTCCGGCGCACCGGGCCATCGCCGGCGCCGTCCAGTCCGCGCCGGGCTCCGCCTCCATCGCGGCGAGCAGCACCGCAAGGCGCGAGCGGGGACGGGGCGCGGCGCCCTCCAGCGTATCGAGCAGCAGCGGCACCCAGCGATCGAGCGTGCCCGTCGTCGCGGCGCCGTCTCCCGCCGCCAGCGCCATGAAGTCCAGCAGTTTGGTCGCGGCGAGCGGCAGCGGACGGTAGGGATCGCGGACCAGCCTCTCGCGCAGCCGCGGCGCCATGCCTTCGGGGTCGAGGTCGAGGATGAAGGAGCTGTTCGCCCGGCCGGCCATCTGGTCGTGGTCGGTATCGGCATCGACGAAAGCAAGGTCGCCCCGGCCGATGGCGCCGCCCCGTCCGCCGATCTCCATGTCGAGCCCGCCTGCCAGCGGCAGCACGATCTGCGCGAAGCCGTGCCGGTCCAGCGTGCTCGCCGACCCATAGCTGCGGATCGCCAGCGCGAAGGGCGAAGGAGGTGCCATTCGCGTGCCTATAGCGATGTTTCCCGCGCGCGAACACGCCCTTGCTTCAACGGCAGAAGTCCGCGCCGTCGGCCTCCAGGTGCAGGTGGTTGGCGTGGGCCGCGTTGTAGCCCGGTCCCAGCGTCGTCCCGAAGCGCTTGCATGCGCTGTCGTGGACGGTGCGCAGGAAGCGGCGCTCGGCGGGGGTGCCGCCGTTCCAGTCGTCGAGCACGGTGATCCGCCGCCCGTCGCCCAGCACGAATCCCGAGACGTCGATGGCATTGGCGATCGCATGGCCCGACCGGCGGTTGGTGCCCGCCACGTTGCGGCAGGAATAGCTGCCGAAAGTCTCGATCTTGACCACCCGGCTGCCGAGAATCTGCTGCGCCGCCCGGTCCACCCCGTAGCGCGCCCAGGCCGCGAAGGGCGTCGCCATGGCACAGGTCACGGGCCCCAGCCCCGAGAGCGAGACCGTGGCGTTGTCGGTGTTGAGTGCGGCCAGCTTCACCGTTCCCACGGTCGAACAGGCGCTGCCGTAGTACCTGTCCTCGACCGGAGTGAAGACCGCCTGCTGCCCGCTCAACTGCGAGAGACACTGCCGCACGTTCGCGCTGGGCGGCCGGGCGGGGCGATTCGCGGACCGACTCGGCTGCCGCTGGGGAGGCGACGGGCGATCGATGCAACCGCTCGCCAGGGCGATCAGGGGGAGGGCGAAGAAAAATTTCCGCATGGGTCAAACTTCCGGGGGCTCCGCTTAACCTGTGCTTACCCGTGGCCCAGCCCGCGACCGGGCGCCATACGCGGTCGGCCGTTTTGCACAGGCAACCGATCGGTAAACCGATTGACATCCGCGGCGCCGACATTAGGAGCGGCTCCGGGCCACGCGGTCCCAACGCCGCGCGAGCTCTCTGCAAGGAGAGTCAGAAATGACTGATATTATTAGCGTACCTGCGCGCAAGCCTGCGCGTCCGCACTTCTCTTCCGGTCCCTGCGCCAAGCCGCCCGGATACTCCCCCGACAAGCTCGCGACTGAATCGCTCGGCCGCTCGCACCGCGCCAAGATCGGCAAGACGCGTCTCGCCTACTGCATCGACCTGATGCGCGAAGTGCTGCAGCTGCCCGATACCCACCGCATCGGCATCGTCCCCGGTTCCGACACCGGCGCCTTCGAGATGGCCATGTGGACCATGCTCGGCGCGCGCGGCGTGACGACGGTTGCGTGGGAATCGTTCGGCGAAGGCTGGGTGACGGACGCGGCCAAGCAGCTCAAGCTCGATCCCACCGTGATCCGCGCCGATTACGGCCAGCTCCCGGACCTGACCCAGATCGACTTCGGCACCGACGTGCTGTTCACCTGGAACGGCACCACCTCGGGCGTCCGCGTCCCCAACGCCGACTTCATCCCGGCGGACCGCGAGGGCCTGACCTTCGCCGACGCCACCTCGGCGGTCTTCGCCTACGACATCGACTGGGCGAAGATCGACGTCGCCACCTTCTCCTGGCAGAAGGTCCTGGGCGGCGAGGGCGGCCACGGTGTGCTGATCCTCGGCCCCCGCGCGGTCGAGCGCCTCGAGACCTACACCCCGGCATGGCCGCTTCCCAAGGTGTTCCGCCTCGTCTCCAAGGGCAAGCTCGCCGAGGGCGTGTTCAAGGGCGAGACGATCAACACTCCCTCGATGCTCGCCGTCGAGGACGCGATCTTCGCGCTCGAATGGGCGAAGGGGCTGGGCGGTCTCGAGGGCCTGAAGGCCCGCTCGGACGCCAACGCCGCCGCGCTCGGCAAGATCGTCGCGGAGCGTGACTGGCTCGGCCACCTCGCCACCGACGAGGCGAGCCGTTCGAAGACCTCGGTCTGTCTGACCGTCGAAGGCGCCGACGCGGACTTCATCAAGAAGTTCGCCGCCCTGCTCGAAAAGCAGGACGCCGCCTACGACGTCGCCGGATACCGCGACGCTCCGGCGGGTCTGCGCATCTGGTGCGGCGCTACCGTCGAAACCCGGGACATCGAGGATCTCGGTCCCTGGCTCGACTGGGCCTACGCCACCGTCAAGGCTGAACTGGCCACCGCCTGAAGTTCAACGTCGTCCCAGCGAAAGCTGGGACCGCTGGCCGCCACGCGCGCCCTTTCGTGCAGTGCCGATAGCGATCCCAGCCTGCGCTGGGATGACGGAATAGTTCGAGATTTTCACTCCGCCATGGCCTCCGGCCAGCGTGAAGGAACCCATTCCATGACCAAGCCCAAAGTCCTCATTTCCGACAAGATGGACCCCAACGCCGCCCGCATCTTCGAGGAGCGCGGCTGCGACGTCGACGTCATCACCGGCGAGACCCCCGAGCAGCTCATCGCCCGCATCGGTGAGTACGACGGCCTCGCCATCCGCTCCTCGACCAAGGTGACGCAGGCGATCCTCGACGCCGCGCCGAACCTCAAGGTCGTCGGCCGCGCCGGTATCGGCGTCGACAACGTCGACATCCCGGCGGCCTCGGCCAAGGGCGTCGTGGTGATGAACACCCCGTTCGGCAACTCGATCACCACCGCCGAGCACGCCATCGCCCTCATCTTCGCGCTGGCCCGCCAGCTCCCTGAAGCCAATGCCCAGACCCAGGCGGGCCTGTGGCCGAAGAACGGCTTCATGGGCGTCGAGGTCACCGGCAAGACGCTCGGCCTGATCGGCGCGGGCAACATCGGCTCGATCGTCGCCAGCCGCGCGCTGGGCCTGCGCATGAAGGTCGTCGCCTTCGACCCGTTCCTGACGCCCGAGCGCGCCGTGGAAATGGGCGTCGAGAAGGCCGACCTCGACACGCTGCTGGCCAAGGCGGACTTCATCACGCTGCACACGCCGCTGACCGACCAGACCCGCAACATCCTCTCGGCCGAGAACCTCGCCAAGACCAAGAAGGGCGTGCGCATCGTCAACTGCGCGCGCGGCGGGCTGATCGACGAGGCGGCGCTCAAGGCGGGCCTCGACTCCGGCCACATCGCCGGCGCCGCGCTCGACGTGTTCCAGACCGAGCCCGCCAAGGACTCGCCGCTGTTCGGCACGCCGAACTTCATCTGCACGCCGCACCTCGGCGCATCGACGACCGAGGCGCAGGTCAACGTCGCGCTGCAGGTGGCCGAGCAGATGGCCGACTTCCTGGTCAACGGCGGCGTCACCAACGCGCTCAACATGCCTTCGCTGAGCGCCGAGGAAGCTCCCAAGCTCAAGCCCTACATGAAGCTCGCAGAGCTGCTGGGCTCGATGGTCGGCCAGCTGACCGTCGATTCGGTGCCGCGCATCTCGATCCACGTCGAGGGCGCCGCCGCCGAACTCAACCAGAAGCCGATCACCGCGGCCGTGCTCGCCGGGTTCATGCGCGTCCAGTCGGCGACCGTGAACATGGTCAATGCCCCGTTCCTCGCCAAGGAGCGCGGCCTGGAAGTGCGCGAGGTCAAGACCGAGCGCGAGGGCGATTACCACACCCTCGTCCGCGTCTCGGTGAAGACCGAGCAGGGCGAGCGTTCGGTGGCCGGCACGCTGTTCAACAACGTCGAGCCGCGCCTCGTCGAGATGTTCGGCATCAAGGTCGAGGCCGAGCTGGTCGGATCGATGCTCTACATCGTCAACGAGGACGCGCCCGGCTTCATCGGCCGCATCGGCACCCTGCTGGGCGAGAAGGGCATCAACATCGGCACCTTCAACCTCGGCCGCCGCGCGGCCGGCGGCGAGGCGGTGCTGCTGCTCTCGGTCGACAGCCCGGTCGCTGCCGACGTGCTCGACCAGGCCCGTGCCCTGCCGGGCGTGAAGACGGTGAAGGCGCTGTCGTTCTGACCTGAACTTTTTTCGACAGTTCCCGACGGAAGAGGGGCCGGCGTGAAAGCGCCGGCCCTTTCCTGTTGGAGTTGGGCGTTTGTTGATGAAGTACATGCGCGAGGCGTGCGTCAGTAAGGCGCGCTGCCGGGGCGGGATCGACGATGGGAAAGAACCTGCGCGAAGGTAGCAGGGGCCGGCCGTGTAGGAAAACGCCGTCGCCCCCGCTCCCGTGCTAGGTCATTCCCGCGCGGGGCTCACTTGCGCTTGGCGACGAGGAATCCGATGAGGTGCGGCCTTGAAGGCGCGCTCGCATCGACGAGGCGCAGCACCACGCCGAGCTGGCTGCCGTTCGGGCCGTAGAACGCGCCCGTGAACTTTCCGGCATACTTTCCATCGGCGTTGACGATATCGCCGCCGATGCGGATCTTGCTGGAGATCGTGCCCGTCAGCTTGAAGGTGTCGTCGCGGAACGGCATGTTGCCGGTGGAGGTCACGGTCTTCGCCGCGATCGTCGCCTCCAGCGTGCCGGCCGCGAAGTTCACGGTCAGCGTGCCGGTGCCCTGGTAGCCGCTGGACGATCCCGAGGTGTCGTAGTCGGGATGGCTGGTGACGATGCCCGCATCGTAGGTAAATGTGCTCGCGGTCGGCATTTCGGAGGACACGCTGTCCGACCCGAACAGGAAATACCGCATGGTCTCGTCCGAAGTATCGTCGAAGCGCTTGCCGCCGCGCTGGTACTTGCCCACCGCCACGTAGTCGTAGAGCATCGACTTGGTCACTTCGAGGGTTTCGAAGGCGCAGGAGTCGTTGACCGAGGTCGGGTTGCAGGGCACCCGCTTGGAGTAATAACGGAACCAGTCGCCCGAGGACACCATCTGGTCCTTGGTGAACCCGGTATAATAGCCGCGATACTTGAGGCTGAGTTCCTCCGTCGGCAGCGCGTAGTTGGTCTCGGCGGTGCCGCCCGAGGTGTGCAGCTCGCTCTCCTGATGGTCGAACAGGTGGTAGTTCGGCACGCCGCTCGGCTCGTAGCGCGTGAACGTGTTCATCTCCACGCCCGGCCCATGGCGCGTCCACGAGGCGGTGGTGAAGTCGAAGACCTTGGTGTGGAACGTGGCGGCGGGCGGCTCGACCGGGGCGGTCGGCGTCGGTGTGGGCGCCGGGGTCACGGTCGGCGCGGGCGTCGGGCTGGAAGAACCGGAATCGCCGCCGCCGCACGCGGCAAGGAACAGCGGCAATGCCGCGGCGCAAAGGTACGAGAATTTCATGAAGGCCCCCACTTGAACGCGCGGAAGTATAGAAAACCATCGCGTCCGGCAACATCCGCCATTCGACAACCGCGCGCGGTGTCGCTAAGGGCCCGCGCATCATGCACGAAAACGACCGCGATCTTCTGCCCGAAGGCTTGGGCGACCGCCTGCCGCAGCAGGCATGGGCTTCCCAGACGGTGCGCCGCGCCGCGCACGACGTGCTGGCGAGCCATGGCTATGCCCGCGTCGAGACGCCCGTGCTCGAATTCGAGAAGGCGCTGGCCAGCCGCATGGCGGGCGTGAAGGTGCGCCGCATGTTCCGCTTCATGGACCCGGTATCGCTGCGGATGCTGGCGATGCGCTCGGACATCACCGCGCAAGTCGCGCGGATCGCCGCCACCGGGCTCGCGCAGGCGCCGCGTCCGCTGCGCCTCTCCTATTCGGGGCAGGTGGTGACGGTGAAGGGCGACGGGCTCGACCCCGCGCGCGAGCGGTTGCAGGTGGGCGCCGAACTGGTCGGCGCCGATTCGACCGACGCCGCCGCCGAGATCGTCGAACTCGCGATCGAGGCGCTGCGCGCCGCCGGCGCCACCGGCGTCTCGGTGGACTTCACGCTGCCCGACCTCGTCGATACGCTGAGCGCCGGGGCGCTGCCGCTGCCCGCGCAGAACATCGAGGCGGTGCGCCAGATGCTCGACGCCAAGGACGCGGGCGGACTGGTGGACGCGGGCGGCGAGGCCTACCTGCCACTGCTCTACGCGGTCGGCCCGTTCGACGATGCGATCGAGCGTCTGGCCGCGTTCGACGCCAACGGCACCGAGGAGGGCGGCGTGCTCGCCAGCCGCATCGCAGGGCTTCGCGCCATCGCCGCGCGGGTGGGCGACAAGGCCCGCCTGACGCTCGACCCGTCGGAACGCCACGGCTTCGAATACCAGTCGTGGTTCGGCTTCACCATCTACGCCGACGGCGTGCCCGGCAGCATGGGACGCGGCGGTACTTACGCGATCCTGGGCGGCGCGGGCCTCGACCCCGAGCCCGCCACCGGCTTCTCGCTCTACCCCGACCCGCTGATCGAGGCGCTGGCCCCCGGCGTCGGCGAGGAGCGCCGCCTGTTCCTCCCGCTCGGCCACGACCGCGACGTCGCCGCCCGCCAGCGCGCCATCGGCTGGATCACCGTCGCCGCGCTCGGCGAGGCCGACGAGCCCATCGCGCTCGGCTGCTCGCACCGGCTCGAGGGCGGCGAGGCGGTTCCGCTCTGATGGTCCGGCACGGGGTGCTCATCCGAGCATCCTCTTGACGAGGGGTGCGCGTTCCCCTTAGGGCGCCGACCGAAAAGCCGGGGCGCCCCTGCCCCAACGACCCTCCGCGTCGCCGAGTCCTGTCGAAGGGCGATGCCGGATCCACCTTGGCGGGGTGCAGGAGCATATCCATGGCAAACGTTACCGTGATCGGCGCCCAGTGGGGCGATGAGGGCAAGGGCAAGATCGTCGACTGGCTCGCCAGCCGTGCCGATGCCGTGGTGCGCTTCCAGGGCGGCCACAACGCCGGCCACACGCTCGTCGTGGGCGACCAGGTCTACAAGCTGAGCCTGCTGCCCTCGGGCATCGTCACCGGCACGCTCTCGATCATCGGCAACGGCGTGGTGCTCGACCCGTGGCACCTCAAGTCCGAGGTCGAGAAGCTGCGCGGCCAGGGCGTGGAGATCAATCCCGAGAACTTCGCGATCGCCGACAACTGCCCGCTGATCCTGCCCGTCCACCGCGAGCTGGACGGCCTGCGCGAGGCGGCGGCGGGCGCCGGCAAGATCGGCACCACCGGTCGCGGCATCGGCCCCGCCTATGAGGACAAGGTCGGCCGCCGCGCCATCCGCGTCTGCGACCTGGCCCACCTCGACGCGCTGGAGCCACAGCTCGATCGCCTCTGCGCCCACCACGACGCGCTGCGCGCCGGTTTCGGCCAGCCCCCGATCGACCGCGAGGCGCTGCTCGGCGAACTGCGCGAGATCGCGCCCTTCGTGCTCCAGTTCGCCCAGCCGGTCTGGCGCCGCCTCAACAAGGTGAAGAAGGCCGGCGCGCGCATCCTGTTCGAAGGTGCGCAGGGCGTGCTGCTCGACGTCGACCACGGCACCTATCCCTTCGTCACCAGCTCGAACACGGTGTCGGGTACGGCGGCGTCGGGCTCGGGCCTTGGCCCCTCGGCCACCGGCTTCGTGCTCGGCATCGTCAAGGCCTACACCACCCGCGTCGGCTCGGGCCCGTTCCCGACCGAGCTGGAGGACGAGACCGGCCAGCGCCTTGGCGAGCGTGGCCATGAATTCGGCACCGTCACCGGCCGCAAGCGCCGCTGCGGCTGGTTCGACGCGGTGCTGACGCGCCAGTCCTGCGCGATCTCGGGCGTCACCGGCATCGCTCTGACCAAGCTCGACGTGCTCGACGGGTTCGACAAGGTGAAGATCTGCACCGGCTACCGCCTGCGCGGCAAAGTGCTGGACTACTACCCCAGCCACGCCGCCGACCAGGCCGCCGTCGAGCCGATCTACGAGGAGATGGACGGCTGGCAGGGCACCACCGCCGGCGCCCGCTCTTGGGCGGACCTCCCCGCGCAGGCGATCAAGTACATCCAGCGCGTGCAGGAACTGATCGAGACCCCGGTGGCGCTGGTCTCCACCAGCCCCGAGCGCGAGGATACCATCCTCGTGCGCGATCCCTTCGCGGACTGATGGCGATGCGGGGCGCACTGAGGTTCGCCCCGCTTCTCCTGCTGCTTGGCGCGGCGGATGCGGCCGCACCGCCAAGCCTCCCCAAGATCGACCTGATCCGCGTGCGCAAGGCGGCGCGAGTCATGGAGCTGTACGCCGACGACCGCGTCGTCCATGTGATCGAGCACATCCAGCTCGGCGACGAACCCGTCGGCCCCAAGCGCTTCGAAGGCGACGAGCGCACGCCCGAGGGGCGCTACACGATCGACTGGGGCAACCCGAAAAGCGCCTACCACCTCTCGCTCCACATCTCCTATCCGAACGAGGCCGACCGCGCCTATGCCGCGCGCTTCGGACGCTCGGCGGGCGGGATGATCATGATCCACGGGCAGCCCGTTGGCTGGACCTCAGGCCGCGTGCCGGGTGACTGGACCGACGGCTGCATCGCCGTCTCCGATGCCGAGATCGAGGCGCTGTGGGACGCGGTGCCCGACGGCACGCCGATCGAGATCGTGCCGTGAAACCAAGCCCGTCGTCCCCACGCACGCGGGGGACCGCTGGGGATTCTTCAGGCGAGGCCTCGCCGTGAGCCTGCGCGGCTCGGCCAGCGGTCCACGGCTTCGCGGGGACGACGGGCCATCGCCGCTTGCATCGATTGCAATTTACGGCATTGCTGGATTGTAAATCGCAAGCCGACCCACGTTGCGGGACAATAGTTAGGAGCCTAACTAACCACCGCCATGACCGACCGACTCGCCCTCGTCCACGAATTCGCCACGCAGCTGAGCCCCGTCTCGCGCGCGTGGCTGCAGCTTGCCGACCGGATTCTGGGCTCGCTGGCGATATCGAACTCGGCCGGGTGGGCGCTGGTCCACCTCAAGCGACTGGGCGAAGGCGTGCGGCAGGGCGACCTCGCCCGCGCGATCGGCATTACCGAGGCCTCGCTGGTGCGCACCGTGCAACAACTCGAACGCGACGGCCTCGTCGAGCGCCGCGCCGACGAGGACGACCGGCGCGCCTACCGCCTCCACCTTTCGCACGAGGGCAGGGTCCTCGCCCGCAAGGCCGACGAACGGCTGGTGGACCTGCGCCGCGAACTGCTCGACGGCATTCCCGATGCGGACATCGACGCCGCGGTGCGCCTGTTCGGCACCGTCGCGGCGCGGGCCGCCGACATGCGGGGGCGCGCGTGAACCCGGCCTTCGGCGCGCGCTGGGGCCTGCCCGCCGCGATCTTCTCGCTCAAGGCGCTGGCGGCGGCGATGCTGGCGGCCTACATCTCGTTCTCGATCGGGCTGGAGCGGCCCTACTGGGCGTTCCTGACATCGTACATCGTCGCCGCGCCGCTGGCCGGGGCGGTCATCTCCAAGGCGCTGTTCCGCGTCATCGGCACCTTCGTCGGCGCCGCGATGGCGGTCATCATGGTGCCGCCGCTGGCGCATAGCCCGGAACTGCTGACGCTGGCGATCGCGCTGTGGCTGGCGGTCTGCGTCTTCGTCTCGCTGCTGGAGCGCACGCCGCGCGGCTACGCCTTCGTGCTGGCGGGCTACACCGCCGTGCTGATCGTACTGCCTGCCGTGAACACGCCGGGCGAGATCTTCACCGACGCCTCGCTGCGGGTGCAGGAAATCACCATCGGCATCCTGTGCTCTAGCCTGATGCATGGCGTCGTCCTGCCCAATTCGGTCTCGACCTTCCTGCTCGGCCGCGTCGCCATGATGCTGCGCGACGCCGAGCGCTGGAGCCGCGATTCGCTCGAACTCGAACCCGACGCCTCGGTCGAGGCCGAGCGCCGCCGGCTGGCGCAGGACGTCACCGAACTCCACAACCTCTCGATCCACCTGCCCTACGAGACGAGCCGCCCGGCCCCGCGCGTGCGTGCCGTGCGCGCGCTGCAGGACCAGCTTTCGCTGCTGATGCCGCTGGGCGCCGCCGTTGCCGATCGTGTCGCCGCGCTCAGGGCGCGCGGCGGGCTCACCGATGCCGCCGCGCAGCTTCTCGCCGACACCCGCGCCTGGCTCGACGGCATCGAGGGCCCGCGCGAGGAGCGCGAGCGCGTGGCCGACCAGCTCAAGGCCCGCTGCCTCGCGCTGGAGCCCGAAGTGACGCCGGAGGCGGACTGGGACGAACTGCTGCAACTCAGCCTCGGCGCGCGGCTTTCCAGCCTGATCGACGCGCACCTCGATTGCCGCGACCTTGCCGAGCAGCTCGGCACGCTGGACCGCAGGCCGGTCTCCGCGCGTATCCCGCGCCTGCTCGAAGGACGCCGCAACCGTGAGCTGCACCGCGACTATGCGGGCGCGCTGCGGGCCGCTGCGGGCGCTGCGATCACCATCATCGTCGGCTGCGCGCTGTGGATCGGCAGCGGCTGGAACGACGGTTCGACGGCGGTGATGCTGGCGGGCGTGTTCCTCGCGCTGTTCTCCGCCTCCGACAATCCGCTGATGCCGCTGTGGATGTTCTTCTGGGGCACGCTAATCGCCAGCCTGCTGGGGATGCTCTACGCCTTCGCGATCCTGCCGCTGATCGACGGATTCCCCGAACTGGCGATGACGCTGGCGCCGCCGCTGCTGGTGCTGGGATCGCTGATGCACTCGCCGCGCTTCGCGGGCATCGCCCTGCCGGCGCTGCTGGGCATGGGCAGCCCGTTCATCATCGCGGTCAAGTACAACGACAATTTCGAGACCTTCACCAACAGCTCGCTGGCGCAGTTGCTGGGGGTGCTGTTCGCGATCGTCATGGCGCGCCTGCTGCAGTCCGCCGGGCTCGAACATGCGATCCGCCGGACCCTGCGCGCGGGCTGGCGCGATATCGCCGAGCGCAGCAACGTCATGGGCCCGCCCGACGTGCGCGGCTGGATCAACCGGATGCTCGACCGCATCGCGCTGCTCTCGCCGCGCCTCGCGCTCAGCGGCAAGGCGCCGGGCGAGCCGCTCTATGACGTGCTGCGCGACCTGCGCACCGGCGTCGCCATCGGCGAGCTGCGCCAGCTCCGGCTCGACCTGCCGCCCGCCCGCACCGCGCCGCTCACCGAAGTGCTGGCCGAAGTCGGGGAGTACTACCGCCGCATGGAGCCCGACGCCCGCGCGCCCGCCGACCCCGAACTGCTCGACGGAATCGACCGCGCGCTGCACCTGTTCTCGGGTGACGAGGACCGCACGGTGCGCCGCCAGGCCGCGCTGGCGCTGATCGCGCTGCGCCGCAACCTCTTCCCCGAAGCCGCCGAGCTGAAAGGCGTTTCATGAACGGCGAGATCGCCATCGCGGGCGTGTACATGCCCACCATCCTCCTGCTCGCGGTGATCGCGGCGGTGTTGACCATGCTGCTGCTGCGGCTGGCGGACTTCGCCGGGCTCTACCGCTTCGTCGCCTATCGTGCGCTCGTCGACCTGTGCCTCTACGTCATGGTCCTCGGCGCGCTGTCCCTTCTCGCCCCCCACATCGGTTTCCATCCATGAAGAACTTGCTTGCCCCGATCGGCCGCAGCGCCGCGACCATCGTCATCGTCACCCTTGCCGTGTTCATCGCGATGTGGATGTGGAACCACTACGAGCGCAGCCCGTGGACCCGCGATGGCCGCGTGCGCGCCGACGTGGTGCGCGTGACGCCGGACATCGGCGGCCTCGTCACCTCGGTCGCGGTGCGCGACAACCAGACGGTGAAGGCGGGCGACCTTCTCTTCGTGATCGACCGCCCGCGCTACTCGCTGGCGGTGGAGCAGGCCGAGGCCAGCGTCGCCAGCGCCCGCGCCACGCTCGGGCAGGCCAGCCGCGAAGCCTCGCGCGACCTGGCGCTGGGCGACCTCGTCGCCACCGAGACGCACGAGCAGAACGTCGCCCGCGTCGCCACCGCCCGCGCCGCCTTGGCCGAGGCGCAGAGCGCGCTCGACGGCGCGAAGCTGAACCTCGCGCGCACGCAGGTCCACGCCTCGGTCAACGGCACCGTGACCAACCTCGACCTGCATCCGGGCGACTTCGTGGCGGCGGGCAGCCAGGCGATGGCGCTGGTCGACGACGATTCGATCCGCGTCGAGGGCTATTTCGAGGAAACCAAGCTGCCGATGATCCGCGTCGGCGCGCCTGTCACCGTGCATCTCATGGGCGAGGCGCAGCCGCTGCGCGGCCGGGTGGAGAGCATCGCGGCGGGCATCAACGACGACAGCCGCAGCGATGCGGGCAACCTCCTGCCCAACGTCGAGGCGACGTTCTCGTGGGTCCGCCTCGCCCAGCGCATCCCGGTGCGCGTGAAGCTGACGCATGTGCCCAAGGACGTGCAGCTCATCCTCGGCCGTACCGCGACGGTGACGGTGGAGCACCCCGGCGAGAAGCCGGCCCCGGCGGCGCGCCCGGCCCCCAGCGCGAGCGCGGAGGCCGAGTGATGACGCTGCCCCGTTTCCTGGCCCCGGCGGCGCTGGCGCTCGCGCTGTCCGCCTGCGCCACCGCCGGTCCGGACTACCACGCCCCGGAGCAGTCGGTGGCGAACACCGCCGCCGCGCAAGGCGCCTTCGCGTCCGGGCAAGGCCCCGCGTTCTCACAGGAACCTCTGCCCGACCGCTGGTGGAGCCTCTACGCCGACCCGCGCCTCGATGGGCTGGTCGAACAGGCGCTGAGCGCCAACACCGACTTGCGCGCCGCCGAGGCCAACCTTGAACGCGCGCAGGCGGTCGTCGCCGAAGCGGTGGCGGGGCGGGCGATCACGACCTCGGTCTCGGGCGGGGTCGACCTTGCCCGCCAGTCGCAGACCGGGCGGCCGCTGCCGGGCGTCGTCACCGACAGCCTCGGCCTCGCGCTCAGCTATCCGCTGGACTTGCGCGGCAAGCTGCGCCGCGCGATCGAGGCGAGCGAGGCCGACCGCGAGGCGACCGAGGCCGCGCGCGACGCCGTGCGCGTCAGCGTCGTCGGGGCCACCACCCGCGCCTATGCGCAGGTCTGCGCCGCCAACTACCAGCTTGCCGTGACGCAGCGCGTCGTCGCCCTGCAGCGCCAGACGCTCGACGCCACGCGCCGCCTCCAGCGCGGCGGGCGGGGCACCGCCTTCGACGTCAGCCGCGCCGCCGCCGCCGTGGAGACCAGCGCCGCCGCGCTCCCCGCCTTCACCGCGCAGCGCCAGAACGCGCTCTACCTCCTCGCCACGCTGCTGGGCCGCGCGCCCGCCGACTACCCGCGCGAAGTGGCCGACTGCGCCGCGCTCCCCCGCCTTGCCGGGACCCTGCCGGTGGAGGACGGCGCCGCGCTGATCCGCCGCCGCGCCGACATCCGCCAGGCCGAGCGCGCCATCGCGGCGGACACCGCCCGCATCGGCGTCGCCACCGCCGACCTCTATCCCAGCGTCAGCATCGGCGGCTCGGTGGGCTTTTCCGGCCAGCTCGAGGACTTCGGCAGCTCGGACAGCTTCGGCTTCAGCCTCGGCCCGCTGCTGAGCTGGTCGTTCCCCAATCGCCCCGTGGTGCGCGCGCGGATCGACCAGGCCGACGCCGCGGTCCGCGCCGATATCGCGACTTTCGACGGCACCGTGCTCGAAGCGCTGCGGCAGGCGGAGACGGCGATGGAAACCTACACCCGCGACCGCGAACGCGCGGCGGCGCTCGGTCGCGCGCGAGACAGTGCCGCGACGTCCGCCGGGCAGGCGGACAAGCTGTTCCGCTTCGGCCGCAGCGATTTCCTCAACCTGCTGAGCGCACAGGGCAGCCTCGCCTCGGCCGAAGCCAGTCATGCGGCGGCGGAAGCGGCGCTGGTGGACGACCAGATAGCGGTATTCCTCGCGCTCGGCGGGGGCTGGCAGCGGTAGTCGGCCTCCCACGTCGTCCCCGGCTCGACCGGGGACGACGTGGGGCTCAGCCCGAAATCAGAAATCCACCGCCACGCCGTTGCGCACCCAGTCGCCGTAGCGGGTGGGCGAGAGGCCGTCCGGATCTTCGCCGTCCGTCGGCTTGGCGGCCTTGGGGGCGGGCTCGTTCGTCCAGTGGGCGGGCTTGGCGAAGGCCGCGGGACGTTCAGTTGCGCGCTTGGTCATCGCGCGGATGTGGGGGTGCTGGCGGAAAAAGGCAATCCGGTATAGGGGCCCGCGATGGACATTCCCGGCCTTCCCGCGCGCCGCGCCGCGCTCACCCTCGTCGATGCCGTGCTGCGCAGGGGCGAAACGCTCGATCAGGCGGCGGGCAGCGCGCTCGCCCGCGTGAAGGGCGACGCCGACCGCGCGCTCGCCCGCGCCATCGCCGGCGAGACGCTGCGCTGGAAGGAGGACCTCGACGAGCTGATCGATTCGGCCACCCGCCAGCGTCTGCCCGACGACGCCAAGCCGCGCGCGGTGCTGCGGCTGATGCTGGCGCAGGTGCTGCGGCTGGAGACCCCCGCCCATGCCGTGATCGCCACCGGCCTGCCGCTGCTCGAAGGCGGCCCCCGCCGTCTGGCGCACGGCGTGTTCTCCACCCTGCTGAAGATCGAGGCCAAGCTGCCGGAGGTTCCGACGCTGCCCGATGCGGTGATGATGCGCTGGGGCGAGCGGGCCGAGGCCATCGCCGCCGGTCTGGCCGAGCCGCCGCCGCTCGACCTCGCGCTGCGCGATCCCGCCGCCACCGCCGAATGGGCCGAGCGGATGGAGGGCACCTCGCTCATGCCGGGTCACCTGCGCCTGCCGCGCGGCATGGCGGTCGAGCATCTGCCCGCCTTCCGCGAGGGGGCATGGTGGGTGCAGGACCTTGCCGCCAGCCTGCCCGCGCGCCTGCTGGGGCCGGGCGAGGGCCCCCAGGGACAGAAGCGCGTGCTCGACCTCTGCGCCGCGCCCGGCGGCAAGACGATGCAACTGGCGGCGCAGGGCTGGCAGGTCGTCGCGCTCGACAACGCCAAGCGGCGGCTGGAGCGCCTGCGCGAGAACCTGGAGCGGACCTCGCTGGAGGCCGAGGTCGTCCTTGCCGACGCGCTGACCTGGGAGCCCGGGGAGCAGTTCGACGCGATCCTGCTCGACGCGCCCTGCACCGCGACCGGCACCGCGCGCCGCCACCCCGACGTGATCCACCGCATCGGCCCGCGCCAGATCGCCGAGATGGCCGAGCTTCAGGCGAAGCTGCTGGAGCGGGCGGCGGGCTGGCTCAAGCCCGGCGGCACGCTGGTCTACGCCGTCTGCTCGCTGGAAACGGCCGAGGGCGAGGGCCAGGCGGCGCCCGCCGGCCTGACGCCGGTGCCGGTCACGGCTGCGGAACTGCCCAAGGGGATCGTCCCCACCGCCGAAGGCTGGCTGCGCACCGATCCCGGAATGCTGGCCGAGGTCGGCGGCCTCGACGGGTTCTTCGTGGCGCGCTGGGTCAGGGACTGAGGAGCAGGCCCGCCTTCACGGGGATGACGAGCACGTCGTCCCCGGCTAGACCAGGGACCGCTGGCCGTGCCGCGCCACGTTGCGCGCCTGAACTGCCAGCGGTCCCGGATCAGGTCCGGGACGACGACTTGGCGCGAGGGAGCCAGGCTCCCCCGCTTCCGCCTCGATTCAGGCGGCCACCCGGCGGCGGCGCCAGAACAGCAACCCGCCGAGCGCGATGGCGAACATGCCCACCATGCCCGGCTCGGGCACTTCCGTCCCACCCGAGCTGCCGCCCGACGTCGTCGGCGTGCCGGGATCGCTGGGCGAGGGGTTGTAGCCGCCGGTGTAGGTGCCGATGTGCATCTCGCCGTTCTGGACGAGGCTGCCGAACACGGCCGAGCCCTGGATGTAGTTGCCCGTAGTCGCCGCCGCGCCCGGCGCGAGGATCGAGCCGCCCCAGGCGGTGGTCAGGTTGAGGTCCTTGGCATCCGGGAAGTTCCAGATGACATGCTCGCCCAGGTTCTGCGTGCCGCCGAGGAAGTTGTCGTTCAGCGTGATCGAGCTGCCCGAGACGTTGACGATCGCGGTATCGGCGCCGTTGAGGTTGAACTGGATCTCGCCGATCTTGTCGAGGTCGGCGGCGGAGATGTTGAACACCGCGACGCCGCTCGAATCGGGCTGGGCGTTGAAAGTGCCACGATTGCCGCTGATGACGAGGTCGCTGTTCGCGCCCTGCGTGCTCATGGTGTGGCTGAGGCCGCTCATCGAGGTTTCGATGAGGCTCTTCTGCTGCGTCAGGTTCTGCGTGAAGGCCGGGTCGCTGGAGGCGAGGCCCGAGGTCACGGTGTTCTGGTTGACGTTGGTGTTGCTGATCGTGCCGCCGACCAGCACCGTCTGCGCCGCGCCGTTGAGGTTGAGGCCGCTGTTGACGTTGCCGCCGACGATCGCGCCCGAACCGTTGTTGAGGTTCTTGTGGCCGCCGTTGACGTCGCCCACCACGGTCAGGCCCGGGGTGCCGGTGCTCGACGCCGCGATCGGCTGGATCTGGTAGTTCGACGAATTGCCGTTGAGGTCGCCGCCCACGAAGGTGCGCCCCTCGACCTCGGAGGATGACGTCAGGTCGCCCAGCACCACGAGGTTCCACGTCCGCAGCACGTCGGTGCCCGCGATCATGCTCGAATCGGCAAGGACGGGACTGGCGACGAGCGCGGCGGCAAGCGCGGCCAGGGACAGCGGAACGGAGCGGAAGTGGGGCATGGGCGAAACTCGATCGGCGGGAATGCCGATGGCCCTAGTATTATTACTTGGGAATTTAGGAAGAGCGACTTCGACGCCGTCCCTTGTTGGAACAGTGCGCAAGTCGTTTGCCGCGCCGTTCAGCATTTATGAACACATCGTCGTCCCCGGTTGAGCCGGGGACGACGTTTCGGCTCCGGCGCGGTGTTTACGCCTTCACCTTGTCCTGGAAGCTCTTGCGCAGTTTCAGCAGCTTGGGCGGAATCACCGCGAGACAGTAGGGATTGCGCTGGCCTTCGCCGTCCCAGTATTCCTGGTGGTAGTCCTCGGCCGGATACCAGGGCGCGGGGCCTTCGATGGTGGTGACCGCCTTCTCGCCCGGATGCTCGGCATCCCAGCGCGCGATCGCGGCGGTGGCCTCCCCGGCCTGCGCGTCGTCCAGCGGGAAGATCGCCGAGCGGTACTGCGTGCCCACGTCGTTGCCCTGGCGGTTGAGCTGTGAGGGATCGTGCGTGCCCATGAACACGTCGAGGATCTGCGCATAGGAGATCACCTGCGGATCGTACTTCACCTCGATCGCCTCGGCATGGCCGGTCGTGCCCGAACACACGGCCTTGTAGGTCGGGTTCTCGACGGTGCCGCCGATATAGCCGCTCTCGACCGCGTCCACGCCCACCACGTCGCGGAAAACCGCCTCGGTGCACCAGAAGCACCCGCCAGCCACGATTGCCGTTTCCATTTCGATACATGTCCTCAAGTGGAAGGAATTTGTCGCTAGATAGGTACACTCTGCCCGCTTGTCATTGGGCGGCGGACAGGTAGTCTCCGCTGCGCCACCAGAGGAGTACCCCCCGATGCGCCGCACCCTGCTGACCCTGTCCTCGCTCCTCGGCCTCGTCGCCGTGCCGCTCGCCGCCGACACCGGGCGCAAGGGTTCCGAGGTCGAGGCCTGCAACGGCTGCGAGGCGCTGCTGGAACTCGCCGCCGCCAGCCCGCTGCGCAAGGACGACCGCCCCCGCGACGCCTTCCGCCACCCGGTCGAGACGCTGAGCTTCTTCCGCGTCGGACCAGAGGCGAAAGTCGGCGAATATGCGCCGGGGGGCGAGTGGTATTCGCGCTTCCTCGGCCTCTACCTCGGCAAGCAGGGGCATCTCGTCGGCCTGTTCTTCGATCCCACCAGCGGGGCCTTCACCAACCAGGACGCCATCCGCAAGGGCGCGGCGGCCTACCCCGCCGACGTCGCCAAGTTCACCGGCATCGATGCCTCGCGCTTCGCCGCCTACACGCTCGATGCCGTGCCCGAGAGCGAGAAGGGCACTTTCGACGTCATCATCATCCCGCGCATGATGCACAACCTGTTCCGCTGGAACATCGCCGACAGCGAGGTCAAGGCGATGCGCGCCCTGCTCAAGCCGGGCGGCCTTGTCGGCATCGAACAGCACCGCGCCAAGGCCGACGCGCCCTATTCCTATACCGACGGCTCCAAGGGCTACCTTCGCGAGGCGGACGTGATCCGGTTCATGGAAGTGAACGGCTTCACGCTCGTCGCGAAGTCCGAAATCAGCGCCAACCCCAAGGACAGCGCCGACTGGCCCGACGGCGTGTGGACGCTCCCGCCCTCGCTCGCGCTCAAGGACAAGGACCGCGCCAGGTACCAGGCTATCGGCGAGAGCGACCGCATGACGCTGCTGTTCCGCAAGCGTGACTGATCGCCGCGACACTGGACTTACGGCGGAGCAATCCATAACTGGGGCGCCATGACCCAGATCACCGTCGCCGCGCTCCAGCTCGCCCTCAACTCCGCCGACGAGCAGGAGAACATCGCCGCCGTTTCGGCGCTGGTGGAGGATGCCGCCGGCCAGGGCGCGCAGATCGTGCTGCCGCCCGAGCTGTTCTCCGGCCCCTACTTCTGCAAGGTCGAGGACGAGGCCCTGTTCGCGCTCGCCCGGCCGACCGCAGAGCACCCCTCGGTGATCGCGATGCAGGCGCTGGCGGCGAAGCTGAAGGTGGCGATCCCCACCAGCTTCTTCGAGCGCGACGGCCACCACTACTACAACACCCTCGCCATGATCGACGCCAGGGGCGAGATCATGGGCACCTACCGCAAGAGCCACATCCCCGACGGCCCGGGTTACGAGGAGAAGTACTACTTCCGCCCCGGGAACGACGGTTTCAAGGTATGGGACCTGCCCCACGCGGGCGGCGTGACCCGCATCGGCGTCGGCGTCTGCTGGGATCAGTGGTATCCGGAATGCGCGCGCGTCATGGCGCTGATGGGCGCGGAGCTGCTGTTCTATCCCACCGCGATCGGCTCCGAGCCCTACGACGCGGACCTCGACACCAGCCGCATGTGGCGCCGCGCGATGGTCGGCCACTCCGTCTCCAACTGCATGCCGGTGATCGCCGCCAACCGCATCGGCGCCGAGACCGAATGCGGTAGCGAACAGGCGTTCTACGGCCACTCCTTCATCACCGACGAATGGGGCGACTACCTCGCCGAGTTCGGGCGGGAGGAGACCGGCGTGCTCGTCTCCACGCTGGACCTCGCGCGTGCGGCGCGGCACCGTGCGGGCATGGGCTTCTTCCGCGACCGCCGGCCGCAGCTCTACACCCGGATCGCGCAGGACATCTGACGCGCGACCGGCAGGGGGAACGCAGGGTATGGGCAGGCATCGCTACCTCGTCGCACTCGGCTCGAACATGCGCCACCCCCGCCACGGATCGCCGCGCCGCGTGCTGGCCGCCGCGCTCGAGGCTCTCGACCATGGCAAGCTGCACGTCCTCGCCGCTTCGCGGGTAATCGAGACCGCGCCGCTCGGCCCCTCGCGCCGCCGCTACGCCAACGCCGTCGCGCTGGTGCGCTCGAAGCGCGACCCCGACGAACTGCTCCACAAGCTGCAACGGATCGAGCACCGCTTCGGCCGCCGCCGCCTGGGCAGCGCCTGGGGCTCCCGGGTGCTCGACCTCGACATCGTGCTGTGGAACGGCGGCGCCTATACCAGCGAGGGCGGCGACCTCCTCATCCCCCACCCGGCCTTCCGCACCCGCCGCTTCGTCCTCGACCCCGCCGCCACGATAGCGGGCCGCTGGCGCGATCCCCTGACCGGCCTCAGCGTGCGCCAGCTTCGAGCGCGCTTGACCAAGCCCCGCCAGACCCCTAGGTGACGCCGACCCGGACCGCCAGACGGCACAGGGGGCCCTTAGCTCAGTCGGTAGAGCAACTGACTTTTAATCAGTAGGTCGCTGGTTCGAACCCAGCAGGGCTCACCATTTTTAAGTCAATAAAATCAACATCCTACAGGTAGTCATTCCACCACGTAGAGCCGCGGACGGCCCGGGGTGTGACCATTTTTGTGACCTTGACCTTCTGACTTCTCAGGCACTTGGCCGACAGGCTTTGTGACCTCGAAAATCAGTTGGTCGGCAAAAGGCTGCAAATGCTTCACCGACATGTGCGCGTAGCGGCGCACCATCACTTCCGATTTCCAGCCCCCCAGCTCCTGCAGCACCCATGTGGGCACATCATTCTGCCGGAGCCAGCTTGCCCAGGTGTGGCGCAGATCATGCCAACGGAAGTTGGAAATGCCTGCCCGCCTGAGCGCGTTCTTCCAGGCCTTCGTGTTCACCTGACCAATGGGTCTGCCACGATAGGTGAACACGTGGGGGCTCTGCTCTCCCTTTCGCCGCTCGAGAACCGAAATGGCGAGGTCATTGAGCGGAACACCCAACGCATCGTCGTTCTTTGTTTCGCCGTGCTCCAACATGATTATCCGGCGCGGAATATCCACCTGTTCCCAGGTCAAGCCCCTGATGTTTCCCTGTCGCAAGCCGGTGGCGAGGGCAAAGAGCATCAGGTCCTGCTGGTGGGCCGGCAGCTCCCTGAGGAGCCGATCGGCCTGTGCATGGGTCAACCAGCGCACGCGAGGTCGTTCGTTCCTGACGTAGGTCTTGAACGCGGGCATCGTCTCGATCCACTCCCATTCCCGCATCGCGATCCGGAAGATGGCGCGGATCAGCGCCACGTAAAGATCCTTTGTTCGCGGTTTGGTCCTGGCAAGGTGGCGGATGATGATACCATCGATCAGGTCCCGGCTGATATGCTCGAGCGTCTTGCCGCGCAGGAAGCGGGTGAAGAACCGGATCCGAAACACGTCATCCTGGTAGGACTTCTTGTGCTTCTTCTCCTGCAACCACCGCAAAGCCGCTTCGTCCCACGTCCGTTTCGGCTTCTGCTTCAACTTGGCAAGATCCCACAGCTCAGCCTTCAGTCTGTCATGATATTCCTCGGCCTTTTTCCGGTCGGTCGTTCCAGTAGAGCGTCTAAGGAGCGTTCCGTCCGGTGCTGTGAGCTTGACGTAGTAGACATCTGCACGTTTCCAGAGTGCCATTGTGCCTCCTTTCGGTCGGCACTCAGTCGCATCCGTGCAGGCGCAGAATAGCGCGCCCTCACATCGGCAACAAGGTCGGCCTTTTGGAATCGCCAAGTACGTCCAAGCTTGGCGCCGCGAATGATTCCGAGCCTGATATAGGATCGCAGCGTGTTGGGGTGGATGCCGAGAAGGCGCGCCGCCTGTTTGAGACT
>DATKFS010000039.1:0-1666 GCA_035511275.1 Novosphingobium sp.
CTCCAGTCCATCGAGGGGCCGGTCGCCAAGATCATCGCCGTCATCATCATCATCGTGACCGGCCTCACCCTCGCGTTCGGCGACACCAGCGGCGGCTTCCGTCGCCTGATCCAGATCGTATTCGGCCTGTCCATCGCCTTCGCGGCCAGCTCGTTCTTCTTGAGCTTTTTCAGCTTCGGCGGCGGGGCGCTCGTTTGATGGCGGGCGGCCTCGAACAGCTCGACGCGGTGCCGGGCTTCACGATCCCCGTCCATCGGGCGCTGACCGAGCATATCCTGCTCGGCGGCGCTCCCCGCGCCATCGCCATCATGAACGGCACGCTGGCCGGGGCCGTGGGCCTCGGCCTGCGCCTCTGGCTTGTCGGCATCGCCATCTGGGCCATCGGGCATTTCGCGGCCGTGTGGGCGGCGAAACGCGATCCCCAATTCGTCGAGGTCGGGCGGCAGCATATCCGCATCCCGGCTTTTCTGTCGGTGTGAGGGCGCGGCCATGATGAACCTTGCAGAATACCGCCGCACCGCCACCCGGCTCGCCGATTATCTGCCATGGGCCGCATTGGTCGGCTCCGGCGTCGTCTTGAACAAGGATGGGAGTTTTCAGAGGACGGCGAAGTTTCGCGGTCCCGATCTGGATTCCGCTGTGGCGGCCGAACTGGTCGCCGTCGCCGGCCGCATCAACAACGCCGTGCGCCGCCTCGGCTCCGGCTGGAGCATCTTCGTGGAGGCGCAGCGCAGCGAGGCGGCGACCTATCCCGACAGCACCTTTCCCGATCCCGCGTCGGCGCTGGTCGATGCAGAGCGGAAAGCCGGTTTCGAGGAAGCGGACGCGCATTTCGTGTCCGGCTATTTCCTGACCTTCCTCTGGCTGCCCCCGGCCGAGGAAGCCGCGCGGGCGGAAACATGGCTCTACGAGGGCCGCGAGAAGATGGGCGTGGACCCGTGGGAGCTACTGCGCGGCTTCATCGACCGCACCGACCGCGTGCTGGCGCTGCTCGACGGCTTCATGCCCGAGTGCCGTTGGATGGATGATGGCGCGACGCTGACCTACCTGCATTCGACGATTTCCACGAACCGGCATCGCGTGCGCGTCCCCGAGGTGCCGATGCACCTGGATGCGCTGCTCGCCGACCAGCCATTGACCGGCGGGCTGGAGCCTCGCCTTGGCGACAAGCATCTGCGCGTGCTGACCATCGTGGGATTCCCCACCGCGACGACGCCCGGCCTGCTCGACGAAATGAACCGGCTGCCGTTTCCCTATCGCTGGTCCACCCGCGCCATCCTGCTCGACAAGACCGACGCGACCCGGCTGCTCACGAAGATCAGGCGGCAATGGTTCGCCAAGCGCAAGAGCGTCGCGGCGATCTTGAAAGAGGTCATGACGAACGAGGCGTCCGCGCTTGTGGACACCGACGCCGCCAACAAGGCGCTCGACGCCGACATGGCGTTGCAGGAGCTTGGGGCGGACGTGGCGGGCATGGCCTATGTTACGGCCACCGTCACCGTTTGGGATGCCGACCCGCGCCTTGCCGACGAGAAGCTGCGCCTGGTCGAGAAGATCGTTCAGGGCCGCGACTTCACCGCCATGCCCGAGAGCGTCAACGCGGTTGACGCATGGCTCGGCAGCCTGCCCGGACACGCCTACGCGAATGTCCGCCAGCCGCCTATCA
>DATKFS010000040.1:0-10628 GCA_035511275.1 Novosphingobium sp.
ACCGCGCGCGGCGAGGCGACGGACCGCATCGTCGGGCTGGAGATCGGCGCCGACGATTACGTCGTGAAGCCGTTCGAGCCGCGCGAACTGGTCGCCCGCATCCGCAGCGTCCTGCGCCGCGCCTCGCGCAGCGCCGCGCCGAGCGAGGCCGAGAACGAAGCCTTCGAATTCGAGGGCTGGCGCCTCGATCCGCTGAAGCGCCGCCTGATCGACCCGGAGGGCGCAGTGGTCGCAATCTCCTCGGTCGAGTTCCGGCTGCTCATGGCTTTCCTCGAACATCCCCGCCAGGTCCTCAACCGCGACCGGCTGCTCGACATGGTGCAGGGCCGCGAGGCGCACCTGTTCGACCGCGCGGTCGACAACCAGGTCAGCCGCCTGCGCCGCAAGGTGGAAGTGGACAGCCGCAACCCGCAGCTGATCCAGACCGTCTGGGGCGGCGGCTACATGCTCGCCACCGACGTGCGCCGCGTAGTGCTGGAAGACTGATGCACTTTCCCCGTCCGAAAAGCCTGATGGGCCAGATGCTGATGGCCGTCGCCGCCGCGCTGCTGCTCGTCCAGGGCATCGGCGCGCTGCTCGTCTACCGCGCCCAGCGCGAGAGTTTCGAGGTGGGCATGGTCAACGCCGCCGCCTTCCGCCTGATCGCGGAGACGCGCGGGTTCGGCGGGCTCGACCGCATGAGGCGCGGCGACCGGGGCGATCGCGGCCCGTTCGGCGGCGCCCAGCCGCGCGGCTTCCCGGTGGAGTTCGGCACCGCCTCCCCCGTCCGTGCGGACGAGGCGCGCGACACCCGCGCGCAGGCCCGGCTGGCCCGCATCCTCGAGGAACAGGACTTCCCCGGTTCCGACATCGCCGTGGTCCACCGCACCGTGCGCAGCGATCCCGTCGCCAGCAGCACCATCCTGAAGCGCGCGTCGCGCCGCGGGACGGACGAGAGCAAGGTGGCCGACATGATGGACGACAACCTGCTCGTCGTCGCGGTCCGCCAGCCGTCCAAGGACACCTGGATGGTCGCGCGGATACGTTCGCCGCGCGCCGTCAACATCCTGCTTCAGCCGCTGCTGTTGCAAACCCTCATCATCTACCTCGTGCTGGTGGGCGCGGTTGCGCTGATCCTGCGGCGGATCACCCGGCCGCTGGCGGCGCTGACCCGCCGGGTCGAGCAGTTCGCCGTCGCCCCCGGTTCCGCCGGGCAGCTGGAACCCAGCGGGCCGGAGGACATGCAGCGCCTCGTCGTGGCGCACAACGCCATGGAAGCGCGCATCGTCGCCATGCTCGACGAGAAGGACGTGATGCTCGGCGCCATCGGGCACGACCTCAAGACCCCGCTCGCGGCGCTGCGCGTCCGCATCGAATCGGTCGAGAACGACGCCGAGCGTGGCCGCATGGCCGGCACCATCGAGGACATCGTGCGCACGCTCGACGACATCCTCTCGCTTGCCCGCGTCGGCCGCCCGAGCGACCCGCGCGAGCGTACCGAGCTGTCGGCGCTCGTCGCCTCGGTGGTCGAGGAATACGAGGACATGGGCGACCCGGTCGAACTGGGCGACACCCAGCGCATCGTCCTCGAGGCGCGCTCCACCTGGCTGCGGCGGGCGCTGCGCAACCTCATCGGCAATGCCCTGCGCTACGGCCAGCGGGCGCGCGTCACCCTCGTGCGCGAGGGCGGCAGCGCCGTGATCCGCATCGAGGACGACGGCCCCGGCATTCCCGACGACACGATCGAGGACATGCTGAACCCCTTCGTCCGCGGCGACCCCTCGCGCAATTCGACCACCGGCGGCGCCGGCCTCGGCCTCGCCCTCGCCCGCGCCATCGCCGACCAGCACGGCGGCGCGCTGGTGCTGTCGAACCGGCTCTCGGCGACGGGCGCGGTCGAAGGCCTGACCGCGCGGCTGGAAATCCCGATCGGCTGACGTCGTCCCCGCTTTCGCGGGGGCGCCCCCAAACTCAACGCATCGCGGCGAACTCGCCGTCGAGCTGGACACCCATCATGTCGTCGAGCAGGCCGCAGTTGCGCACCCGCTCGCTGGCGCGGTCCAGTTCGAGCGCGCCGGGCGTGCCCGCCAGCTTCGGGCCGAACTCTCGCGCGATGCGGCTGGCCCAGGCGACCGAGCAGAACCGTCCGAGCATCTGCGGCAGGCGCCGGGCGAAGACCTGCCCGTCGCTCCCCGCCAGCAGCGTGTCGGCATGGGCGAGAGCCCAGGCATAGCCGTATTCGCGGGTAGTGCTGCGTGACATGATGCCATCCAGGAAGTCGCGCTTCTCGCTTTCGCGCAGGCGCGGATCGTCGAGCGCGAGCAGCCAGGCCGCGATGTCGGGACTGCCGATGCGCGAGACGGCGGCAAGACCGGCGGGCCGGAAGACGGGGTCTTCCGAACCCAGCGCCCGGTCGACCAGCCCGCGCGCGGCGACGGCATCGCGCTCGAACAGGTAGATGTCGAGCGCATGGTCGAGCCAGGCCGGGTCGAGCGCCGCCCGGTCCCCCGCGAGATAGGCCACGCTCGCCTCTCCCAGCTGCCGGCGCAGTTCGCGCCCGGCGCCGGTGCCCAGCAACGCGTTGACCACCTGCACCCGCCGCTGCGCCCGCGCCGAGGGCTCATGCGCATAGACGCCGGTGCGGGGGTCGAAACCGTAGGCCTTGAGCAGCGGCACGTAGAGCCGCTCGCGCAGCAGGCGGAAGCCACGCCGGCCCTGCGCGCTCATCAGTCCCTCGCGCATCATCCGGCCGAGCGCCTTGTCGGGCGCGTCTGCGGCGTGCGGGTCGGGGTGGTGGATGAGCTTCCTTGCCAGCCGCGCCATCTCGCCGATGGTGCCGCGCCCGCCCCGGATCGAGGCGAACAGCGAATCGACCAGCGCCAGCGCCTCGCCGCCGGGCAGCGTATCGGCGCCGGCGATCAGGTCCTGCCAGTGCTTCGCGGTCAGCTCGAAGCGGTAGTAGCCCGTCCCGCCGGCATTGGGGAACACCGGTCCCTCCCCCGGCATGGAGACGACTTGCGTGTGCTGGTCCATGATGAAGCACTTGCGCGCGGAGCCGCGCCGCAGGCAAAGCGGGATCACCCAATGCGATTCCGGAGGGGCGACGCCTGCCGTGGTGTAGCGAAGCTGCGTCAGGGCCACGCGGTCGCCGCTCTGCTTCATCGCCAGAAGCGGCACGCCCTGCTGCTCGACGAAGCTGCGCATCGCCGGAACCAGCTTGGGGTCGCCCGCCACTTCCGCCAGCGCGGCGAAGAAGTCCTCGCTCGTCGCCGTGCCGAAGCGGTGGGCGGCGACGTGGCGGCGCACGCCCTCGCGGAACCGGTCCTCGCCCAGCCATGCCGCGATCATGCCGATGACGTGCCCGCCCTTGCCATAAGTGATCGCATCGAAGGCGGTGGCGATCTCGCTGCTGCGCGCGATCGGCTGGTGGACCGGCCGCCCCGCCAGCAGCGCGTCGGTTTCCATCGCCTCGTAGCCGGTGCCCAGCGCATCGCCCATGATGCCAAGGTCCGGGCGCCACCGGTCGCCGATGCGGTAGCCGATCCAGTTGGCGAAGCTCTCGTTGAGCCAGAGGTCGTCCCACCATTCGGGCGTCACGAGGTCGCCGAACCACTGGTGGCCGATCTCGTGCGCGACGACCATGCCGAAGCCGCGCTGCTGGACGACCGGCGCCTGCGCGTCCATCACCAGCAGGTCGTCGCGGTAGAGCGCGGCGCCGGCATTCTCCATCGCACCGGGCAGCACCGGAGTGGTCACCTGGTCCAGCTTGGGGAACGGGAACGCCTCGCCGAAATAGTCCTCCATCAGGGCGGTGATCTTCTGCGAACCGTCGAGCGCGAAGGCCAGTTCGCCCGCGTTCTGCGCGGTCGAGGCGATGCGCACCGGCAGCGGCGCGGCGCGCTGCGGGCTCGGCGGCGCCTCCCCGGCGAGCATGGCGAAAGGCCCGACCATCATCGCCACGAGGTACGTCGGCAGCGGCGCACTGGGCGTAAAGCGGTGGACGGCAAGGCCGTTCTCGAGCGCGGGCGCGCCCGCTTCCGGCGCATTGCCGATCGCGGACAGGCCCTGCGGCGTGCGCAGCGTCAGCGTGAAAGGCGTCTTGAAGCCGGGCTGGTCGAAGCACGGGAACGCCGCGCGCGCATCGATCGGCTGGAAGTGGGTCCAGGCGTACCACGCACCCTCCACCTCCAGCCGGAACATGCCGGAGGGACTGTCGGCAAATGGCGCGGCGTAGTCGAACGCCAGCGTCGCCGGGCCGGAAGGCAGCGGCTGCGCGAAGGTCACGCGCGCGACGCCTCCGGGGTCCACCTCGCGCCATTGCCCGGGGACGCTGCGCCCGCCGACGGTCGCCACCACGCGCGAGACCGTCAGCCCGCGCCCGTGCAGGTCGATGGTGGAAGCGGGCGCGGCGAGCGTCACGTCGATCTCGACATGGCCCGAGAAGCGCGGCTGCGCGGGATCGACGGTGAGGTCCAGCCGGTAGGCCACCGGCTTCACGGCATCGCCCAGCCGCCCGAGCGGAACGGCCTGCGCCGGGGGCGTGACGACGATCGCCTCCTGCGCGTCAGCCGTGCCTGCCGCCGCCATCGCGGCAAGGAGCATCCAGGGCAGCTTCATCCGGCGCAAATCGTCGTCCCCGGCTCGACCGTGGGCCACCGGGTGCTCCTGAGGCGATACCCCGCGACAGGGCGAGCCGGGACATGGGCGCGGCTCGGCCAGCGGCCCCGGATCAAGTCCGGGAAGACGTGATCGCCCAAGCCCGCCCCGCCCCTCAGCGCATCAGCCCCCCGATGAGATTGCGCGCGAAGCGGCCGAGACCGGGGAAGCCGATCGCCTTGCCCAGCGCATCGCCCACGGTGCCGGCGGCAGCGCTGGCCGCCGAGGCCTTGGGGTTGGCGCGGCTCTTCTTGCCCTGCATCGTCTGCGCGAGGATGGCGCCGGCACTCCCTGCGGCGGCTCCAGCGGCAGCCTTGGCGACCTTGCCGCCGAGCCCGTCCCACAGGCCGGGGCTTTTGCGCTCCTGCCTGCGGACCGCGTCCTCGCCTTTCTCCTCGACTTCCTCCGCAGTGGCGGCGGCGTCCGCGGCCTTGGCGGCGAGCACTTCCTCGGCGCTCTCGCGGTCGACGCGGGTTTCGTACTTGCCCTCGACCGGGCTGATCGACTGGACGATGGCGCGCTCCTTCGGCGTCACCAGCCCCAGCCGCGAGCGCGGCGGCGCCACCAGCGTGCGCTGGACCACGCTGGGCGAGCCGTCGTCGTTAAGCGTCGAGACCAGCGCCTCGCCCACTTTCAGCTCGGTGATCGCGGCCTCGGCGTCCAGCTCGGGGTTGATGCGGAAGGTTTCCGCCGCCGCCTTGATCGCGCGCTTGTCGCGCGGGGTGAAGGCGCGCAGGGCGTGCTGGACGCGGTTGCCGAGCTGGCCGGCGATCTCCTCGGGAATGTCGATCGGGTTCTGGGTGACGAAATAGACGCCCACGCCCTTGGAGCGGACAAGGCGGACGACCTGCTCCACCTTGTCCTGCAGTGCCTTGGGGGCATCGTCGAACAGCAGGTGCGCCTCGTCGAAGAAGAACACCAGCTTGGGCTTCTCGGGGTCGCCCACTTCGGGCAGCGCCTCGAACAGCTCGGACAGCAGCCAGAGCAGGAACGTGGCGTAGAGCTTGGGGCTGCGCATCAGCTTGTCGGCGGCGAGCACGTTGATGTAGCCTCGGCCCTGCTCGTCGCATCGGATGAAGTCCGCGATCTCCAGCGCCGGTTCGCCGAAGAACTGCGCCGCCCCCTGGCTGTCGAGCGCGAGCAGCTGGCGCTGGATGGTGCCGACGCTAGCCTTGGTGACGTTGCCGTATTTGGCCGAAAGCTCGGAGGCGTGCTCGGCGGTGTAGGCCAGCATCGCCTGCAGGTCTTCCAGGTCGAGCAGCAGCAGGCCCTGCTCGTCAGCGAAGCGGAAGACGACGTTGAGCACGCCTTCCTGCGTGTCGTTGAGGTCCATCAGGCGCGAGAGCAGCAGCGGGCCCATCTCGGAGATGGTGGTGCGCACCGGGTGCCCCTGCTCGCCGTAGATGTCCCAGAACACCGCCGGATTGTCGCGGTATCCGTAGTCGTCGATGCCCAGTTCCCTGGCCCGCCCTTCGAGGATCGCGGCGTTCTTGAACTGTGGGCTGCCGGCCATCGCGATGCCGGAAAGGTCGCCCTTCACGTCGGCGAGGAACACCGGCACCCCGGCGGCCGAGAACTGCTCGGCGATGGTCTGCAGGGTGACGGTCTTGCCGGTGCCGGTGGCGCCCGCGATCAGCCCGTGGCGGTTGGCCCGGCCGAGGCGCAGCACCTGCCGCTCTCCGTTACCGCCAAGTCCCAGAAAGATCTCGCTCAAGTCCGCGTCTCCAAGCCTGCCCCGTCGCCCCCATCGGTGTAGCGCGATGGCGCTTCTTGGCAACACGAGAGACCCGATCCTCCCTGTCGCGCAGCGATGGGGAGGGGGACCGCCGACGCAGTCGGTGGTGGAGGGGTAAAGAAGCCCCTCCGTCAGCCCTGCGGGCCGCCACCTCCCCATCGCTCCGCGACAGGGAGGATCGGCTGGTGCGTCAACTTTTTTGCCACCGGCCCGCACTCCCGCTAAAGGCCGCGCCACGCCATGCCAGAACCCTTCTTCCTCCTCGATGACGCCCGCGCCGGGGGCGCCGCCGACGCCCGGCTCTACCGCGCGCCGGTCGAAACCGTCGCGGCGATGCGGGGCGACGAGGTCGAAGCCGCGCTGGAGCGCATCGAGGCGCTCTCGGCACAGGGTCTGCACGTGGCGGGCTACCTCGCCTACGAGGCGGGCCTCGCCCTCGAACCGCGCCTCGCCCACCTGCTGACACAGCGCGTGGGTGCATCCGGCCCGCTGGTCTGGTTCGGCGCCTTCGAGGGCTACGGGACCATCCCCGCCGCCGAGGTCCCGCGCTGGCTGGCCGACCATGCCGCCCCCGGCGCTCCCGCGATCGGCCCGCTCGAACCGCAGCTCGGGTTCGGCGCCTATGAGCGCGCGTTCGACACGCTCCATGCCGCGATCGAGGCGGGCGACATCTACCAGGCCAACCTCACCTTCCCGCTCGCCGGACCGTGGCTCGGCGATCCCCTCGCCCTCTACGCGGCGCTGCGCCCGCGCGCGGCGGCCGGGCATGGCGGGGTGGTCCACGACGGAGCGCACTGGCACCTCAGCTTCTCGCCCGAGCTGTTCTTCGAGACATGCGGCGGCGCAATCCGGGTGAAGCCGATGAAGGGCACCCGCCCGCGCGGCCGCAGCCCGGAAGAGGACGCAGCGCTGCGCGCCGATCTCGCCGCCAGTGCCAAGGACCGGGCCGAGAACCTCATGATCCTCGACCTCATGCGCAACGACCTTTCCCGCGTGGCCGAGGCGGGCAGCGTGCGGGTGGAGGCCCCCTTCGCGGTCGAGAGCTATCCCACCGTCCACCAGATGGTCTCCACCGTCGAGGCGCGGCTTGCCCCCGGACGGACCGCGTTCGACGTGCTGCGCGCGCTGTTCCCCTGCGGCTCGATCACCGGCGCGCCCAAGATCCGGGCGATGGAACTGATCGCCGCCGTGGAGAACTATCCGCGCGGCCCCTATTGCGGGTCGATCGGCGCGATCGAACCCTCTGGCGATGCCGCGTTCAATGTGGCAATCCGCACGCTTCGGCTCATCCCCGATCAGAGCGGGACGGGCCGGATCGGCGGGCGCGCGATCCTCGGGGTGGGATCGGCGATCGTCGCAGATTCTGAAGCGCTTCCCGAATGGCGGGAATGCCTGGTCAAAGGGGGTTTCGTGCGCGATTCGGAAGCACGAGCAACACCGCTAACGCAACTGGGCGCCGCCTCGCCCGCCAGCTTCGACCTGATCGAAACGATGCGCTTCACGCCGGAAGATGGCATCGCGCTCCTCGAACTCCACCTCGAGCGGATCGGCACCAGCGCGGCGGCGCTCGGCTTCGGGTTCGACCGCCACGCCGTGCGCAACGCGATCCAGGCGCTGTGCTTCGACGCCGATGCGGCCGCGAAGCTGCGCCTCGTGGTCGGCCGCACCGGGGCCTTCGCGCTCGAGCTTGCCGCGCTGCCCGCGGACCTGCCGCAGCCCGCCACCGTCGCCGTCCTGCGCCTGCCGGTGGACGAGGGCGACTGGCGCCTGCGCCACAAGACCAGCGACCGCGGTTTCTACGACAGGGGCCTCGCGCTCGCCAAGGGCGCGGGCGCCGACGAGGCGATCCTGCTGCGCGACGACGGCCGGGTCACCGAGGGCTGCTTCACCAACCTCTTCGTCGAGCGGGACGGCCAGCTCCTGACCCCGCCCGCAAGCCTCGGCCTGCTGCCCGGCATCCTGCGCCGTTCGCTGCTGGAATCGGGCCGCGCGGTGGAAGCGGACCTCACGCTGGACGACCTCGCGGACGGCTTCCTCATCGGCAACGCCCTGCGCGGGCTGATCCCGGCGCGGCTGCTGGCCTGATGCACATCTCGCCCGCCCTCGCCCGCATCGCCCCTTCGCAGACCACCGCGATGACCGACCGCGCCACCCAGCTGCGCGAGGCCGGGCGCGACGTGATCTCGCTTTCGGTGGGCGAGCCCGACTTCGCCACCCCGCCGCACGTCGTCGAGGCCGCCAAGGCCGCGCTCGACCATGGAGATACGAAGTACACCCCGGTGGGCGGCACTTCGAGGCTCAAGCAGGCCACCGCGCTGCACTTCGCGCGCGACCTCGGGATCGAGGTGCCGAGCGCTCGGGTTTCCGCGCAAGTGACCGTCAGCGCGGGCGGCAAGCAGGCGATCTTCCACGCCCTGCTCGCCACCATCAGCGAGGGCGACGAGGTCATCGTCCCCGCCCCGTGGTGGGTCAGCTACCCCGAGATCGTGCGTTTCGCGGGCGGCAAGGTCGTGCCGCTGCACACCCACGCCCAGCACAACTTCCGCTTCACCCCCGCCGACCTCGAGGCGCAGATCGGGCCGCGCACGCTCTGGCTGCTGCTCAACAGCCCCGGCAACCCGACCGGCGCCTGCCTGCCCGCCGAAACGCTGCTCGGCATCGGCGAAGTGCTGCGCCACCACCCGCGCGTGATGGTGCTCTCGGACGACATCTACGCGCCGATCAACTACACCGGCGCGCCCCACGCCACGCTGGCGAACCTCTGCCCCGACCTTGCCGACCGCATCCTGACGATCTCGGGCGTCTCCAAGAGCCACGCCATGACCGGCCTGCGCATCGGCGTCGCCACCGGGCCGGAGTGGCTCATCAAGGCGATGGAGCGGCTGCAGTCGCATTCCTCGGGCAATCCCTGCTCGATCAGCCAGGCGGCCGCCGTCGCCGCGTTCGAGGGCCCGCAGGACTTCCTCGCCGACTGGTGCGAGCGCTTCCGCGCCCGGCGCGACTTGGTGGTCTCGGCGATCAACGCGATTCCCGGCCTCTCCACCCCCGTGCCCGACGGCGCGTTCTACTGCATGGTCGATGCCGCCCCGCTGATGGCGCGCTTCGGCGACGACGCGGCGCTGGCGCTGCACCTGCTCGACCACGGCGTCGCCATCGTCCCGGCATCCGCGTTCGGCCATCGCGACGGCTTCCGCATCAGCTTCGCGGCGGACGAGGCCAAGCTGGTCGAGGCGTGCCGCCGGATCGCGGCGGCGGTGGCCTAGGGCCAAGCAGAGGGGCTTCGACAAGCTCAGCCTGAGCGGGTTCGGGAGACTGTCTCTGTTTCCGCTTATGCTGAGCTTGTCGAAGCCCCCTCCGCATAAGACAATGTAACCGCCCGCAGGCGCGGGACGACAAAAGAGATCATGAGATTATGCAACTGGAAATCCTCTTCGAGGACGGCGAGGCGCTCGTCATCGACAAGCCGGGCGGCCTTCCGCTCGACCGCCCGCGCGCCGGGGGGCCGAGCCTGGAGGACCGGCTGGACGAGCTGAAGCTCGGCTTCCAGCGCGAACCCGCGCCGGTCCATCGGCTCGACCGCGACACTTCGGGCTGCCTGCTGCTGGCGCGCAACCGCAAGGCGCTCAAGCGCTATTCCGCCGCCTTCGAGGAGCGGCAGGTCCAGAAGCGCTACCTCGGCGTGGTGGCCGGCGAGGTCGAGGGGGACGAGGGCACGATCGAGCTTTCGCTTTCCAAGGTGAGCACGGCGAAGGACGGCTGGCGCATGATCCCGGCGCGCAAGGGCAAGCCGGCGGTGACGCACTGGCGCAAGCTGGAAGTGCGGGACGGCCTCACCCTCGTCGAGTTCCGGCCCGAAACCGGCCGCACCCACCAGATCCGCGTCCACGCCGCCTCGGGCCTCGGCCTGCCGCTGCTGGGCGACCCGGTCTACGGCGCCGGTCCCGACCGCGCCCGCGCGGTGCGCCGCACGATGCTCCACGCGGCCGGGCTCACCGTTCCGCGCGGGGCGGACAAGGCGCCGATCGTCGCCACCGCGCCGATGCCGGCGGACTTCCGCGCGCTGGGCTTCACGACGCCCGATGCGCTCCCCGAAGCGACCGATGAATGACGTAGTCGAACGCGCGCAGGCCCTGGCGACGGAGAGCTTCATCGCCTCCACCGGGCCCGGCGGGCAGAACGTCAACAAGGTTGTTTAAGCTCCCCCCAGCCTGTTTGCTTGAAAAAAGTGGACAGATTGGAAAAGTGTGAGAGCCTCGAA
>DATKFS010000041.1:0-41649 GCA_035511275.1 Novosphingobium sp.
GACGCGCAAGCGCTCGTCGAACGGGCGAGAAACCTGCGCGGCTGGGGTTTCGCCGACCAGTCGCTGCCCGAGTTCTAGGACCGACCCAGGCGGCGCCGGGAATGACCTAGGCGCGCTCTCCCGTGACCTTGGCGGACCCGAACATGCCCATCTTGCACTTGCCCGACACTTCGTCCCCGGCGAACTGCAGATCGTACTTGAGCGTGATCTTCATCGGCTTGTCGACCTTCATCTCGAACTTCAGCTGGCTGCCCGAAAGCGTGCCGCCCGCGAAGTCCTGCCGCCCCTCCGGCGCCTCCAGATAGCCCGAGACCGAGGTCCCGTCGGCATCGAAATGCGCGACCATCGCCTGCGGGCCCATCGGCGTCTTGAGCACCATGTTCCAGTCGCCGTCGATGCCCGCCGCCGCCACTGGCGCGGCGGCTTCGACCGGTGCGGCCGGTTCCGCGGCGACGACCTCGTGGGCACCGTCCAGATGCGTCCGGGTGCCCGATATGTCGCGCCCCTCGATCACGTCGAGCACGCGCGACGGGGTCAGCGGCAGGACCAGTTCGTCGATCTCGCCGAAGGGGGAGAGCGCGTCGGCGATGGCGTTGACCAATGTCGGCGGGCCGATGATCGCCCCGCCCTCGCCCACGCCGCGCATTCCGCCGATGGTCTGCGAGGGCGTGTTGGCGTGGAGATACTCGAAATCCGGGACGTCGGAGATCGAGGGCATGAGATAGTCCTTGAACGTCGCCGCCAGCGGATTGCCGCGCGCGTCGTAGGGCATGTCCTCCAGCAGTACCTGCCCGATCGCCTGCGCGAGGCCACCCGCGATCTGGCCCTCGACGACGCCGGGGTTGATGACCGTGCCGCAGTCCTCCGCGCTGATCCAGCGGCGGATCTTCACGAAGCCGGTCTCGGCGTCGACTTCGACCATGCAGCAGTGCGCGGCGCTGGTCATCGTCATCGGCGGCGGCTGGTAGCGGTACTGCGCCTCCAGCCCCGAGGCTGCGCCTTCCGGCAGGCGGGCGGGCTCGCCATAGGCGATCTCGGCGATTTCCCTCAGCGAGCGCGACATTTCCGGCGCGCCCGCGATATGGACCATGCCGCCCTCGATCGTCACCGTCTCGACGCTGGCGTTCGACAGGTGCGCGGCGACCAGCCGGACCTTGTCGGCCAGCATTTCCGCAGCGCGCCAGGTGGCGCCACCGGCAATGACCCCCTGCCGGCTGCCGGCGGCGCCCGGGGAGAAGGCGCCGATCGCGCTGTCCCCCTCGTAGACGGTGATGTCCTCGTAAGAAACGCCGAGCTGCTCGGCGATGACCTGCGCCATCGTCGTCGCAGTGCCGTGGCCCTGCGAATGGGTGGAGAGCATGGCGACGACCTTGCCCGTGGGTTCGATGCGCAACTGCACCGTCTCGCCCGTCATCGGCGCCATCGACCCGGCGGAACCGGTAGGCTCGATGTAGGTCGCGAAGCCGATGCCGAGGTAGCGACCTTCTTTCCGCGCCTCGGCCTGTTCCTTGCGGAAGCCCGCGTAGTCTATGTTCGCGATCAGCTTTTCGAGGCACTCGCCCGGCGTGATGTCCTCGACCGGGATGCCCATGCTGGAGGTATGCGGCTGGTCGGGAAGGTAGATCAGGTTGCGGCGGCGCAGCTCCACCGGATCTATGCCGATCTTGCGCGCCGCCTTGTCGAGCAGCGTTTCGCGCACCAGCGATTCCATCGCCCAGGGCCCGCGATAGCCGCCGAGGCCCATCGTGTTCGTGTACCAGCCGCGCGTGATGAAACCGTAGGCGGGCAGCTTGTAGGCGGGCCACATGAACATGTGGACGGCGATGTTCGCGTCCTCTCCCATGGGCCAGGCGCCGTTGTTGCAGGCATAGTCGCACCACGCGGCCTGGAAGCGGCCCTCCGCGTCGAGCCCCAGCGAAAGGGAGACGTCCTGCTCGCGCGCGTGACTGGAAGCGGTGAGCGATTCGAAGCGGTCCTCGATCCACTTGACCGGGCGGCGCAGGATCTTCGCGGCGACGACCACCGCCACTTCCTCGCGCCAGGGGATGTTCTTCAGCCCGAAGCCGCCGCCGACGTCGCGCGCGACGACGCGGATGCCTTCGTGCGGCATCCCCAGCGCCTGCGCGAGGTAGCGCGCGGCAAGGTGCGGGCTCTGGCAGCCCATCCACACCGTCATCTCCTCCGACCCGTCGGGCGAAGCGACGCAGGCCCTGCCCTCCATCGGCGACTGGGCGATGCGCTGGTGGCGGATGCGGGTGGAGACGACATGGGCCGAGGCGTCGAGCAGCGGCTGGATCGCCTCCAGCGCGTCCTCGTCGCCCATTTCGGCGGCCACGTTGTCATCACGGTCCGGGTGGACGAGCGCGCCGGTCTTCGCGTCCGCGATAGTGACGAGCGGGGTCTCCTCGTCCACCACCACCTCGACCAGCGAGGCGGCATCTTCGGCCTGCGCGCGGCTTTCGGCGATGACCATGGCGATCGGATCGCCGACGCAGGCGACCCGGCCGTCCGCCAGCAGGGTCACCGGGCTTTCGATGTTGGTGAAGAAGAAGCTGAGCATCTGCACCGGCACGGCGGACAGGTCGTCCTGTGTCAGGATCGCCTGCACCCCCGGCATCTCGCGCGCGGCGTCGAGGTCGATCGAGACGATCGTGCCACGCGCCACCGCCGAGCGGACGAAGGCGACATGGAGCATCCCGGGCAGTCGCAGGTCGTCGGTGAACTGGCCGCGCCCGGTCAACAGGCGCCCGTCTTCCTTGCGCGGCTGGCGCGAGCCGACGTAGCGGACGGCGCCGACGCTTTTGGCCTGGACGTTCATTCGGCGACCTCGGCGAGTTTGCGGTTCGAAAGCTGGCGGATGGCGCGGCGGATGCCCTGGTAGCCGGTGCAGCGGCAGATGTGGCCCGACATCGCCGTGACCAGCGCGTCCTCCATCTCCCGCTCGCCCGCGCTCTCGTTGTCGCGCGTGACGCAGGCGAGCGTGATCGCGACGCCCGGGGTGCAGAAGCCGCACTGGAGGCCGAAGTTGTCCTTCAGCGCCTGCTGCACGGGGTGGAGCGTGCCGTCGTCGTCCGCCAGCCCCTCGATCGTGGTGACCTGCGCGCCGTTGGCCTGCACCGCCAGCATCAGGCACGAGCGCATCGCCGCGCCGTCGACCATGACGGTGCAGGCGCCGCAGACCCCATGCTCGCAGGCGAGGTGCGTGCCGGTATAGCCCAGCCCCTCGCGCAGGAATTCGCCGAGGCTGGTGCGCGCTTCCACCCGCGCGGCGTGGCGGTGGCCGTTGACGGTGAGTTCGATGGCATGTTCGCTCATGCGGCGCTCCTGAGGTCCAGCGTTTCGCGCAAGGCGCGCGCGAAGATCCGCGCGCCCACGGTCCGGCGGTATTCGGCGCTGGCGTGATGGTCGTCGAAGGGCGCGGTGTCGGCGACGGCGGCGCGCGCCACCGCGTCGGCATCGATGCCGGACAGCGCGGCGCCGAGCAGAGCCGCCTCCGCCTGCCGCGCGCGGATCGGGGTGGGTCCCATTCCGAACCACGCGATGCCGGCGCGCGAGACGGTCCCGCCCTCCAGCACCAGAGCGCCGACGAGGCCGACGAGTGCGAAGTCGCCCGGCCGCTGCGCCACTTCGCGGAACAGGACGAGGTGGCCGTCCGGCCAGTCGGGATAGACGATGCCGGTGACCAGTTCGTCAGGCTCCAGCACGGTCATGTACGGCCCGATGTAGAATTCGTGCGCGGGGACCTGCCGGGTTCCGCGGGTCGAGGCGATCTCGATCATGGCGCCAAGCGCCACGGCGGTCGCGGGCATTTCCGCCGCAGGCTCGCCCAGCGCGACCGAGCCGCCGATCGTGCCGCGATTGCGCGTCTGGTAATGCCCGACATGGCCGAGCGCGGTGATGAACGCCGGAAGGTGGCGCGCCAGCGTCCGGTCGCGCAGGGCGTCCGCCTGCCGCGTCGCCGGGCCGACCCGCGTGCCGCCCTCGACCCTCGTCACCCCCTTGAGATCGGGAATCGCGTTGATGTCGACCAGCACGAAGGGCTGGCTCATCCGCAGGTTGAGCAGCGGCATCAGCGTCTGCCCGCCCGCGATGACCGTGGCCCCGCCGCCCGATTCGGCGAGCACGCGGCAGGCTTCCTCGATGCTGGCGGGGCGCACGTAGTCGAAGGGCGCGGGCTTCATGTACCGCACCCCCGGCGACCGGCCTCGTAGGCGGCGGCGGCGGTGACGACCACCAGCACGAGCACCAGCAGCGTCGCCATCGTCGAGCCGACCTGCCCCAGCATGAAGCCGACGACCAGCGCCAGCACCACCGCCGCGACCCAGCCCCACAGCGGCACCGGGCCCGCCGCCGTCCCCGCCGCCAGCGGAGCGCTCGCGACCGCAGCCCCCGTCGCCGCAACCCTGCCGCTGGTGGCGGGAACGGCGACGGGAGCCTCGCCCCCCACGACCTCGCCGAACCTGGTGAAGAACTTCCCCGCGAGGTTCTTCGCGGTCGCGTCGATGATCGGTCCGCCCAGCTGGGCCATGCGCCCGCCGACCTCGGCATCGACCTCGTAGGAGACCAGCGTGGCCCCGCCCTCCGCATCGGAAAGCCGCACTTTCGCGCCGCCCTTGGCCGATCCGGCGATGCCGCCGTTGCCGGTGCCGGTGATGGTGTAGCCGTTCGGCCCGTCGATGTCCGAGAGCTGGACGTTGCCCTTGAAGCGCGCGCCGATGGGGCCGATCTTCACTTCCGCAACCGCGAGGAAACGATCGTCGCCGTCCCGCTCGAGGCTCTGGCAACCGGGGATGCACTGGGCCAGTACCGCAGGATCGTTGAGCGCCTCCCACACCTTCGGGCGTGGCGCTGCGATGCGCTGCTCGCCTGTCATCTGCATTCCCGAATCTCCCCTCGTGCGTCCTCGCGCCCCGTTTTCGGCGCGTGCCTTCATTTGGCTCGGATTGAACGACGAGACGGCCCCCGATGCAAGCACTTATGAGCGACCATGGCTCTTATTGGCGGCGGATCGGCGATACCGCCCCGGCGTTGCCTGCACCGCCCTGGTGCCTGCCCCTCGTCCTCCACGCGATGTTTGCTAGTATGGTGACGAACGCGGCGCGCCAGCACGATCGCCGCACCGGGAGAGAACACCAATGCCCCAGCCATCGCCGGGCGAATACACCGCGCTCGCCAGCGGCGTGTACCTCGAAGGCCTCGCCGTCGACCACGTGCGCGACGTCATCTGGTACAGCGACGTGGTGGACGGCGGCATCCATGGCGTGAAGCCGGACGGTACTCCATTTGGCGTGCTCGATCCCGACCGCATGTGGACCGGCGGCATCCTCGTCAATGCGGACGGCGCCGTGCTCTCCAGCGGACAGGGCGGCGTGCGCTGGAACAACCCGGAGACCGGCGGGTCCGGATGGCTGATCGACACGCTGGATGGCGTGCCCGTCAACGGCATCAACGAGATGTGGCCCGATGGCGAAGGCGGCATGTTCTTCGGCACGCTCGACATCGAAAGCGTGATCGCCGCCCGCGTCACCGAGCCGACCGCGCTCTGGCGCCTGACGCGCGATGGCCGCACCATCCGCCTTGCCGAGGGCCTGCGCTTCACCAACGGGATCGGCTACAACCCGCGCCTGCGCCAGTTCTACTGCTCGGAGACGTTCGGCAACGGCCTTGCCTGGGACGTGGCGGACGACCTCTCGCTGACCGACAAGCGCATCCTGCTCGACCGCGACGACTGCGACGGCCTCGCCATCGACACCGAGGACACGATCTGGATCCCCGGCGTCTATTCGCCCGGCATCATCCGCCGCGTCACGCCCGGCGGCGACGAACTGGAGCCCGTGCCCACCCCGCCCGGCGCCACCACGCAGATCCGCTTCGGCGGCGCGGATGGGCGCGACTTCTACATCACCCTCGTGCCGGAGGACGCGGGCGACTGCCTGAAGACCGGGCGGCCGCTCTCGGACACGTCGACGCTGCAACGTGGCCGCTCGACGGTCCCGGGCGTGAAGATCATGCCCACCGCGTTCGACCTCGGCTGAGCGCCGCCCCGGCGATGCCCGTTTCGGACGCCCCCGCGATGCAGTCATGCTCACGCTGGCGATGCGCCGGGGGCGGGGCTAGCACTCCACGGACGGCGCCCGGCCACCGGCGCCTGGCAACCGAGGAGAGAGCATGAGCACCGCACCCGAACAGCAGACCGGCACCGTCGTCATCACCGGCGCGGCCGGCGGCATGGGCCGCCCGGCGGCACAGCGCTTCGCCGCGCAGGGGCGCCCCCTCCTCCTCTGCGATCTCGACGCCGGGCGACTGGAAGCGCTGGCCGAGGAACTGCGCCCCTCGGCAGGCCAGGTCGCCGTGCTCGCCGCCGACATCGCCGCGCCGGACTTTCCCGCGCAGGTCCTCGCCGCGCTGGGCGACTCCCCCCTCTCTGCGCTGGTACACACCGCCGGCCTCTCCCCGACGATGAGCGACGGGCGCCGCATCTTCGAGGTCAACTACCACGCCACCGTGCGCCTGGTGGATGCGCTCCAGCCCCGCTTCGAGGCGGGCGGCTGCGCGGTGCTGATCTCGTCGGTCTCCGCCTACATGCTGGCCGACCCCGCCCTGCTCACCGCCGTGCGCACTTTCGTGATGACCGGCGACGGTGCGGGCATCGAACAGCACATGGACCACCCGGGCATGGGCTATGCCGTGTCCAAGCGCGCCGTCATCAACTTCGTCGAGCGCGAGGCTCCGGCCTTCGGGGCAAGGGGCCTGCGGATCGCCTCGATCGCGCCGGGCTTCATCGACACCCCGATGGGTCGCGCCGAAGCGGAAGAGAACGCGCAGTTGCGCGGGCTCATCGGCATGGTCCCGCAAGGCCGCATGGGCCACGGCGACGAGATCGCCTCGGTCGCCGAATTCCTCTGCTCGCCCGCCGCATCCTATATCAGCGGCACCGACATCCGGGTCGACGGCGGCATCATCGGACTGCTTTCCACGAAGGGATAGGACACTTCATGAGCGAACTCGACGACCTGCGGGCGACCGTCTCCCACCTCAAGGATCGGCAGGACATCCACGACTGCATCGTGCGCGAATGCCGCGCGCGGGACCGGCAGGACCTGGAGCAGATCGCCTCGTGCTGGTGGGACGACGGCGTGGACGAGCACGGCGCGGTCGTCACGTTCGCGCCCGACTATCCCGAGCGCGCCAATGCCGGGCACCGCGGGTCGTTCCACATGACCAGCCACAACATCACCAACCACCTGTGCGAGATCGAGGGCGAGGTCGCGCATTGCGAAAGCTACGTTGTCGGCGGGCTGTTCTGGAAGGATTCGAGCAAGACCTCGATCGCCTTCGGCCGCTACCTCGACCGGATGGAGAAGCGTGGCGGCGAATGGCGCATCGCCGTGCGCCGCTGCACCATCGAGATGACCGCCGACGCCGATCCGAACTGGGTGTTCTCGGATGCGGTGAAGGGGTTCCTGAAGCCCCAGTGGAGCAAGGACGATCCCTCCTACGAGCGCCCTTTCGAGTGGAAGCCGAAAGAGGAAGGGCTGCGCTGGTAACGCTCCTCCCCGCACGGGGAGGGCGGATGCGGGCTGCCCTTAGCTCACCGGCGAGGACAGCTTTTTCATCCTCTCCCACCGCTCAGGCTGAGCTTGTCGAAGCCCCCTGCGCCACCGCGCCAAGGGCCGGGAAGCTGATGGCCGGACGTTGCGTGGGGGCTTCGACAAGCTCAGCCTGAGCGGGGTGGGGTCAGGGCCAACACGGCGTCAGGCCACTTCCCCCCCTCCCGGCCGTCTGGCGGACGGTCGAATTCATGCACGCGACCTAAGCCGGGAGCGCCCCTCCTCCATGTTTCTCACGGTCCCCCTCGCCCAACGCGGAGGCGCGCTCCACAACCGTCGCGATGCGGAACGAGGCGCGGTCGAACAGGTTCGCCTCGTCCGCCACGATCTCGTCCGGCATCAGGCTGGTGGTGATGTAGGCCAGCGTCGCGCGGTAGACCTTCTCGTCCTCGAACCACAATTCGGTGATGACGTCGGGCCCGTCGGTGAAGGCGCCCGTCTCCGGGTGCGGCTGGGGATCGACGTAACGACGGATGTAGCGGCTCACACCGCTGGAGTACTTCTCCGCCAACGGGGCATGGCGCGTCTCGTAATACTCGCGGAACGCCTCGATGGAGATGTCCGCGCGCTTCTTCATGAACAGCAGGATCTTGTAGGCCTCGGCCATCGCGTTCTCTCCCGGTTGTTTGCCGGGAGAGGTATCACGATGGCGGGTGAGAGGCGCACCGCCCCGGCGATGGGTCCTTACTTCGACTTGGGGCGGTACACCCCGTCGTCCGGCTCCACCGCGCCTGCGACCATGGTTGCGAGCGAGGCGCCGTCGAGGCCGAGTTCCTTCATCAGCCCGTCGATCACCGGGGCCTGCGCGCGGTAGGCGAGCGCGGCGCTGACCGCGTCGTTGGCGAGATTGCCCGAACCGCCCGCGCCCGGCCCGCCCGAACCGCCGCCGCCCTTCTGGGTGAGCCCGTCCACCTGCACGATCTTGATCGAATCGATCGCCTCCAGCGGCCGCACGCTCTCGCGCACGACTTCGGGCAGGACCTTCAGGAGCGCCATCTTCATCTGCAGCGAGATCTGGTCGGAGCTGAGCAGGTTCGCCGCCTCGTTGATGGCGCGCTGGCCTGCCGCCTCCACCTCGAAGCGCACGCGCGCGGCTTCAGCGCGCAGCTTCTCGGCCTCGGCCTCGCCCTCGGCTTCGAGGCGGACGGCTTCGGCGCGGTTGGTAGCGGCTTCCTTTTCCGCCTCGGCCTGCACCTTGACCGAAATAGCCTGCCGTTCGGCTTCCTTGGAGGCCTCGATCAGTTCGATCCGCTTGGCGCGCTCGGCCACTTCGGTCTCGCGGCTGGTCGAGACCTGTTCCTCGGCGGCGACCGCCTTGGCGCGCGCGGCGTCGGCCTCAGCCTTGGCCTGGCTTTCCTCGCGGCTCTTGTTCTGGACGGCGATCTGCTGCTCCTGACGGGCGAGCTCCACCGCCTGGGCCTGCGCGATGCGGGCCTCCTGAATGGTGCGGTCGGCCTCGATCTGGCGGGCATCGACCTGCTGCTTGGCGAGAATGCGCGCCTCGTCCGCCTCACGCCCGCGCGCGGCCTGCTCGCGGCCGATTTCCGCTGCCTGCTCGGCGCGGCGCATCTCCACCTCGCGCTCCTGCTCCAGCCGCGCGAACTCGTTGTCGCGCTGGATCGAGAAGCTCTGGCGCGCGGCCTCGAGGTTCTTGGATTCGATCTGGACGCGGGTTTCTTGCTCGATGTCGTTGCGCGCCTTCTTGCGCAGCTCGATCTGCTCGGTCAGCTTGGTCAGACCCTCGGCGTCGAAAGCGTTGTTGGCGTTGAAGTGCTCGATCGAGGTCTGGTCGAGCCCGGTCAGCGACACCGATTCCAGCTCCAGCCCGTTCATCGCGAGGTCGGAGGACGACACCTGCTGCACCTTCTGCACGAAGTCCGCGCGCTGTTCGTGCAGCTGGTTCATCGTCATGCCCGCCGCCACCGAGCGCAGCGCGTCGACGAACTTGCCCTCGACCAGCTCCTTCAGCGCCTCGGGGTGCATGGTGCGCTGGCCCAGCGTCTGCGCGGCCATGGCCATGGCGCTCGAATCGGGGCGCACGCGCACGTAGAACTCGGCCTTCACGTCGATGCGCAGGCGGTCGAGCGTGATGAGCGCGTCCTGGTTCTTGCGCTCCACCGCGAGGCGCACGGTGTTCATGTTGACGGGCATGGTCTCGTGGAAGATCGGCAGCACGATCGCGCCGCCGTTCATCACCACCTTCTCGCCGCCGATCCCCGTGCGGACGAACCCGATCTCCTTGCTCGCCCGCTTGTAGAGCCGCGCCAACATGATGCCGAACGCCAGCAAGAGGACCACGACAACGCCGACAATGATGCCGATGTCGAAAAGGCCGTCCATGTAATGTCTCCTCGATCGGGATGCCGCGGCGCGCCCCTCGCCCCGCTCTCGATCGCACCCCCTTGGGCGAAGGGTACAGGGGAATCGGCGGGGCGCCAGAGAGAAATGGCCTATTTCACAACCCCGTCGTCCCGGACTTGATCCGGGACGACGCAAGCTCAATCCAGCTTCGGCAGGTAGTGGTCCCCGCGCGCGATGGCCTTGAACAGTTCGCCCTCGCGCCGGACCAGCAGCACGCGCTCGCCCGCGACGAAGTGCTGGTCCGCGTTGTCGGGCTCAACCATCAGGTGGTGGGCCTGGCCGTGGTGGTCGATCACCCTGCCGCGCGCCGGGGAGCCCGGGCGGGCGGTGCCGATGACGATCTCCGCCTCGCGCCCGACGAGCTGGGCCACGTCGATCGCACTCGTCTCGTCGTGGGGGAGGATGCGGCCGAGCGGGCGGGCGACGGCGCCGGTCGCGGGCAGCGCGGTCACCGCGGCGAGCGCGCCCATGATCCAGGCGGTCAGCGGATGGCCGGTCAGCGAGACCATCAGTTCCTGCCCGGCCAGCCCGATCGCGCCGAACAGGCCCAGCAGCAGCATCAGCCACATCAGGAACGGCAGCCGCCCGATGCCGACGATCGACAGCAGCCCCGCGTCCGCCGACAGGTCGGCATCGGCATCGAGATCGCCGTCCCCGCCGAGCAGGTCGCCGAGGCCGACGACCTGCATCACCGCCAGCACCAGCATCACGCCCAGCGCCGCCGTGAACGGCAGGCTGCCGTCGCGGGTCAGCAGTTCAATCATGGTCGAGGTACTTGACCTCCAGGAAGCGGCGGCGGGTGGCCAGCGCATCGACGTCGCCCTGCGAGAGATCCGCGCTCATCGCGTCGATCTGATCGGCGATGACCGAGAGGCCGTCCACCAATTCCTCGGACGGGCTGGTGCCGCCCGCGCCCGGCTTGCCGCGCAGGGCCGGCGGGATGCGGGTGTAGCTGTCGACCATCGCGGGCAAGTGCTCGGCCAGCAGCTTGCGGACCTCGCGCGCGGCGGGGCCGCGCTCGTCGAGCATGGCGAGTTGCGGCGCAAGCTGCTCCAGCCGCACGCCGATCATGTCCACCGCATCGACCGCCGCATTGGGCAGCGCGCGGCGGCGCCCTTCGAGCCACAGCTCGGTCGAGCCCGCCAGTTCGGGCAGGCTGGCGGTGCCGAGGTCCTCGACATGGGTGCGCGGGCTGGCCGGGTAGATCGACAGCACCGTGAACACGGCGATGCCGAGCAGGACCGTCAGCAGCGTCGCCATGAACGAGACGCCGCCCAGTGCCAGCGCGGCGACGAGCCCGGCGATGTAGATGCCCGCCATGGCGAGGAACGCGCGGCGCAGGCGGCGGCCGCGATGGCGCCACAGCTCCTTGCGGGCATTGTAGAGCCGGATCGAGCGCTGCCGCCGGGCGGCGCGCACGATCTCCTGCGATACGCGTCGGGTGGACGGGACCTGTGCCATCGCCGCTTAGTCCAGAGCCTCCAGCAGCGACTTGGCGCCGGTGCCGTCGCCCGAGGCGAGCCCTTCGGACTGCCCTTGCGCGCGGGCGATGTAGGCCTTGGACTTGCCCACTTCGCCCTCCAGCGCGGTGACGGTCTGCTTCATCGAATCGAGCGCCTTCATCTTGAAGGTGTCGATCGAATCCATCGTGTCGTAGATGTTCTGGAAGGCGCGGCTGAGCGTTTCCAGCGGGATCGTCGAGTTCGCCGCCTGCTCGTGGATGCGGGCGGTGTTGTCCTTTAGCATCTGGCCGGTGGCGTCGATGATGCTGGCGGTCGTGGTGTTGAGCGCGGTGATCTGTTCGAGCACCAGCTTCTGGTTCATCATCGCCTGCGCCACCGTGACCGCCGTGCGCAGCGCGCCGACGGTGGTGGTGGAGGCGCGGTCGACGCCCTTCACCAGCTCGATGTTGTTCTTCTTGACCAGATCGAGCGCGAGGTAGCCCTGCACCGAGACCGCAAGCTGGGTCAGCAGGTCCTGCGTGCGCTGGCGGACGTAGAACAGCGCAGACTCCCGCACGGCCTTGGCCTTGGCGGGATCGGTATGGTCGAGTTCCTCGGCCTTGTCCTCCAGCGCCTGGTCAAGCGCGCGGGACATGAAGATCATCTGCTCCAGCTTGCCGAGCGCGGCCCACAGGTTCTGGCGCTCCACGTCGATCGCGGCATTGTCCATCAGCAGCTCGTCCTTGCCGCCCTGCAGGCGGGCGAGGATGGCGCTGATGTGGCTCTGCGAGCTGGAATAGCTGTCGAAGTAGTTGCGCAGCTTGTTGCCGAACGGGATCACCCCGAACAGCTTGCGCGGGGCGGAGAGGTTGCCCTGGCGGCTGGGGTCGAGTGCTTCCACCGTGCGGCGCAGTTCGGCAAGGTCGGCGCCCACGCCCTCGTCCTTGCCCATGGCGCGCACCGGGCGGTCGAGGAAGCGGTTGGAATGGGCCGAGGCGTCGGCGATTTCCTTGCGGCCCATGTTGGTGAGCTGGTCCACGCGGCGGCCGAACTCGGGCGAGCTGGCGTCCTGCGAGACGAGGTCGGTGACAAACTCCTCCACGCGGACCTGCAGCTTGGACTTCACCTCGTCGCCCACGGGGACGAGGCCCGCGGCCCGCTCGGGCTGGACGGTCGGCACCGGATCGGGCGGCGTCAGCTTGAGTTCGCCTGCGGTGTCGGTGGCAGTGGTTGCCATTTTAAGCCAAATCCTCGTGAAAAACCCGGATGCGGGAAATCTATGAGCCGCCTCGCCCGACTACAAGGAAAACCGGAGCGGCGCTCCCCTCATTCCTCGACGAACGGCGGACCGGGATCGACCATCTTCAATCGAGGACGCATGCTACCGCTGACCGGAGACCCGAAGTTGCCCCATCTTTCTTCGTCACCCTGAACTCGTTTCAGGGGCCATCTCGACGCAAGCCCGGTGTTCTGCCGCCGCGAACCGGCAGCGCCGATGGTGACACGATCTCCCGTTCACGGCCGAGGGATGGGCCCTGAAACGAGTTCAGGGTGACGAGGTGTGGGGATGGCCCTCCTTGCGATCCCACTGCCCTCATCCGGGATCGACCATGAGCATGGAATCGTCGCGCGCCACCACCGCCAGCGCCAGTCCCGCCGCCCGCGCGCGCCGGACGGCAAGGTCGGTGGGAGCGGAGATCGTCACCAGCAGCGGGCATCCGGCGCGCACGGTCTTTTCGACCAGTTCGTAGGAACAGCGCGAGGTCATGACGATAAACCCTTGCGACGCCTCGATACCTTCCCGGGCAAGCGCGCCGACCAGCTTGTCGAGCGCATTGTGGCGGCCCACGTCCTCGCGCACCAGCAGCACGCCGCCCGCCTCGTCGCAGAAGGCGGCGGCATGGGTGGCGCGGGTTTCGCGGCCGAGCGCCTGCCCCTCGCGCATGGCGTGGAGCGCGCGGCGGATCGCCGGAGGGCGCGCGGCGGAGCGGCGGGCGAGCGGGGGCAGCGGGCGCAGCGCCGCTTCCACCCCCTCGATCCCGCAGATGCCGCAGGAACTGTCCCCCACCCGCCGCCGCGCCCGCTCCAGGATCGGGCCGAGCCGCTCGGCCGGCAGGTTTACGCGGGCGACGTAGCCGGTGCCCCATGCGCCGTTCTCGCTGGCATGGAGCGCGACCTCGCCCACCTCGTCCGCCGTCGCCAGCCCTTCGGCCATCAGGAAGCCGGTGACGAAATCGGCGAGGTCGAGCGGGGTCGCCATCATCACGGCATAGGCGATGCCGTTGGTCTCGATCGCGACCGGCGCCTCGATGGGCACGGACAGTTCGCGCGGCTCGCGGGGGGCGGCGGTGTAGTCGCTGCGCAGCGCGGGAACGCGGCGCGCTCCGGGGTGGGGGGCGGTATCCAGCTTGCGGCGCTCCTGTGCTTCGCGCCCGTTTCGGAGATATCGCCCGCGTTGGCAAGGCGCCAGCGTCGTCCGCGCGAAAGCGGGGACGACGCATTAGACACCCCCTCGCCGTCATCCCGGCGAAGGCCGGGATCCAGCGAACAGAAAGAAGCCGCGAAGCAACGTCATTTGCTGGGCTGGGTCCCGGCCTTCGCCGGGATGACGGCGAGGGGTCGGGTGAAAATATGCCATCTCCCGCGTTCGGAGAGCGATTGCACAATGTATCCAATACTGAAGAATAATTCGGAATTTCTGCCTCAATCCCATACCAATCGCATCCAATCCCGACGCCCGCATCGTCCCTGCGCTACGCCCCGGCGATGTCCCGGAACCGCAGTTGCCCACAGGGAAGGGCGTTTTGCCTTGCGACCCTTGCGCGGATTCCTCTAATGGGCGCGCCTCGTACCGGCACCGGCACCCTGCAACGGGGCAACCGGGGTCGCCTGCCGGACGTGCCCGGGACGCCGCCTAGAACGAACAACGGCGGGGTTTCGTCGCCCTATTAGCTGCAGGATTGGTACGAACCGTAATGAGTTGGCTCAGCAAGGTACGCAATTCGCTTTCGAGCCTCTCGAAACGCGACACTCCGGACACTCTCTGGATGAAGTGCCCGAGCTGCGGCGAGATGCTCTATGCCAAGGACTTCGAGGCGAACCTGTCGGTCTGCCCCAAGTGCGAGCACCATGGCCGCATCGGCGCCAAGGCGCGCTTCGACCAGTTGCTCGACGCCGGGTACAGCGTGCTCGCCACCCCAAAGGTGCCCGAGAACCCGCTGAATTTCCGCGATACCAAGAAGTATCCCGACCGCCTCAAGGCCGCCCGCGCCGCCAATCCCTATCCTGACGCGCTGACCAACGCGCTCGGCACGATCGAGGGCGTGAAAGCCGTGCTCGGCGTGCAGGACTTCGCCTTCATGGGCGGATCGATGGGCATGGCGGTGGGCGCCGCCTTCGTCGCCGGGGTCGAGACGGCCATCGCCGAGAACTGCGCCTATGTCATCTGCACCGCCGCCGGCGGCGCGCGGATGCAGGAGGGCATCCTCTCGCTCATGCAGATGCCCAAGACCACGGTCGCCACCCGCCGCCTCGCCGCCGCGGGCCTGCCCTATATCGTCGTCCTGACCGATCCCACGACCGGCGGCGTCACCGCCAGCTACGCCATGCTCGGCGACGTGCAGATCGCCGAGCCCGGCGCGCTCATCGGTTTCGCCGGCCAGCGCGTGATCCAGGACACCATCCGAGAAAAACTCCCCGACGGCTTCCAGCGCGCCGAGTACCTCCATGCCCACGGCATGGTCGACATGGTGGTCCACCGCAAGGACCTCAAAGGCACGCTGGCAACGCTCCTCGGTTACCTTGCACGAAAGGAAGTCGCGTGAATATCGATAGCGCCCTGGTTCGCGAACTCGCCGAGCTGCTGGCAGAGACCGGCCTGTCCGAGATCGAGGTCGAGGATGGCGAGCGCAAGATTCGCGTCTCGCGCCAGATGGTCCAGCAGATGGCCGCAGCCCTGCCCGCCTTCGCCGCGCCGGCCACTGCGCCCGCAGCCGCTCCGGCCGCCGCCGAAGCCGCGCCTGCCGCTGCCGCCGCTCCGGTCGATGCCGTGAAGTCGCCGATGGTCGGCACCGTCTACCTCGCCGCCGAGCCGGGCGCGCCCGATTTCATCTCGGTCGGCAAGGCGGTCAAGCAGGGCGACGTCCTGCTCATCGTCGAGGCCATGAAGGTCATGAACCAGATCACCGCGCCCAAGTCCGGCACGGTGACCGCCATCCTCGTCGACAACCAGCAGCCGGTCGAGTTCGACCAGCCGCTCGTCGTGATCGGCTGAGAGCGGGACTGACATGGCCATCAAGCGCCTCCTGATTGCCAACCGCGGCGAAATCGCGCTGCGCATCCACCGCGCCGCGCGCGAGATGGGCATCGAGACCGTCGCGGTGCACTCCACCGCCGACGCCGACGCGATGCATGTGCGTCTGGCCGACCACGCCGTCTGCATCGGCCCGCCCGCCGCGAAGGATAGCTACCTCAACGTCGCCGCGATCATCTCCGCCGCAGAGATCACGCAGGCCGACGCGATCCACCCCGGCTACGGCTTCCTTTCGGAAAACGCCCGCTTCGCCGAGATCGTCGAGGCGCATGGCCTGAAGTGGGTCGGCCCCAAGCCCGAGCACATCCGCACAATGGGCGACAAGGTGGAAGCCAAGCGCACCGCCGGTGCCCTCGGCCTGCCGCTGGTGCCGGGCTCCGACGGCGCGATCGAGGACTTCGACGAGGCGCGCGCGCTGGCCGCGACGATCGGCTACCCGGTCATCATCAAGGCGGCATCGGGTGGCGGCGGTCGCGGCATGAAGGTCGTGAACAGCCCTGAGGAACTGGAAAGCCAGATGGGCCAGGCCCGTTCGGAGGCCAAGGCGGCCTTCGGCGACGCCACGGTCTACATGGAAAAGTACCTGGGCAACCCGCGGCACATCGAGTTCCAGGTCTTCGGCGACGGCGAGGGCAATGCCGTCCACCTCGGCGAGCGTGACTGCTCGCTGCAGCGCCGCCACCAGAAGGTGCTGGAAGAGGCCCCCTCGCCCGTCATCACGCCCGAGGAACGCGACCGCATGGGCGGCATCGTCTCGAAGGCGATGGCCGACATGGGCTATCGCGGCGCGGGCACGATCGAGTTCCTCTGGGAGAACGGCGAGTTCTACTTCATCGAGATGAACACCCGCCTGCAGGTGGAGCATCCGGTGACCGAGGCCATCACCGGCGTCGATCTTGTGCGCGAGCAGATCCGCATCGCCGACGGCCAGCCGCTCTCGTTCAAGCAGGACGAGATCGAGTTCAAGGGCCACGCCATCGAGTGCCGCATCAACGCGGAAGACCCCTGGACCTTCGCCCCTTCGCCGGGTCAGGTCACGGGCTATCACGCGGCGGGCGGCCTCAACGTGCGCGTCGATTCCGGGCTCTACACCGGCTACCGCATCCCGCCGTACTACGATTCGATGATCGGCAAGCTGATCGTCTCGGGCCGCAGCCGCAACGGCGCGATCATGCGCCTCAAGCGCGCGCTGGAGGAGATGGTGATCGACGGCGTCAAGACCTCGATCCCGCTGCATCAGGCCCTGCTGGAAGACCCCGAGTTCAAGGCCGGCGACTACACGATCAAGTGGCTGGAAGACTGGCTCGCCAAGCGGGCTGCGGGCTGAGTATCGGGGCGGGCCTCGCGCTCGCCCCCATCAGGTTGAAATGCAAGTGGTATCGGCACCCTCGCCGACGACACGGACTGGATGAGCATGATTTCGTTCCTCGACTTTGAAAAGCCGATCGCCGAGCTGGAAGCGCGCATCGCCGAATTGCGCGCCACCGCCGACGGCAGCGACCTCGACATCGACAGCGAGATCGGCAAGCTCGAGAAGAAGAGCAGCGCCATGCTCGCCGCGACCTATGCCAAGCTGACGCCGTGGCAGAAGACGCAGGTCGCCCGCCATCCGCAGCGCCCGCACTTCCTCGACTACATCCGCCTGATCTTCACCGACTTCGTCCCGCTGGCGGGCGACCGCGTCTATGGCGAGGACCAGGCGATCGTCGGCGGCCTCGCCACGCTCGATGGCCGCAAGGTCATGGTGATCGGCCACGAAAAGGGCCACGACACCCCCAGCCGCATCCGGCACAACTTCGGCTCGGCGAAGCCCGAGGGCTACCGCAAGGCGATCCGCCTGATGGAGATGGCGAGCAAGTTCGGCCTGCCGGTGGTCACGCTGGTCGATACTGCCGGCGCCTTCCCCGGCGTCGAGGCGGAAGAGCGCGGCCAGGCCGAGGCCATCGCGCGGTCCACCGAGGCCTGCCTCGCGCTCGAAGTGCCGATGGTCGCCGCGATCCTGGGCGAAGGCGGCTCGGGCGGCGCGATCGCCATCGCGGCCGCCAACAAGGTGCTGATGCTGGAGCACGCGATCTACTCGGTGATCTCGCCCGAAGGCGCGTCCTCGATCCTGTGGCGCACCTCCGACAAGGCGGCCGACGCGGCGACGGCGATGAAGGTGACGGCGCAGGACCTCCTCGCGCTCGGCGTGATCGACGGCGTGGTGCCGGAGCCGATGGGCGGCGCCCACCGCGACCCCGCCGCCACCGCCCGCGCGCTCGCCGATGCGCTGGGGCACGAGCTGAACGCGCTGGCCTCGCTCGGCGGCGCGCAGCTCGTCCGCCAGCGCGAAGACCGCTTCCTGGCGATCGGTTCGCTGTAGGCCTACCTGTGACGCTGGCCCGGATGGGCTTTCGACAAGCTCAGCCTGAGCGGAATGAGAGATATTCTCTGAAACCCGCTCAGGCTGAGCTTGTCGAAGCCGCCCGCCGCCCTCCCCGTTCCAATTTTGCGAGCACCTCGTCCCGTTAATGGCAATGGACGGCAACACCCCCTCCCGATAGTCCGGTCTCCCGACAGGAACCCGCGCATGTGCGGGGCAGGGCAAGCCGGAAGCGCATGAATGCGATCCGGCCATGGGGTCGGAAAACATCGTGATGAGCCTTATCGGGCGACCAACTTTCGGCCGGACCGCGCTTGCATTGAGCGCGCTGGCCACTACCGCCGCCGTCTACGCGGCGCAGGACGACGCGCCCGCCTCCCCCGCCGCGATGACGCGCCCCGAACAGGCCGCCTTCGTCGAGCCGATGCTGGGCGAATACTGCGAGCGCTGCCACAACGACATCGACATGGTCGCCGACCTCTCGGTCGAGGGCCTCAGGGCCGACGACCTGCGCACCGGGCGCCATGCCGAGGAATGGGAGAAGATACTGCGCCGCGTCGCCGCCGGCGAGATGCCGCCCCACGGCAAGGACCAGCCCGCGCCGGAAATGCGCGCCGCCTTCGTGAACTGGCTCGACACCTCGCGCGCGGGTTACCTTGCCACCAGCCCCGATCCCGGCCGCGCCACGATCCGCCGCCTCAACCGCGTCGAATACGCCAATGCGGTGCGCGACCTGCTCTCGCTCGACGTCGATTTCAGCCGCGAGCTTCCGGCCGACAACTCCGGCTTCGGGTTCGACAACATCGCCGACGTCCTCTCCGTCTCGCCCACGCTGATGGAGCGCTACGTGACGGTGGCGGGCAAGGTCGGCCGCCTCGCCACCGGGCTCACCAGCCGGCGCGAGATCGTGACGACCTGGCAGGTGCCCAAGGACGGATCGGTGCAGAACTCTGGTGTTCCGGCGTGGAACGAGCGCGCGGGCGACGACCTGCCCCTCGCCTCGCGCGGTGGATATGCGCAGAAGTACTACGCCCGCCACGACGGTACTTACGAGATCGCCGCCTGGCTTAACTCGAACAGCAACAACGAGACCGACCGGATGGTGGAGGACAAGGTCTCGCTGCGCCTGCCGATGACGGCGGGCCCGCACCGGATCGCGCTGTCGTTCCGCCGAACCCTCGCCCCGTCCGAAACGGTGCAGGTGCTGCGCAACGATACCGACAAGGTGCCCCTGCCGCTCGACAAGCCGGTCCTGCTCCCGCTCGACGTCTGGGTGGACGGCAAGCTGGCGAGGACGCTGAGCGTGCCGAGCTACCGCATGCACCAGCGCTACTCGCAACAGAACTTCCCGCGCGACATCCACCAGGTCGACGTGGCGGGCCCGTTCAACGCGAAGGGCATCCCCGACACGCCGAGCCGCCGCGCGGTGTTCACCTGCACCCCGCGCAAGGCCTCGCAGGAAGAGGCCTGCGCCACCCGCATCCTCACCGCCCTCGCCCGCCGCGCATGGCGCCGTCCGGTCGGCGCCTTCGACGTCGCACCGCTGCTGCGGATCTATGCGGAGGAGCGCCGCGCGTCGGACTTCGAGCACGGCATCGAGGCGGCGCTGGAAGCGGTGCTCGTCAGCCCCGAGTTCCTCTTCGTGGTCGAGCGCGATCCGCAAGGCGCGATGCCGGGCAGCGTCAATCGCGTCTCCGACCTCGAACTCGCCACGCGCCTCTCGCTGTTCCTGTGGAGTTCGATCCCCGACGATCGCCTGCTCACCCTTGCAGAGCAGGGCAAGCTCGCCCAGCCCGCCGTGCGCGATGCCGAGATAGCCCGGATGCTCGCCGACCCGCGCGCGAAGGCGCTGACCACGAACTTCGCCGGACAGTGGCTCTACTTGCGCAATCTCGACCAGCAGCGCCCCGATATCGAGGTGTTCCCCCAGTTCGACACGCGGCTGCGGCAGGCGATGGCGACCGAGACCGAGATGTTCTTCGCGCAGGTCCTGCGCGCCAACCGCCCGCTGCTGGACTTCATCTCGGCCGACTACACCTTCCTCAACCAGCGCCTTGCCGAGCATTACGGCATCCCCGGCGTCTCCGGCCCCGCCTTCCGCCGCGTCACGCTCGACCCGGCATGGCATCGCGGCGGGCTGCTGGGCCAGGCGAGCGTGCTGACGGTCACTTCCTACGGCAACCACACCAGCGTGGTGAAGCGCGGCAAATGGATCCTCGACAACATGCTCGCCGCCGCGCCGCCGCCCCCGCCGCCGGACATTCCCGCGCTCAAGACCGAGCACGACGGCCGCCAGCTCACCGCGCGCCAGCAGCTGGAGATGCACCGCATCAACCCGACCTGCGCCGCCTGCCACGTCAAGATGGACCCGCTCGGCTTCAGCCTCGAGAACTTCGACGCGGTCGGCGCATGGCGCACGCTCGACGCCGGGCAGCCGATCGATGCCATGGCGACGCTGCCGGACGGCGCGAAGTTCGAAGGCATCACCGGTCTCCAGCGCGTGCTGATGGACCGCCGCGACGAGTTCACCCGCGCCTTCACCGAGCGGTTGATGACTTACGCCCTCGCCCGCGGCCTCACCGCCAACGACATGCCCGCCGTGCGCGCCATCTCCGCCGACGCCGCCGCCGACCAGTACCGCATCCAGACCGTCGTGCGCGGCATCGCCGCCAGCCCCGCCTTCACGCTTCGCCGCGTGCCGGAGCGGTTCAAGGCGGCGTTCGGGCGCGGAAGCTTCGACAGGCTCGGCCTGAGCGGAGCCGAGAGGTTTGCGCGAAATCCGCTCACCCTGAGCTTGTCGAAGGGTCAGGCTGCGCTTGTCGAAGCCCCTCGCCCCACACGCGCCACCACCCGGAGCCCCCGCCCATGAGAGTGACCCGCCCCGCCCTCTCCCGCCGTACCGTGCTGCGCGGGCTCGGCGCCACCATGGCGCTGCCTTTCCTCGAAGCGATGATGCCCACTTCTGCCTCGGCCGACGTGGGCGCGCGGCCCAAGCGGCTCCAGGTGTTCTACTCGCCCAACGGCATGACCATGCCCGGCTTCCAGCCCACCGCCACCGGCCGCGACTTCGTGCTGCCGCCGACGCTGGCGCCGCTCGCCCCGCACCGCGAGCAGATCGCCGTCATCAGCGGCCTCGGCCATCCGCAGGCCGCCGCCATGGGGGACCGCCCCGCTGGGCACGGCCGCTCGTGCCCCGCCTTCCTCACCGGCGCCCACGCGAAGCAGACCGAGGGGCCGGACATCCGCGCCGGGATCTCGATGGACCAGGTCTTCGCCGCGCATCTGGGCGACGCCACCCCGCTGGCCTCGCTGGAACTGGGCATCGACCAGGCGAGCCTGCTGGGGTCCTGCGACATCAACTACTCCTGCGCCTACACCAACGGCATCTCGTGGCTCACCCCCACGGTGCCGCTGCCGGTCGAGGCCAACCCGCGCGCGGTGTTCGAGCGCCTGTTCGGAGACGGCGACATCGACGAGGCGGGCCGCATGGCGCAGCTGCGCCGCCAGTCCTCGATCCTCGACTTCGTGATGGAGGACACCCGCCGCCTTTCCGACCAACTCGGCATGGCCGACCGGCGCAAGCTCGACGAGTACCTCGACGCCACCCGCGCGATCGAGAAGCGTATCCAGCGCAGCGCCACTTCGCCCGCCACCACGCAGGCCGCCAGCCTCCAGCAGCCCGCCGGCATCCCGGACGACTTCGCCGAGCATGTGAAGCTGATGATCGACCTGCAGGTCCTTGCCATGCAGGCCGACATCACGCGCGTGGGCACCTTCATGATCGGGCGCGAACTGTCGAACCGCACGTATCCCGAGATCGGCGTGCCGGATTCGCACCACATGCTCAGCCACCACGGCAACAACCCCGAGAAGATGGCGCAGCTCGCGAAGATCAACCGCTATCACATGGAATTCTTCGCCTATTACCTGCAGGCCATGAAGGACACGCGCGACGGCGAAGGCTCGCTGCTCGACCGCACGCTGGTGATCCGGGGTTCCGCCTTCGGCGATTCCAACGAGCACGACTTCATGGACCTGCCGGTCGTCGTCGCGGGCGGTCTGGTGAAGGGCGGACGGCACGTGCGGGTCGAGAAGGGCACCAGCATGTCGAACCTGATGCTCGCCGGGCTGAATGCGCTGGACGTGCCGACCGGCCGCTTCGGCGACAGCACCGGCCCGCTTCGGGAACTGACCGATGCGTGACCGTCAGCACCCGTCGTCCCCGGCTCGACGGGGTTTTATCGGGGGGCTCACCGTCGCCCTGTCGGCTGCGTCCCTGCTCGCCGCTCCCGCCCATGCCGAGGGGCTCGCGGACGCCATCGCCGCCAGCGACCTTGCCGGGACCAAAGCCGCGCTCGACGCCGGGACCAGTCCGAACGAACCGCTGGCCTATGGCGAAAGCCCGCTCGCCCGCGCGATCGAGACGCAGGAGCCCGCCATGGTGGCGCTGCTGCTGGAGCATCGCGCCAACCCGAACACCGCCGACGCCGAGGGCCTCACCCCCCTGGCCCTCGCCTGCGAGCGGGGTAGCGAAGCGATCGTCGACCAGTTGCTCGACGCCCGCGCCGACGCCCGCCGCGCCGGTGCTGACGGCGTCACTCCACTGGCGGTCTGCGCGCGCTTCTCCACCGCTGCCACCGTCGCACGATTGCTCGCCATGGGCGCGAAACCCGATGCCGCTGACGCGCGCGGGCAGACGCCGCTGATGTGGGCCGCCTCGGCGGGCCATGTCGAGGCGATCGCGCTGTTGCTGAAAGCCGGGGCCAAGGCGAACCGCGTCACCGCGCAAGGCTTCACGCCGCTGTTCTTCGCCATCGCCAGCGGATCGGGCGAAGCGACCCGCGTGCTGCTCGACGCAGGCGCAGATGCCGCCCATCGCGGTCCGGAGCACACCAGCGCCGCTCAGCTCGCGATGTACAGCCGCAACTGGCGCGCGGCGCAGATGCTCGTCGAGCGCGGCGGCGTCGACCTTGCCGAGCGCGACCGCAACGGCGAGCAGCTCCTCCACGCGGCGGCGGCGGGCGGCGATGACGCATTGGTCGCGCTGCTGCTGGACAGGGGCGCGGACGCCAACGGCCTCACCGGCCCCTCGCGCATCACGTGGGTAACGGAGGCCAACTTCGGTATGCCCCCGCCGCCCGTGCCGCCGACCCCGCCCCTGCTGGTCGCCGCCCGGCATGGGCAGGTCGCGGCGATGAAGACGCTCGTCGCGCGCGGCGCGAACCCGGCGTTCGTCGCGGAGAACGGCGTCAACGTCGTCCTCGCCGCCGCATCGGGGCGCAGCGTCGCCGCGCTGGAGGAAGCGCTCGCCCTCGCGCCCGACGCCAACGTGGCGGACGGCAAGGGCACGATGCCGCTCCACCTCGTGATCGGCGGGGGAATGCATCCCGGGCTCTCCGGGATGCTGCGCACCCTCGCCGCGCACGGCGCCCGGCCCGACCTCGCCAACGCCCGGGGGACCACGCCCGCGCAGATGGCCGAGGGCGGTCTGGCGACGGTAAAAGCGGTCTACGATCAAGTCTTTGGTCAAAAGGCCGCACCCGTGTTAGCCAGTGCCCATCCTTGATTCACAAAACCCGAACGGGATCGACAAAACCATGACGCTTTCCAGAAGCCTTTCGCTTGCCGTCCTCGGCATGTCCGCCGCGCTCGTCGCCGTGACGGGCACAATCGCCGTCGCCGCATCGCCCGCCACCACGGCGGTCACCACCCGCCAGGCCAATTTCAAGAAGATGGGCGGGGCGATGAAGGTCCTGAAGGACCAGATCTCCAGCGGCACGATCTCCAAGCCGCAGGCCGTCGCCGCCGCCAAGACGCTGGCCGCCACCGGCCGCGCGCAGGCTGCGCTGTTCCCGAACGGCAGCGGCGCCTCCTCGGGCGTGAAGACCGACGCCTTGCCCGCCGTGTGGTCCAACCGCGCCGCCTTCGACGGCCAGATGAAGGCCTTCATCGCGCAGGCCGACAAGATGGTCGTGGCCGCGAACAGCGGCAACCTCGATGCGGTGACCGCGCAGTTCAAGGCCGTGGGCGGCACCTGCGCCTCCTGCCACAAGCAGTTCCGCGCCGACAACTGAGACTGGAACCATGGCGAACCCGACCACCACCCGCATCTGGGACCCCACCATCCGCCTGTTCCACTGGCTGCTGGTGGCGCTCATCGCGTTCTCGTGGTGGAGCGGCGAGCAGCACGACATGGAGCGGCACCGCCTCTCGGGCTACGCCATCCTCGCGCTTCTGGTTTTCCGCGTGTTCTGGGGCTTCGCCGGGCCCCGCACCGCGCGCTTCTCCAGCTTCGTGCGGGGACCCGGCGCGGTGCTCGCCTATGTGAAGGGCCTCGGCAGCCGCAAGGGCCATGCCGCCGACGGGCACAACCCGCTCGGCGGCTGGAGCGTGATCGCCATGCTCGCGGCGGTGGCGCTGATGGTCGGTGCGGGGCTTTTCGCCAGCGACGTCGACGGGCTGGAGTCCGGCCCGCTGGCGACATACGTCTCGTTCGAGCAGAGCGAGACCGCCACCGACGTGCACTCCGCCGTGTTCAACGTGATCCTCGCACTGGTCGCGCTGCACGTGGTGGCGGTGCTGTTCTACCTCGTGTGGAAGCGCCAGAACCTCGTGCGCGCGATGATCACCGGCCGCCGCGCGGCCGAGGCGGGCGAGAGCCCGGCGGACTTGCGCTGGTCTCCGGTGCTGGCGCTGGTGGGCGTGGCGCTGGCCGGTGCAGTGGCCTGGGCGGTGTCCAAGGGCTTCCAGTTCTGAGTTGACGTCTCCCCGGCTCAACCGGGGACGACGAGACTATTTCCGGCCTGGCACAAGCAGGTTCAGCAGAACCGCGCAGACCGCCGCCGGCATCACTCCCGATCCCAGCAGCACCCGCGCGGTCTCTGGCAGGTGCTGGAGCGCAGTCGGCTCCAGTTGCAGTCCCAGCGCCAGCGACAGCGAGACGCCGAAGATCAGCATGTTGCGCTGGGTCCACTCGACGCCCGAGAGCATCGATGTCGCGGCCGAGGCGACCATGCCGAACATCACGATCACGCCGCCGCCCAGAACCTCGATCGGGATCGTGGTGATAACCGCGCCGACCTTGGGCAGCAGTCCGCAGGCGACGAGGAACAGCGCGCCCACCGTCACGACATGGCGGCTCATGACGCCGGTGATCGCGATCAGGCCGACGTTCTGGCTGAAGGTGGTGTTGGGCATCGCCCCGAACACGGCGGCGAGCGCGGTGCCGACACCGTCCGCCGCGACCGCGCCCTGAAGTTCCCGGTCCGTCGCCGGGCGACCGGCATTGCCCTCGCAGATCGCGTCGACGTCACCGATGGTCTCGATCGAGGAGACGAAGCCGGTCAGGCAGAACCCCAGGATTGCCGAGGCCGAGATGGCGAAGCCGAAGTGGAACGGCATCGGCAGCATCACCGTCCCGGCGGAGGAGACGGCCGAGAAGTCGATCCGCCCCATCGCCAGCGCCACGCCGTAGCCCGCCAGCAGGCCGAGCAGCACGGCAGCAGTCGACCAGATGCCGCGCCCGAAGAAGTTGAGCCCCAGCGTCACCACCACGACGACGCCCGCCAGCAGCCAAGACTGCCAGGCGCCGAACGCCGGGGTCCCCACCGCCGGGACGCCCCCCGCCGCATACTGGATGCCGATGCGCATCAGCGACAGCCCGATCATCAGCACGACGAGCCCGGTGATGAGCGGCGGCAGCGCGAAGCGGATGCGGCCCACGAACATGCTCAGGAACGCATGGAGCAGCCCGCCGAACAGCGCGGCGGTCGTCAGCGCCGCCATCGCCTCCACGCCCTTGCCCGCCACGATCGGGATCATGATCGGGATATAGGCGAAGCTGGTCCCCTGCACGAGCGGCAGCCGCGCGCCGACCGGGCCCATGCCGATCGTCTGGAGCAAGGTGGCGATCCCGGCGAACAGCATCGCCATCTGGATCATGTAGATCATCTGCGAGGGGTCCGCCGAGCCGAAACCGAAGCCGCCCGCCCCGGCGACGATGATCGCGGGCGTCATGTTGCTCACGAACATGGCGAGGACGTGCTGGACGCCCAGCGGCACCGCGACGGCAAGTCCGGGGAACCAGTTCGGGTCCCTCGCCTGCGCCGCGCTCATTCCGGCGGCGGCGGGGCGCATCTCGGTGGCTTGGACGATTTCGGGAGCGATCAGGGCGGTCATCGCGGATTTCCAGTCAGGCGAAAGTCATGAGGCGCTCGAGCGAGCGAGCGGCGGCGCGCAGCACGTCCTTGCGGGATACCTGGACGAGGTCGGCATCACGCACGACGGCGCGGCCTTCGACGAAGACGTCGCGCGCCTGCGTGGGCGGGCTGAGGACGAGCCCGGCAACCTTGTCCCAGGCGCCCGTGGAGGAGACGTCGGCCATGTCCCACACGGCGAGGTCGGCGCGCTTGCCCACTTCCAGCGAGCCCACGTCGCTGCGGCCGAGCACCCGCGCGCCGCCGCGCGTGGCGAGGTGGAGCGCCTCGCGCGGGTCGAAGCGGTCGGCGCCCTGCGTCACGCGCTGGAGCAGCATGGCCTGCCGCGCCTCGGCCAGCAGGTGCCCGGAATCGTTGGAAGCGGACCCGTCGACGCCGAGGCCGACCGGCACCTGCGCGTCGAGCATCGCCCGCAGCGGCGCGATGCCGGAGCCGAGGCGGCAGTTGGAGCACGGGCAATGGGCGATGCCGGTGCCGGTCCGCGCGAACAGGTCGATCTCGGCGGCGTCGAGCTGGACGCAGTGCGCGTGCCATACGTCCGGCCCGATCCAGCCGAGGTCCTGCGCATACTGGCCGGGCCGACAGCCGAAGCGTTCGAGCGAGAAGGCGACGTCGTCCGCGTCCTCCGCCAGATGGGTGTGCATCATCACCCCCTTGTCGCGCGCCAGCAGTGCCGCCTCGCGCATGAGGTCGGTGCTGACCGAGAACGGCGAGCATGGCGCCACGGCGACGCGCAGCATGGCGCCCTCGCGCGGGTCGTGGAAGCGGTCGATCACGCGGACGGTGTCGGCAAGGATCGCATCCTCGTCTTCCACCACGCTGTCGGGGGGCAGGCCGCCCTTGCTTTCCCCCACGCTCATGCTGCCGCGCGTCGCGTGGAAGCGCAGGCCGACCTGCATCGCCGCGTGGATCGAATCGTCGAGCGTCACGCCCTCGGGGAAGAGGTAGTGGTGATCCGAACTCATCGTGCAGCCCGACAGCGCGAGTTCGGCAAGACCGAGCTGCGCCGCGGCAAAGACGTCGTCCGGCGTGTAGCGCGCCCAGATCGGGTAGAGCCGCTTGAGCCATCCGAACAGCGAGACGTTGATCGCGCCCGGCAGCGCGCGGGTCAGGCTCTGGTAGAGGTGGTGGTGGGTGTTGACGAGGCCGGGGGTGACGACGCAGCCCGTCGCGTCGATCACCTCGTTCGCGTCCTCGGCCAGATGGGCGAGCTGCGCGCTGGTGCCGACCGCCAGGATCACCCCATCGCGCCAGACCAGCGCGCCATCGGCGATCTCGGTGCGCGCATCGTCCATGCAGACGAGGACGTCGGCGTGGTGGAGCAGCTTCATCCGCAGGCCCGCCCGGGGGACTTCATGCCGCCGGCCATCAGGGCGTCGCGTCCTTGTAGCGGTCCCAGTTGCCGAGCAGTTCGTCGACCACCTTCGAGCCCACGGTATAGAGGTTCTCCACCGAGGCCTCGAGCCCGGCATAGCCCTCGTTCTCGCGCAGGAGGTAGGTCGCCGCATCGACGCCCGGCGGGGGCATCGTGAAGTTGGACCCGGCGCGCACCACCAGCACGCGGTCGCGGTCGGCGCGGCCGATCTTGTCGAGGTAGGTCATCGACTGCATCACGCCCGTGTCCTCCATCGCCGAGGTCACGAACTCGCCCTTGCCGCTGCTCCAGTAGCGCACCCAGTCGTTGGCCCAGTCGGTCAGCTTCTCGCCATGCCAGAAGGTCATCGCCGAAAGCGTGTCGCCCTCCAGCACGAAAGGCGCTTCCTGCGCGTGGGGGTAGTCGGTGAACTTCGCGCGCTCGGCGGCGATGGCCGCGCTGTCGGGCAGTTCGATGTCCTTGGTGAGGTTGTAGGCCCACTTTTCGAGGGTGGGGTTGATCTCGAAGACCTCGCCGCCCGACGGATCGGGCTTGGTCCTGGTGTCGTTGGGGCCCTTGGTGTGGCGAGCGAAGTAGCCGGTCTTCCAGTCCGCCGGGATCTCGCGCGCGTCGATCTCGTGGGCAAGGTCGCCGTCGACGACGTAGCGCGCCCAGGCGACCGAGCCGATCGAGGCGTCCTCGGGATCGATGCCGGCGATGCCCGCTACCAGCCAGTAGGACTGCGAGAGATCGAAGCGCTGGTCGAGGCCGAGCGCCATGATCGCGGCGGTCGAGCGGGCAGTGCCGATCCCGGTCACCACGCCGAGCACCTGCGTCTCGGGATTGTAGTAGAGGTCGTGGAAGCTTTGCGGGAAGGCGATGCGCTGGGTCAGCCCGCGGCGCGCCTTCCAGAGCTGGAACTCGCCGGCGACGTCGCCCTCGTCCTTGCCGATCTCGAACAGCGATACGATCACCACCTTCACCGGCAGCGGCGTGGCGCAGGGGCCGCCGGGCTCGCACTCGGCGATGGAGGGAACGGCCGGGGCATCCGCCGCAAGGGCGGGCGCGGCGATGGACAGCGTGGCGCCCGCGAGCAGGGTGGCGAGCGTCTGGAAGCGCATGGTAAACCTTTCAAAAGCCTTGGTCCGCCGCGTTCTGGCAGCGGAAAGGGGGGAGCGCCAGCCGGACCGGCGCTCCCCTCCGTTCACGTCAGAACTTGTAGGCCACGGTCGCCTGGAAGCTGCGCGGCAGTTCCGGGAGCACGATCGTGGAGCCGAACAGTTCGGTAAAGTTCGCACGGAAGTACTTCTTGTCGGTGACGTTCTTGACCACCGCGCGCAGCACCCACGGCCCGGTCTCGTAGGAGGCCGAGACGTCGAACTTGGTGTAGGCCGGCAGCTTCACCACCTGCGACACGCCCGAATAGACCGAGTCCACCGACACCATGCTGCCCGCGAAGGCCAGCCCGTTGTCGAAGGCGTAGGTCGCGGTCAGCGAGTAGAGGTTGGTCGGGATACCGGCGCGGCGGGCATCGCCCTTGCTGTTGATCGGAACGAGGCCGATCGGCTGGCCGCCGAGGTAGAGCGCCGGATTGGTGACGTTGACGAGGTCCTCGATGCCGAAGAAGCTGAAGGTCGAGCCTTCCTCGATCGCGGTCAGGTTCCAGACCTTGGTGCGGGTGTAGCCGCCGGTCAGCAGGAGGTGGTCGTCCACCGCCCACCGGAACTCGGCCTCGAGGCCCTTGGTCTCGACAGCCTGGTTCACCGTCATCGACTGCGAACTGTAGTCGGTGCGCTTCTGCTTGTAGACCGAGACCGCCGCATAGAGGTGGTCGTCCAGCCAGCTGCCCTTGATGCCCGCTTCATAGAGCTTGGAGGCGGTGATCCAGGTGCCGCCCGCTAGGTTGAACGGGTCGATCTCCGCGCCCTGCCCGGCGATCACCACCGACTGGCGCGCGGCGGTGACGTAGGGGATCAGGCCGAAGGGGAGCTTGTAGTTGGCGCTGGCGGACCACGACCAGGCGCCGTCGGTGTCCTTGCCGCCCGCGATGTCCTTGGGGGCTTCCATGAACTGTTCCTGGAAGTTGGAAACGCCCTTGATGGTGTCGTAGCGCGCGCCCAGCGTCACATCGAGGCCGAACTTGAAGTCCAGGTCGACGAGGCCGGCAAAGCCGAGGTCGGTGTAGTGCCCCTTGACGTAAGTGTCGTAGTTGCAGTTGCACTCGGTCGACAGCAGGCGGTCGCTCGCCGGGGTATAGCCGACGGTCAGGTCGACGCGGTGGAAGTACTCGTAGTTGAAGTCTTCCGCGTGCCGGAACTTGGTGTAGCGGATCGAGGGAGAGAACTGCAGCGAGAACTTGCCCGCGCTGTTTTCGAAGATCTTCGAGACGACGATCTTGTCCTCGAAGACATAGGAATCGTGGAACTGCGAGAAGCCGTAGGCATTCTCGTTGATGTTCTCGTAGCTGTCGTAGAACATCTGGTTCTTGATCTCGATGTCGCCGGGACCGGTCCAGATCAGGTCGGCGTAGAGCGTGGTCGCCTTGTTGTCGAGGCGGTCGTCCTTGCCGGTGAGGGTCTTCTTGCGGCTCAGCTTGGCGGTGCCGACGTTCTGCAGGTTGAGCGCGTTGTTCGGCGCGCTGGTGAAGCAGGCATCGGTGATGGAGGCCGCGAACGGGCTGCCGCCGCAGGCGAAGCCGCCGAAGATCGACAGGCCGCCGGGCACCGCCGCGTTGATTTCCTCGACCGACATCTGCCCGTCGCCATTGGTGTCGAGCGACTGGGCGGCGCCGGTTATGTAGGTGCCGTTGTCGACAAGGTCCTGCGTCAGGCGGTTCCAGCCGCCATTCTGCTGGCCCTTGTAGTTCTGGTACATTCCGCCGAATTCAAGCCGCAGATTGGGCGTGAGGTCGGTGTCGAACGCGCCCTGCAGGATGGTCTGCTTGGTGGACATGTTCTCGTAGTAGCTGCCCGAATTCTCGACCTCGGCGTAGAGGCTGTAGCCGAATTCCTGCGTGCCCAGCTTGCCGGGGCCGCGCACTTCGGCGGCGATGTCGGCCTTTTCCCAGCTGCCGCCGGTGAAGCTGATCTTGCCTTCGGGGCTCGCCATGTACGAGCCGCCCTGCACGCGCGCGGACTTGGGCACGAAGTTCATGTAGCCGCCGGTCTTCGACGGACCATAGATCGGCGAGGCGGGGCCGCGCACGATGTCGATGCGCTCGGCCGCGGCGATCGGGGTCGGGTAGTTGCCGGGGTTGTCCAGACGGCGCACGCCGCGGAAGTAGACTTCGCCGGGCGTGCCGCGAATGTCGAGCGCGCCGCCGACGCCGAAGAACGAGTTGGTGAACGTACCCGGCGACTGTGCGACGAGATCGTAGATGTCGGTGATGCCGAAGCGTTCCATCTGCTCCGAGCTGATGGTGGACACCGAGCGCGGCGTCTCCGTCACGGTCTTGTCGAAGCCGAACACCGAGCCCACGCCCTCGACGGGGAGCGCGCCGAGCGAGCCGGTGACGACGATCTCGTTGCCGTCGGCGTCGGTCGCCTGGTCATCGGCGGCCTGCGCGTAGGCCGGCGCCGTCATGGCGGTGCAGCAGAGAAGCGCGCTGGCCGCCGCGAATGCCGGCTTCCTGAACTTGCGCGTATTGAACCTGATCATATCCATCATGTCATGCCCCCTGAATACGGCTGGAACAGGCGATGTCGCCTGCCCGCCGCGAGCTGGTTTTTTGTGTTCCTCCTCTCCCACCGATCCACTCATGCCGCGGCGCGTCGTTGTTCTGACTTTGGCGTCCGCGAATTCGTATCGAAGTTCAGTCCCCTTTTGCCCCCTGCTGGCCCGCGAACCGGCCGAGGCCGTGTTCGAAGGCGTCGAGATTGGTTTCGAGGCGGGCCTGCAGCCGCGCCTTCTCGTTCCTGGCGAGGAACGCGGCGCAGGCCCTGTCCGCCAGCGAGGCCGCGCACGGCGCCACCGCTTCGCCCAGCCGCCGCGCGCGCCACAGGCTGGCGCCGGGCACGAAGGCGTATTCGAGGCTGGCGCGGGTCAGTTCCTTGAGGTCCGCATATCCCAGCCCCTGCTGGGTCACCGCGCGCACGTATTCGTTGCTCATGTCCGAGCGCAGCACGCCCTCGTCGTCGGTCGAGAGCGCGACCGGCACGCCCATCGCGCGGTAGAGGTGCAGCGGATGCTCGCCGCCCGCGACGCCCAGAATGACCGCGTTGCTGGTGAGGTTGATCTCCACCGCGATGCCCTCGCGGGCCATCCGCGCCAGCGTTTCGGGAGACGCCTTCTCGTAGGCGATGTCGATGCCGTGGCCGATGCGCTTCGCCCCGGCATCGACGGCCTTGGCGATGTGGTCCTCGAGGTCGAGCGGAGGCACGAGGCCGAGCGCCAGTTCGCCCGCGTGCATCGTCACCTTCACCTCGGGATACTTCGCCTCGAGGAAGCGGAACATCGCCATGTGCAGGTCGTAGTCGCGCAGCGCCACCGGATCGTCCTCGGGCATGACGATATTGACGCCGACGAAGCGCGGGTCCCGGTGCGCCAGTGCGAAACCGGCGAGCAGCGAGCGCCAGACCATCGCCGGGGCCACCCCGCGCATTCCCGAATAGAGGTAGCGCACCGCCACGTCGCAGCCCGCCCGCGCCGCGCCGGTCCCGCAGCCGAGGCGCTTGCGGGCCTCGGCATCGTTGCGGGTGACGTCGGCCATGGTCTCGTCGAGCAGGCCCTCGACCGTGGCGATCTCGCGCTTGTAGGAGGCGGCGAGCATCGAGGCGTCGAGCGGTTCGTCGACGGCGGCGCCGACCATGTACCGCGACAGGCGCTCCGGATTGTACATCAGTTCGAGGTAGACGAGGTTGTTGCGCCCGGCGCTCGCGTAGGCGTCGGCCAGCCAGCGCGGCACTTCGCCCGCGAAGGCCGGGCCGAACTTGCCGAAGCTGGAGAAGAACTGGCTGTGACCCGACACCAACTCCGGCCCGATGCCCTTCTGGAAGCCGCGCGTGGAAAGCGCGTCCACGAGCTTCGCGTAAGTGAAGGGATCGTCGACAGCCATCGTCGCGACCTGGCGTTCGGCCGGGCACGGCGCGGGGACCAGCCGCGAGATCGCCTCGTCCGCGCAGAGGCCCCTCGTCGCCGCGACCTTCAGGAAATCCTCGGCATAGACCGAGCCGCCGAGGTGGTTGTGCAGGTCCGCGCCCTTGGGCATCGCCTGGAGCACCACGCGCAACCTTGCGGGATTGCCCGCCACCTCATCGACCAGCGCGGCGGTCGCCGCCTCGCTCGCGGCGTCGGCATGGGCCACCGGCGCCCCGAGCGCAGCACCGGCCGCGACCACGCAGGCGAGCGCGCGCAGAACGGCCCACTTGGGGCACCAGGATCGAATCGCAGTCATGTGTACCCTGAACCCCGCAATCGGGGGCGCCTGCGTCACGGGCTGGTGGAAACCCGGTCTGGCAGTACGCCCCCGTCCGAAGGCACGGGCCCGAACTTCGCGATTCTTCGGAGAGGGTCGAAGCGTCGCGGGCCGCCGGGGTCGCACCTTTCGGTATTGAACAGGTGGTAAGGCACTTGACTCGACCCGAGCAAACGCAATGAATCCCACGCAGCGTTGCAAAAATTAGAGCGGGTCCCGAAAACTCACCATGCCGGCATTTTCACGTTTCCTGAGATACTTCATGGCGGTGGGCCGCCACGGCTCGATCCGCAAGGCCGCCGACGAGCTCAACGTCTCGGCTTCCGCGATCGCGCGCCAGATCCTCAACGTCGAGGCGGACATCGGCACGCCGCTGTTCGAACGCCTGCCCACCGGCCTCAGGCTCACGGCAGCGGGCGAGATCATGATGGGCGCGGGCAACCGCTGGCAGAAGAGCATGGTCGACATCCGCGCCCAGATCGAGGACCTGCGCGGCCTCAAGCGCGGCCACGTCGAGATGGCGATCATCGACGCGCTGGCGAAAGGCCACATCCCCTCGGCCATCCGCGCCATCCAGGAGCGCTATCCCGGCATCACCGTGGGCGTGCGGGTGCTCGGCAACGACGAAGTGCGCCAGGCGGTCGCCGCGGGCGAGGTCGATTTCGGCATCCTGTTCGAACCGCAGACCTATCGCGACCTGACCGTGCGCGCCTTCGTCGAGGTGGTGCTCGGCTTCGTCACCCCGGTCGGCCATCCGCTGGGCGAGCGGGCCGAGGCGCGCTTCTCCGCCTGCACCGGAACTCCGCTGATCGTACCCGCCGAGCCGCTCGCGGTCAGCCAGCAGATCGCCGTCCTCATGGGCGCGACGGGCATGGAGGTGGACCGCAAGGCGACTTCGGACAATATCCAGATGATTACCTCGCTGGTGCAGGAAGGCGTCGGCATCGGCATCCTCTCCTCGCTCGACGTCATCACCGAGGTGCAGGCGGGGCTGCTCTCGTTCACGCGGATATCCGACGCGCTGCTGCGACCGATGACACTGGCGCTCTGCACCAATGCCGCGCGCACGCCCTCGTATGCCGCCGGCATCGTGCTGAGCGAGATCGAGATCGGCTTCGCGCAGTTCAGCTATGTCGATTCGATGCGGGTCCGCACGCCGCACGCTCCGCAATCGGGGGACTGAACTGTCCTGCGCGATTGCCCTCGGGCCGCGCAGAATATATCCGCAGAGGCTTCCCCACATCGCCCGCACAGGATTCGCGACCGATGAGCCATGACGCCGAACCCCAGCTCCACTACCTCGAATACTACGAGGACTTCCTCGCCAAGGTGCGCGTCCTCTCGCGCAAGATCGACGAAGGCGACTGGAAGCCCGAGTTCATCATCGGCGTCGGCCGGGGCGGACTGGTTCCCGCGGTGTACATCTCGCACCAGCTCGACCTGCCGATGCTCTCGATCGACCATTCGTCCAAGGTCCCCGGTTTTGCCGACGAGTTGCTCGGCAAGGTCGCGGGCATGAGCGCCGAAGGGCGCCGCCTGCTGTTCGTCGACGACATCAACGACAGCGGCGGCACCATCGAGTACATCCGCAGCCTGCTGGGCGACAACGGCTGCGCGGCCGAGAACCTGCAGTTCGCGGTGCTCATCAACAACACCCGCTCCAAGGCCGTCGCCGAACTCTACGTCGATGCGATCGACCGCGACGAGGACAAGCGCTGGTTCGTGTTCCCCTGGGAATCGGTAGGCACCAAGGAGGCCATCGTCGAGGAGGCCCGTTCGGTCCCGGAGCGCCTCGCCTGATGCGCATCTGTGTCTATCTCGGCTCCTCCGCCGGCAACAATCCCCTGTACCGCGAAGCCGCCGAACAGTTCGGCGCCCTGCTGGCGAGCCGGGGCATCGGCCTCGTCTACGGCGGCGGCATGGTCGGCCTGATGGGCGTGATCGCCGACGCGGTCTGCGCGGCGGGCGGCGAGGTGATCGGCATCATCCCGGAAGCCCTGCGCGCGCGCGAGCACGACCACCCCGGCATCACCGAACTCCACGTCGTCCAGACCATGCACGAGCGCAAGGCGATGATGGCCAACCTCGCCGACGGTTTCGTTACCCTGCCCGGCGGCATCGGCACCTTCGAGGAGATGTTCGAGGCGTGGTGCTGGTCGCAGCTGGGCTATCACAACAAGCCGGTCGGCCTGCTCGACGTGAACGGGTTCTACTCGGGCCTGCGCCAGTTCATCGACAACGTGGTCGACGAAGGCTTCCTCCAGCCGCGCCACCGCTCGATGCTGATCGTCGAGAAGGACCCCGAGACGATGATCGATCGCATCGTCAACTTCGTGCCGCCCGAGAACGAGCACTGGCTCGGCGCAAGGGACGTCTGAAGTCTCCATGAAACCGTCGTCCCGGATCAGGTCCGGGACGACGGGGAAACTTCACCCCGCAGCGTAGGCTTCGAGCCTTTCGAGGTGCCTGGCCACGGCTTCGGGCGGCAGGAACGAGCCGGTGAAGCTGTTGCGCGCGAGGGTCACGAGATCGGTGCGCGAGAGCCCCCGCGCCTCGGCGACGGCGCGATAGTTGTCGCCCACGTAGCCGCCGAAGTAGGCCGGATCGTCCGAGTTCACCGTGGCCTTGAGGCCCAGTTCCAGCATCCGGTCGAGCGGATGGTCGGCAAGGTCGTCCACCACGCAGAGCTTGAGGTTGGACAGCGGGCAGACCGTCAGCGTCATGCCCTCGGCGACGAGGCGGGCGACGAGGGCATCATCCTCCAGCGCGCGGTTGCCATGGTCGATGCGATCGACGCCGAGCAGTTCCAGCGCCTCGTGCACGTAGGCGGGCGGACCTTCCTCCCCGGCGTGGGCGGTGATCCTGAGACCCTTCGCGCGCGCGGCGGCGAAGACACGGGCGAACTTCTGCGGCGGGTGACCGACCTCCGAACTGTCGAGCCCCACGGCGGTGATCCGCTCGATCCACGGGTCTGCCATCGCCAGCGTCTCGAACGCGGCTTCCTCCGACAGGTGGCGCAGGAACGAGAGGATGAGGCTGGAGGTGACGCCCAGCTCCGCCTCGGCGGCACGGGCCGCGGACAGCAGGCCCTCGATCACTTCCTCGAAGGGAATGCCCCGGTCGGTGTGGGTCTGGGGATCGAACATGATCTCGGCATGGACCACCCCGTCCTGCGCCGCGCGCCGGAAATAGGCCATGGCGAGGTCGTGGAAGTCCGCGCGCGTGCGCAGCACTTCCGCGCCCGCGTAGTAGATGTCGAGGAAGTCCTGCAGGTTGGAGAAATCGTAGGCCGCGCGCACCTCCTCCACCGAGGCGAAGGGGATGGCGACGCCGTTGCGCCGCGCCAGCTCGAACATCAGTTCGGGCTCGAGGCTGCCTTCGATGTGGAGGTGGAGTTCGGCCTTGGGCAGGCCGGCGATGAACTGGGAGAGGTCGGTCATGGGGTCCTTCTGTACGCGCAATCGCCCATCACGTAAGTAGCGGCGATGGCGCGCTCGTCGCCGAGGATCTGGAGCGCGAACAGCCGCGTCGCAAGGTCGGCGCCAGCGGTACGGCGGGCCAGGAGCGGTGTCGCGGCGCTGTCCAGCACCACGAAGTCGGCCTCCTGCCCCACTTCCAGCGCACCGACGCGGTCCGCGACGTGGAGCAGCGCGGCGCTGCCCGCCGTGGCGAGGTAGAGCGCACGAAACGGGTCCAGCCGGTCCTCCCGCGCCAGCGCCGCCTGGTAGGCGAGGCCCGCCGTGCGCAGCATCGAGAACGAGGTCCCCGCGCCCACGTCGGTGCCGAGGCCAAGGCGCAGGCGGTGCCGATCGGCCTGCCCGAAGTCGAAGTGCCCCGAGCCCAGGAACAGGTTCGAGGACGGGCACACCGCCACCCCCGCGCCGCTTTCATGCAGCCGCGCGCAGGACCGTTCGGGCAAGTGGACGCCATGCGCGAAGACCGAGCGCGGGGTGACGAGGCCGAAGCGGTCGTAGGCGTCGAGATAGTCCGCCGCCTCGGGAAAGCGCGCGGCGACGGCGGCGATTTCGTGGACGTTCTCGGCAAGGTGCGTGTGCATCAGCACGTCCGGATGCTCGGCCAGCAAAGCGCCCGCGTCCGCCAGTTGCGCATCGCTGGAGGCGAGCGCGAAGCGCGGCGTCACCGCGTAGCCGAGCCGCCCGCGCCCGCGCCACCGGCGGATCAGCGCTTCGCTTGTCGCCCGGCCCGAGGCGACGGTATCCCGCAAGCCGTCCGGCCCGAAGTCCATCAGCACCTTGCCCGAGACCACGCGCATCCGCCGCTCCAGCGCGGCCTCGAACAGCGCATCGACCGACTGTTCGTGGACGGTGGGATAGACCAGTGCGCTGGTGGTGCCGTTCTTCAGCAGTTCGTCGAGGAAGAAGGCCGCCACTTCATCGGCGTGGGCCTTGTCGACGAAGGCCTTTTCGGCCGGGAAGATGTGCTTGTCGAGCCAGTCGAGCAGTTGCTCGCCATAGGAAGCGATGCGGTCGGTCTGCGGGTAGTGGACATGCGCGTCGATGAAGCCCGGGACCACGAGGCCGGGGAGCGCCTCGGGCTCCGGGTACTGCGGCGCGAGCGCGGCGTAGGAGCCGCGCGCGACGACCACGCCGTCCTCGACGACGAGCAGCCCGTCGGGTTCGTGGCGCACCGCCTCCGGCCCGGCATCGCGCGGGTCCTGGGCGACGGAGAGAAGTTCGGCGCGGTAGACCTTCACCATGCTTCCTCCCTCCCCGTGGCGGGGAGGAACTTTGCTCGCATTTTCATTGGCCTCTCAGGGTCAGCAGTTGCGCGCAGACCGAGATCGCGATGACGTCGGGCTCCTTGCCGGTGACGCCGGGCATCCCGATCGGCGCGGTCAGCCGCGCCAGCGCCTCGGGCGCGATGCCGTCGGCCGCGAGGCGCGAGCGGAAGCGCGCGATCTTGGTGGACGAGCCGATCAGCCCGACGAACGCCGTCGGCTCCGCCCGCCCCAGCGCGGCGAGGGTCAGGTGGTAGTCCAGCGGATGATCGTGTGTCAGGATCAGCACCGCCGCATCCGCCGGGGCTTCCTCGACGCAGTGCGCGATGTCCTCCTCGGCCATGATCGTCACGCCGTCGATGTGGCCCTGCTCGGGCCGGGTGTCGAACCAGGCGAGCTGGAGCGGCAGGCCGGTCATGTGCCGGGCGATGGCCTGTCCGACGTGCCCCGCGCCGAAAAGGTAGACCGGGCGCGGCCGTTCGCCCACCGGCTCGACGATGCGGCTGCCAGCCTCGGGCCGCTCTCCGCGCGCGGACTGGCGGGTGGCGGTCTCGCGCTCGAAGATCTGCCGGGCGATCGTGTCCGCCGCGAAAGTCGTCGCCAGCATCCGGCCGGGCTCGGCGTCGTGGAGCCAGTCGAGCGCCTGCGGGTCGAGCCGCTCGACCAGGATGCGCACCCGCCCGCCGCAGCACTGGCCGAGCAGCGGGCCGAGCGGATAGTCCTGCACCCGCCACGTTCCCGGCGCATGGTCCAGCATCGCGCGCGCCTGATCGACCGCGCGGTATTCGAGCTGCCCGCCGCCGATGGTGCCTTCCTGACCATCTGCCGTGACGAGCATCCGCGTGCCCGCGCCGCGCGGGGCGGAGCCCTCGCTCGCCAGAACCGAGACCATCGCGGTCGGCGTGTCCTTGTCCAGCCGCCGCAGCCAGCCGACCCACTGGCTCATGCCGCGCCCCCGTGCAGGGCGATGGCCTTGAGGATGCGCTCGGGCGTCGCGGGGGCGTCGAGCGGCGGGATCGCGCGGCGGCCGGGCGCGGTGGCGGCGACGGCGCGGTTCAGCGCCGAGAACACCGAGATCGCCAGCATGAACGGCGGCTCGCCCACGGCCTTGGAGCGGTTGATGGTGGGCTCGACGTTCTCCCCGTCCCAGAGGGTGACGGTGAAGTGCCGGGGCCGGTCGGAGGCGGTGGGGATCTTGTAGGTCGCCGGGCTGTGCGTGAGCAGGCGGCCCTTGGCGTCGTAGACCAGTTCCTCGGTCGTCAGCCAGCCCTGCCCCTGGATGAAGCCGCCCTCGATCTGGCCCACGTCGATCACCGGGTTCAGCGAGCGGCCGACGTCGTGGAGGATGTCCACCGCCAGCACCCGGTGCTCGCCGGTCAGCGTGTCGATCACCACTTCGCTGACCGAGGCGCCATAGGCGAAGTAGTAGAACGGGCGGCCCTTGAACACCGCGCGGTCGTAATCGATCCCCGGCGTCGCGTAGTAGCCGGTGGAGGAGAGCGAGATGCGCCCGATGTGCGCCTTGCGCGCCACCTGCCCGAACGTCAGCGTCTCGCCGCCGACGATGACGCCGCCGGGCGTGAAGTGGACCTCGCCCTCGTCCAGCCCGTAAGTGCGGGCAAGGAACGTGGTGAGCCGCTCGCGGATGGTGGTCGCCGCGTTGTAGGCGGCCATGCCGTTGAGGTCCGCGCCCGAGCTTGCCGCCGTGGCCGAGGTGTTGGGCACCTTGTCGGTGCGGGTGGCGGTGATGCGCACCATGCCGAGCGGGACGGCGAACACGTCCGCCACCACTTGCGCCACCTTCACGTAGAGCCCCTGCCCCATCTCGGTGCCGCCGTGGTTCACCTGGATCGAGCCGTCGGCATAGACGTGGACCAGCGCGCCCGCCTGGTTGAGGTGGGTGGTGGTGAAGCTGATCCCGAACTTCACCGGGGTGAGCGCGATGCCCTTCTTGAGCACCGGGTTGGCGGCATTGAACGCCTCCACCGCCCGCGCGCGCTCGTCGTAGCGGGCGGTCTTGCGCAGGCGCGCGATGATCTGCGGGGCGACGTTGTCGGCCACCACCATCTCGTAGGGCGTGGTGTCGTGGCCCGGGCCGTAGAGGTTCGCCACCCGCACCTCGAGCGGGTCGCGCCCGAGGTGGGCGGCGACGTCGTCGATCACCCGCTCGATCGCCAGCATCCCCTGCGGCCCGCCGAAGCCCCGGAAGGCGGTGGCCGAGACGGTGTTGGTCTTCAGCCGCTCCGACACGACGTCCACGTCGGGCAGGTAGTAGCAGTTGTCCGCATGGAACATGGCGCGGTCGTTGATCGCGGGCGACAGGTCCACGCTCGCCCCGCACCGCGAGGCGAGGTGCAGCGACAGCGCGTGGAGCCGCCCCTCGCCATCGAAGCCGACTTCGTAGCCGACCTCGAACTCGTGGCGCTTGCCGGTCATGACCATGTCGTCGTCGCGGTCGCAGCGGAACTTGGCGGGGCGCCCGGTGCGATGGGCGACCAGCGCGGCGGCGGCGGCGAAGAGCGCGGCCTGCGTCTCCTTGCCCCCGAAGGCGCCGCCCATGCGCCGCACTTCCACCGTCACGTCGGCCGAGGAGACGTGCAGCATGTGCGCGATCAGATGCTGCACCTCGCTGGGATGCTGCGTGGAGCTGAGGACGTGGACCTGCCCATCCTCCCCCGGCGTGGCGACGGCGACCTGGCCTTCGAGGTAGAAGTGGTCCTGCCCGCCCATCTCGAACCGGCCCGCCAGCCGATGCGGCGCGGACCCCAGCGCGGCGGGCGCATCGCCGCGCGACATGCGCTGGACGGGCTCGATGTGGGAGCCCGCCGCCTGCGCGTCGGCAATGGTGATGGCGGCCGGGAGCGGCTCGTACTCCACCTTGCCCAGCCGCGCGGCGATGCGCGCCGCGCGCTGGCTGGTGGCGGCGACGAGGAACAGCGACTGCCCGTGGCAGATCACTTCCCCATCCGCGAGCAGCCGGTCGTCCCCCGCGACCGGCGCGACGTCGTTGGCGCCCGGAATGTCGGCGGCGGTGAACACGGCGACGACGCCGGGCGCCTTGCGCACTTCGGAGAGGTCCATCGACACGATCCGCGCCCGCGCCTCGCTCGACTGCCCGAAGGCAAGGTGCAGCATGTCCGCCGGTTCGCCGAGATCGTCGGCATAGCGCGCCTCGCCGCTGACGTGCAGGCGGGCGCTGTCGTGGGGGTGCGAGGGCTTGGGCAGCACCTTCCAGGCGGGGTCGCGCTCAGCCATGGGCGGGGTTCTTTTCGGGGACCGGGATCAGGATTTCACGCGGAGGTGCGGAGACGCGGAGGTGCAGCGCTCGCGGCGACGCCGCCTCCTGTTTCAGGGCCGCGCGTACCGCAGCGTCGGAAGGGCGAGCAGGCCTGCGGCGCAGGGCTACCCCTCCGCGTCTCCGCATCTCTGCGTGCCTCACTCTTTTCGTTCTTCGTGCGCGCCCGCGCGCCTCTGCCTGGACCCGGACCGTCATGCCGCCGGCTCCACGTCCAGCACCGAGATCGCCGTCCCCTGCTCGCGCAGCCAGAGGCGGCGCAGGAGGTTGGCGGCGGTTTCCACGCGGTAGGCGGAACTGCCGCGCACGTCGGTGAGCGGTTCGAAATCGCGCTTCAGCGCCTCGGCGGCAGCGGCGATGGTGGCCTCGGCGAAGGGTTGCCCGGCCAATGCCGCCTCGCACGCGGCTGCCCGCTTCGGCGTCGCCGCCATGCCGCCGAAGGCGACGCGCGCCGAGGTGATCGTGCCCTCGCGCACGGTGAGCGCGAAGGCGCCGCAGACGGCCGAGATGTCGCTGTCGAACCGGCGCGAGAGCTTGGCGATATGG
>DATKFS010000042.1:0-25565 GCA_035511275.1 Novosphingobium sp.
GACAAACGCGCGGACGGCCCCAAGGCTCCCGCGCATGTTTCCGCAGTGTAACGGCGACAGGCCGCGCGGTCAGCCCCGGCGGGCGAGCAGCGCCAGTTCGCGGCGCGAGAGCGCGGGCTTCGGCGCCTGCGCGGGGGCGCCCCGCGCCTCCATCAGCGCCTGTGCCACCATGCCGAGCTTGCGCCCGCTGCCGATGGCGACGCGGTGGTCCCAGGCATGGGCACCGAGCCGCTCCACCTCCCGCGCGATGCCGCCGTAGATGTTGGCGGCGGACAGCACTGCCCAGCGCTGGCGGAAGGCGAGCCGCGCCGCGCCGACGCGGGCCGATGCCTCGTACTCGCGCGCCAGGGCGCAGGCCCGCGCCACTTGCGGCACGAGCGCGTGGCGGTAGTGCGGCTTGGTCACCTCGCCGGGCGGGATGTCGGCCTCCGACAGCCATTCGACCGGCAGGTAGCAGCGCCCGTTGGCGTCGTCTTCCCACACGTCGCGCACGATGTTGGCGAGCTGGAAGGCGACGCCGAGGTCGCAGGCGCGGTCGAGCGTATCCTCGTCGTCGGCCGGGACGCCCATGACCGCCGCCATCATCACGCCGACCGCGCCCGCGACGTGGTAGCAGTAGCGCAGCATGTCCGCCTCGGAGCGGGGGCGCCAGTCGGCGGCGTCGAGCGCGAAGCCGGCGAGCACGTCCTCCACCATCGCGGGCGTCACCGGGGTCTCGCGCATGAGCTGGCCCAGCGCGTCGAAGGCGGGGGAGCCGGTGGCCTCGCCCGCCATGGCCAGGTCGGTCAGCGCGCGGATCGTGGCGAGGCGCGATTCGGGGTCGAGCCGGGTGCCGACGGGGACCGGGTCGGCGGGGTGGCCGTGGTCCTGCTCGTCGGCGATGTCGTCGCAGGCGCGGCACCAGGCGTAGAGCAGCCACACCCGCTCGCGCGTCTCGCGATCGAACAGGCGGCTGGCGGCGGCGAAGCTCTTCGAGCCGAGGCGGATCGAATCGTGCGCGGCTTCGACGAGGGTGGCGCGGTCAGCGGGCATGGGGGAACCGGGTCCCGCTGCAGGTCGCAAGGCCGCGCAGGACCGGGCTCGACCGCGTCACAGCGTGTTCGGATCCATGTTCACGATCGGCACGATGGGTTCCTGCGCCCGCATCCGGGCCAGCAGCGGGTCCAGCTCGGTGTCGTCGAGGATGATGCCCTGGTGGGCGGGGCGCACGAAGCCGACTTCGGCCATGTGGCGGTTGAAGGCGAGCAGGCCGTCGTAGAAGCCGAAGGCGTTGAGGATGCCGACCGGCTTGTTGTGGTAGCCGAGCTGCGACCAGCTCACCGCTTCCCACAACTCGTCCATGGTGCCGACGCCGCCGGGGAGCACGAGGAAGCCGTCGGACAGGCGCGTGAACTCGGCCTTTCGCTCGTGCATGGTGCCGACGATGGTCAGTTCGCAGTCGTAGTTGGCGACTTCGCCGCCGCGCCCGTTACCGCCGACCAGCGCCTCGGGAATGACGCCGATTACTTCGCCGCCAGCCAGCAGCGCGGCGCCCGCCACGGCGCCCATGAGGCCAAGGCGGCCGCCGCCGTAAACGACGCCGATGCCCTGTCGCGCAAGCGCGGTGCCGACGTCGGCGGCAAGCTGGACGTAGCGGGGGTCGGCGGGGGTTGCGGAACCGCAGTAGACGGCAAGGCGCTTCATTTCAGTCTTCGACTTTCAGGTTTACGGACGCACCGTCCGGCAGGTCGCGTGTCTGCCGGGCGATGTCGCCGGATAGGTAGATGAGATCGACGAGGGCGATCCGGATCAGGTTTTCGGGCGCATAGTCCCCGGCCACCATCGCCTGCGGGCGCAGGTTGTAGACTTCGCCGATGGCGGGCGGGCCGAGCCGGGCGGTCGCGGCATCGACCAGCGCGTCGGCGCGCCAGACGACCTGCGTTTCCTCGCGCGCCATGTAGGCGGTGGCGGCCGCCTCGTCGCCCAGCGTGGTGACCGCGCCAAGGTCGGGGTCGAGGTAGTGGAACGTGCCCGCGCGGTCGGTGACGAGCATGTGCCCCATCAGGCTGTGGGCGACGACTTCGGCGAACTCCACGCCGGTCCAGCCCCAGGCGCTGCGCAGCGCATGGAGTTCGCGGCTCACCGCAGGTCTTCCAGCATCAGCTTGGCGGTCGCCTTGGCGCTGCCGACGACGCCGGGAATTCCCGCGCCCGGATGGGTGCCGGCGCCGACGAGATAGAGGTTCCTGAGCTTGTCGTCGCGGTTGTGGCCGCGGAAGAACGCGCTCTGCGTCAGGATCGGCTCGAGGCTGAAGGCATTGCCCATGTAGGCGCCGAGATCGTCGCGGAAGTCCGGCGGGGCGTAGTGGAAGCGGGTGACGATGCGGTCTTCGATGTCGGGGATCAGGCGGCGGCCGACTTCGGCGATGACCCGCTGTTCGAGGATCGGGCCGACCTCCGCCCAGTCGATCGGCAGCTTGCCCATGTGGGGCACGGGGACGAGCGCGTAGAACGTGCTCTTGCCCGCCGGCGCCACAGAGGGATCGGTGACGGTGGGGTGGTGGAGGTAGATCGAGAAGTCGCGCGGCAGCACGCCATACTCGAAGATGTCGTCGAGCAGGCCCTTGTAGCGCGGGCCGAACAGGATCGTGTGGTGCGGGATGCCGGGCCAGGTGCCTTCCAGTCCGAAATGGACGACGAAGAGGCTGGGCGAGAAGCGCTTCTTCTTGAGCGCCTTGGCCATCTCGCGGCCGCGCACGGTGTTGGCCAGAAGCGTACCGTAAGTGTGCATGAGGTCGCCGTTGGAGGCCACTGCGTCGAAGCGCTGGCGCCACCCGCTCTCGCACTCGACCTCGGTGACCTGGTCGCCGATGGTGTGGACCTCGCGCACCGGATCGCCCACGCGCAGGGTGCCGCCGAGACGCTGGAACAGCGCCGCCATGCCCTGCGCCAGCCTGTTGGTGCCGCCCCTGGTCCACCAGACGCCGCCGTCCTTCTCCAGCTTGTGGATGAGGGCGTAGATCGCGCTGGTGGTCATCGGATTGCCGCCGACCAGCAGGGTGTGGAACGAGAGTGCCTGGCGCAGGTGCTCGTCCTTCACGAAGTGCGAGACCATCGAATAGACCGAGCGCCACGCCTGGTAGCGGGCCAGCGCGGGTGCGGCCTTGACCATGCTGGAGAAGTCGAGGAACGCCTCGTGCCCGAGCTTGACATAGCCTTCCTGCCAGACCCCGGCGGCGTAGCGCTCGAAATCCTCGTATCCGGCGAGGTCCTCCGGCGCGACGCGGGCGATTTCGCGGCGCAGCGCGCCCTCGTCGTTGCCGTAGTCGAACACGGTGCCGTCGGTCCAGTTGAGGCGGTAGAACGGCGAGACCGGGACCAGCGTCACGTCGTCGCCGATGTCGCTGCCGGACAGCGCCCAGAGTTCGCGCAGGCAGTCCGGATCGGTGATGACGGTGGGGCCGGCGTCGAAAGTGAAGCCATCGCGCTCCCACACGTAGGCGCGGCCGCCGACCTTGTCGCGCGCTTCGACCAGGGTGGTGGCGATGCCCGCGCTCTGCAGCCGGATCGCGAGGGACAGGCCGCCGAAGCCGGCGCCGATGACGCAGGCCTTCTTCACGCGGTGGCTCCCGCGATGTGGCCGAGATCGGCGAGGGGCCTGCCGCGCCCGGCAAGGCTGGCGATCGCCGCGCCCACCGGCACCGGCGGCCTGCCCGCAAGGATTCGCGCCATGTCGCGCGCGGTCGAGCGGCCGGTGTAGAAGCGTTCGATCAGTGGCTCCGGCAGGGTGTAGAACCGCGCCAGCATCCGCCAGCGGTCAGGCCCCGCCGAGGCGCCGAAGAGCATCCGGCTCAACATCCGGTAGAAGCGCCCATCGCGCCAGTGCTGTGCGGCCCAGTCATGACTGATCGTTCCTAGTCTCTCGCCCGAGAGGTTGTCGAGGGTGCTCAGGTAGAGTGCAAATCTTACCGCATCGGGAATCGAGTATGAGGTTAAAGGATGGCAAAGCGCCGCGCGGGTCCCGGCGCGCGCGAGATCGCCGCCCGCGCGCCAGAACGCGGCGAAATCACCCTCGGCGATGACTGGAAGGACGCCGGTCTCCTCGTAGGCGACGTCCTCGATCCGCCAGCCCGCGCGGGCCGCGTAGTCGGCGATGCGGGCGCGCAGGGCAGGGAGGTCGAGGGCGGCGGTATCGGAGTAGTAGGTGTCCTCGACGAAGACTTCGGTCTCGGAGAAGGGCAGGCAGTAGACGAAGCGATAGCCGTCGACCTGCTCCACGGCGGCGTCCATCACCACCGGGGCGTCGAGCCCGTGCGGCGCGGCGAGGCGCAGTGTCTGGCCGAGGAACTTCTGCCAGCCGCCCGCCATGTGCGGCAGGCCCTGCGCGCCGCGCGTGTCGATCACCGCGCCTGCAGCGAAGCGCCGCCCGTCCGCCAGCGCGACGTGACCGGGGCCGGCGCCCGCCACCTCGACGCCGGTGAGCACGTGCGCCGCCGGCAGCGCGGCGCGCACCGCGGCATCGAGGCGCGCGCTCGTGGCGCTGCGGTAGGGGGTGGAGAGGCGGCGCTGCGTGCCGGGGAAGCGGACCGCGTAGCCGTCCCAGCGGGCGGCGACCAGCGGCTCGACCAGCGCCTCGCCCCCGGCCGGGATGTCGCTGGCGAAGAACGACCAGACGTGGCGGCCGCCGAGCCGCTCGCCCCGCTCGAACACCATGACCGAGAGTTCGGGGCGGCGCGCCGCCATGGCGAGCGCGATGAGCCCCCCGGCCAGGCCGCCGCCGAGGATCGCGAGATCGCAGGCCGGCGTCGTGGGGGGATGGTCGGATGGGGTATCGCCGGGAGTTTGCCGCATGTTCTCCACGCTTAGGGACTGCGAACGATTGCTGCAACTTGGCAGCCCTCGTGCTTTGTAGCATGTTGGTCACGATGACAGGGGCACTGACCATTAGCGACGCAACGCTGGACGATGCGGGCGCCATAGCCGGGATTTACGCGCATTACGTGCTGGAAAGCACGGCGACGTTCGAAACCGTCCCGCCGGACGAGGACGAATCGCGTCGCCGGCTGGCCGAGAAGATCGACGGCGGTTATCCCTTCCTCGTCACGCGGGACGAGGCGGGGCGCGTCCTCGGCTTCGGTTTCGCGCAGCGCTACGGGCCGCGCGCCGGCTATCGCTACAGCGTGGAGACGACCATCTACGTCCGGCCGGACAGCGTCGGGCGCGGGATCGGCAGCGCCCTGCTCAGTGCCCTGCTGTTCGAGTGCGAGAAGCGCGGGTTCCGGCAGGCCTTCGCGGTGATCGCCGCATCCGAGCCGACCTCGGTCGTGCTGCACGCCCGCGCCGGGTTCTTCCCGGTCGGCACGCTGGCGGGCGCGGGGTGGAAGCACGGGCAGTGGCTCGATGTGTTCCTGATGCAGCGCAAGCTGGGCGAGGGCAACGAGACGGTGCCCGGCGAAGACGCGCAGTAGGCCACCACCATCCGCGCGATGGCGCAAGAGAGCGCGGAGCCGCGGCCCCGTCGCCTATAATGTTGCTGCGCCGCATCCGCCTTCGCAACCGCACGCGCTGCGGTGCGTTGCGCGCATCATAAAGAGATTCAGGGGAATTCGATGAGCCTTCGTCCGACCTACACGCTGCTGGCAGCAGCGGCAGCCTTCACCGCCGTGCCCGCTTTCGCGCAGGAAGCGCCCGAGGAGAGCGTGTTCGACGGCGACCACCTCACCATCGGTGTCGGCGCGGGCTACGTGCCGAGCTATCGCGGCTCTGACGACTACGTCATCAACGCCGTGCCGATCGTGCGCGGCAAGGTCGAGGGGATCGAGTTCAACCCGCGCCTCTCGGGCGTTGCGGTCGACGTGATCCCCGACGGCAAGGACGACAAGATCGGCTTCACCCTCGGCCCGGTGGTGGGCGTCACCTTCAACCGCAAGAACCAGATCAAGGACGACGTGGTGAAGGCGGCGGGCAAGCTCGACACCGCCGTGGAACTGGGCGTCAGCGGCGGCATCACCGTCTACAAGCTGCTCAACCCCTACGATTCGCTCAACATCACCACCGACGTGAAGTGGGACGTGGCGGGCGCCTACTCGGGCATGACCTATACGCCGATGGTCAGCTACACCACGCCGCTGAGCAAGGCGATCCTCACCACCCTCGCGGTCAGCGCGCGCCACGTCGACGACAAGTACGCGCGCTACTACTACTCGGTCACCCCGGAGCAGAGCGCGGCGAGCGGGCTGCCGACCTACAATGCCGAGGGCGGCTGGGAAACCGCCAGCGTCACCCTGCTGACCGGCTATTCCCTCGCCGGGGACCTGCGCAAGGGCGGCTGGGCGATCTTCGGCGTGGCGAACTACTCGCGCCTGCTGAACGACGCCAAGGACACGCCCTTCACCTCGATCCGCGGCGACGCGGACCAGTGGGCCTTCGGCGCGGGCGTCGCCTACACGTTCTGAGCGGGCTCAGCCGCGCAGTATCGTGCCGACCCGCTCGCGCAGGTCGGGCAGCACTTCTGCCTCGAACCAGGGGTTCCTCGCCATCCACAGCCGGCTGCGCCAGGCCGGGTGGGGCAGCGGGAACAGGCCGTCGGGAGCCTCGCGCCAGCGCCGCACCGCTTCGGTGAGGTTGGGCGCGAAGCCCTTCGGCAGGTAGCGCTTCTGGGCGTGCAGGCCGACCAGCAGCGTCAGCCGCAAGTTCGGCAACCGCTCCAGCAGCGGCCCGTGCCAGCGCGGCGCGCATTCCGGGCGGGGCGGCCTGTCGCCCCCGCTCGCCTTGCCGGGATAGCAGAAGCCCGAGGGCATCTGCGCGACCCGGGCGGTGTCGTAGAACGCCGCCTTGTCGCACCCCAGCCAGCCGCGCAGCCGGTCGCCGCTGTCGTCGTCCCAGCCGATCCCGCTCGCATGGACCCTGCTTCCCGGCGCCTGCCCGATGATGAGCAGCCGCGCCGTCTCGCTCGCGGCGACGAACGGGCGCGGCTCGAACCCGAGCGCGCGCTCGCACAGGCGGCAGGCCCGGATTTCGCCGAGCAGGGCGTCGAGGGTGGTGGCCATGGTGAGCGCGAGATGGCGCCGGGGCACGCATCCCGCAAGGCGCTCCCGCCCGTGGGCCGTCCGAAAATCAGGACAGGTAGGTCTGCATGGTGGCGAATTTTGCCAGATGCCAGCGCTCGCCGGACGAGGCCCACTTGGTGCTGGTCTGAGGGTCGAGGGTCATCGTCCCGCTGTTGCCCGAATCGTATGCGAACCCGATCTGCTGGTAGGCGCGCCCCGCTTCGTCATCGAGAGCATAGAGTTCGACTTTCGGCGAGCTATTGGTCTTCGCAGCAAGATTGACGGCATATTCGATCATGATACCGCCCCCGTTCTCCGATCCCGGATGGCAGACCAGATCGGCGATATAGATGGGTTCGCCCTCGATCAGCGCCATCAGGGCGACCGCGACGTTGTCGACGAAATAGCCGACGACATGCCCAGTGAATTTCATCTTCAGCATGAGATTCGTGCTGCCGATGCGATCGTTCCAGCGCTCCTGCACGGTCCTGCGCGGGCTCTGCCAGTCGTTGGCATCGACATCGGGAGGCCGGCGCGTCAACTGTGCGGCCCTGTAATCCTTCTGAGATTGATTCGGTGCTCGGGGAGCGTAGACGCGGGCGGGATCGCTGGGCACGGTCACGGTGCCCCAGTCGGCCATGTTCAGCTTCATCTGCTCAATGGCGGCAGTTGTCTGGGTGGGGTCGAGCTTGCGGATCGGGGGGGCAGTGATCCAGGTATAGTCCGTCATTCCAGCATCCCCTTTCGCGTTTTTTCGAGGTTGAACGCAAAATAACAGGGTCGCAACTGTGCAATCGTTACTTGAGGGGATGCGCTATATTAAGAAGGTAATTGCCGCATTTCCATCAGCGACGACGAATAGGGCGCGACCAGCGCTTTCGCCCGGTCCCATCCGCCGTTCAGCCACAGCGCCACCGCCGCCGGATCGGGCGGCAGGATCACCGGCATCGTCTCGCGCCCCTCGGCCCGGAGCGCGGCGTTGGCTTCGCAGGCGAGGAGGGCGAAGGAGGGGATCTCGCTGTCCTTCCACACCGCCGCCATCGCGAAGACGGGCTGGTCGGCGCAGGAGAACCAGCATTGGCGGCGCTTGCCGTCGGTGGGCGAGGGGCGGCCCCATTCCATGAACATCGTTGCCGGCACGATGCAGCGGAACTCCCCGTTCCTGAGGTTGCCGATCCAGAACGGGCTGTCGAGGTTGCGCACGGAGAGGATGCCGTGACGCGGCGCGTCGTGGACCGAGGGGGGCGGCGGCACGCCCCACAGGCGCGGGGTCATCCGGCGCGGGGCGCGGCCCTGCGGGCGCGGTCCGGCGATCGCCTCCCGCCCTGCGGTGACGACCGGCGCGAACTGGCCCGGCGCGACATGGCCGCCCGCCCAGGGATCGTCGCGCGCTTCCGCCCCGAACAGGCGGGCGACGTCCCGCGCGGCGGCGTCCAGGCGATAGAGCATCGGCATCCGCTACCGCCCCTAGACCGCGCGCCGATGCGCGTCTATCATCGCGGCACCCCGGGGAGCCTAGCAGGGTCCTTACGGACTCTGGGCTGAGAGGTGTGGGTATGCTCCACACGACCCGTCGAACCTGAACCCGTTAATACGGGCGGAGGGAGTGGACGGCGTCGCATATCCCCACGCCGGTAATCCGCCTCCATTCCGTCCATGGAAAAGAAGAGGCATCCATGGCCGACATCAATTCGAAGCTGGAAATCGGCGTCACCACCGGTCCCATTCGCGGATCGAGGAAGATCCACGTCCCCGCCCAGGGCAATCCCGCGATTCGCGTGGCGATGCGTGAGATCCATCTCGAACCCTCCAGCGGCGAGCCGCCGGTGCGGGTCTACGACACCTCGGGTCCCTACACCGATGCCGAGGCGACGATCGACATCTCCGCCGGCTTGCCCGCGCTGCGCCGCGACTGGCAGCTCGCGCGCGGCGACGTCGAGGAGTACGAGCCGCGTGAGGTTCGCCCCGAGGACAACGGCCAGCTCGGCCCCGACCGTTCGGGCGGCGTCCCCCCGTTCCCGACCGCGCTGAGGAAGCCGTTGCGCGCGAAGCCCGGCATGAACCTGTCGCAGATGCACTACGCCCGGCGCGGTATCATCACGCCCGAGATGGAATACGTCGCCGAGCGCGAGAACCTCGGCCGCGCGCGGCTGGCGCAGTACAACCGTTCGGGCGAGAGCTTCGGCGCCGCCATCCCCGACTACGTGACGCCCGAATTCGTGCGCGACGAAGTGGCGCGCGGCCGGGCGATCATCCCCAGCAACGTCAACCACCCCGAGGCCGAGCCGATGGCGATCGGCCGCAACTTCCTCGTCAAGATCAACGCCAACATCGGCAATTCCGCCGTCGCCTCCGACGTGGCGAGCGAGGTGGACAAGATGGTCTGGTCGATCCGCTGGGGCGCGGACACGGTGATGGATCTCAGCACCGGCCGCAACATCCACGACACCCGCGAATGGATCATCCGCAACAGCCCCGTCCCCATCGGCACCGTCCCCATCTACCAGGCGCTGGAGAAAGTGGGCGGGATCGCCGAGGACCTCACCTGGGAAATCTTCGCCGACACTCTCATCGAACAGGCCGAGCAGGGGGTGGACTACTTCACCATCCACGCAGGGGTGCGCCTGCCCTTCGTGCCGCTGGCGGCGAAGCGCATGACCGGCATCGTCAGCCGCGGCGGCTCGATCATGGCCAAGTGGTGCCTCGCCCACCACAAGGAGAGCTTCCTCTACGAGCGCTTCGACGAGATCACCGAGATCATGAAGGCCTACGACGTCGCCTATTCGCTGGGTGACGGCCTGCGCCCCGGCTCGATCTACGACGCCAACGACGAGGCGCAGTTCGCCGAACTCTACACGCTGGGCGAGCTGACCAAGCGCGCCTGGGCGCAGGACGTGCAGGTCATGATCGAAGGCCCCGGCCACGTGCCGATGCACAAGATCAAGGAGAACATGGACAAGCAGCTGGAGGCCTGCGGCGAGGCGCCGTTCTACACCTTGGGCCCGCTCACCACCGACATTGCGCCCGGCTACGACCACATCACCAGCGGCATCGGCGCGGCGCAGATCGGCTGGTACGGCACCGCGATGCTCTGCTACGTGACGCCCAAGGAGCACCTCGGCCTGCCCGACCGCGACGACGTGAAGGTGGGCGTCGTCACCTACAAGCTCGCCGCCCACGCCGCCGATCTCGCCAAGGGCCATCCCGCCGCGCAGGTCCGCGACGATGCGCTGTCGAAGGCCCGCTTCGAGTTCCGCTGGCGCGACCAGTTCAACCTCAGCCTCGATCCCGACACCGCCGAGCAGTACCACGACCAGACCCTTCCGGCCGAAGGCGCCAAGTCCGCGCACTTCTGCTCGATGTGCGGCCCCAAGTTCTGCTCGATGAAGATCACGCAGGAAGTGCGCGACTTCGCGGCGAAGCAGAACCAGCCGAGCACCGGGTTCCTCGCCGCCGAGGAGGCGGAGGCCGGAATGCTGGAGATGGCGCAAGTGTTCAAGGACACCGGCAGCGAGTTGTACATGGGCGCCGGAGACCGCGAGCACGACTGAGGCGGTTCGCCATCCACTTCGTCATTCCCGTGAAGGCGGGAACCCATCTCCCGGGTTTGCGTGTTACGATCACGTCACGAGATGGGTCCCCGCCTTCGCGGGGATGACGAGGGGTGGTAGAATGCTCCTCCATCCGGAGGGTAACTGAATGACGCGCAGTTCCGGCACCGACCTCATGAAACTCGCCCACGACAGCTACTGGCTCTGGGCCGAATCGATGATGGTCATCGGCATGCGCACCACCGACATGATGACCGGGCGCGGGAGCGACCGCGAGAACGCGCTGATGGTGTCCGAGAAGGTGAAGGCCGCCACCGACCTCGGGATGCAGATGGCGATGGGCGGGCTGGTCTCGCCGCAGAAGGCCGTCAGCCACTACCGCCGCAAGGTCACCGCCAACCGCAAGCGCCTCGCCCGGAAGAAGACGAAGTGAGCGGCGCGGTCCACATCGGCATCGGCGGCTGGAGCTACGAACCCTGGGAGGAGACCTTCTACCCCAGGGGCCTGCCCAAGGCCCGCCAGCTCGCCTACGTGGGCGAGCACCTGACCGGCACCGAGATCAACGCCACCTTCTACCGCCGCCAGAGCCCCGCCAGCTTCGCCAAGTGGCGCGATGCGGTGCCGGACGGCTTCCGCTTCGCGCTCAAGGGCAGCCGTTACTGCACCAACCGCAAGGACCTTGCCGAAGCGGGCGAGAGCGTCGGCAACTTCATGGCGCAGGGCCTCGTCGAGCTGGGCGACAGGCTGGGGCCGATCAACTGGCAGCTCGCCGCCACCAAGACGTTCGACGCCGACGAGATCGCCGCCTTCCTCGCCCTGCTACCCGCCCGGCACGAGGGCCTCGACATGCGCCACGCCATCGAGCCGCGCCACGAGAGCTTCGACGATCCCGCGTTCTTCGCCCTGTGCCGCGAGGCCGGGGTCGCCGTGGTCCTCGCCGACTCGCCCAGGTACGCCGTGCTCGACGCGGCAGACGCCGCGCCCTTCGTCTACGCCCGCCTCCAGAACGCCCGCCCCGAACTGGAGACCGGCTATCCCGACGCCGAACTCGACCACTGGGCCACCCGCGTAAAGGACTGGTCCGCCCAGGGCCGCGACGTCTTCGCGTTCTTCATCAACGGCGCCAAGGAACGCGCCCCCGCCGCAGCTATGGCGCTGATCGCGAAGATCGCCACGTAAGCGCCGCCGCCCCCACGCACCATTTTCCTACAGGCCCGTCGCCGCGCTACTCTCGGGGCATGGCTTCATCCGACTTCACGCCCCGCTGGCCCGCGTACTTGCGCCTGCCTTGCTTCGTGCCCGTTCCCATGCGCTCGCGGCGCGACGGGTGGACGGCGGAGCGGCAGGGGGCGTTCGTCGGCTGGCTGGCGGAAACCGGCTCGGTGGCCGAGGCGGCGGCGCGGGCGGGGTGTTCGCGGGAGAGCGCCTACCGGCTGCGGCGGCGCGATGGCGCGCGGGGTTTCGTCGCGGCGTGGGACGTGGCGGCCTCGGCGGGGGTGAGCGGCGATGCCTCCGGGAAGTTCACGCAGGACGAACTGCGGGACGCCGCGTTCGGCGGGGTCGTGCACGTCGTCATGCGGCGCGGGCGCTTCCTCCATTGCCGGGTCGAGCCCAGCAATTCCGCGCTTGTCGCACTGATGAGGCAGTTCATCCGGTCGGGCGGCCGGAAGGGCAGGGCGCGGTGAGGCGTGGGGTGCGGGCGCCGCACTTTCGGGCCGATCGGATTGAACGGGCCTTACGCAACCTTCCGGGCCGGGCGGTCGTTTGTCCGGTCATGAGACAGATCGCTTCGCTCACCGCCATCGCCTTCCTATCGCTCGCCGCCTGCTCGTCGGGGCCGGAGGAACCGTCCGCCACCGCTTCGGCAAGCCTTGCGGCGGACGATGCCGCGTCCGAAGTCGCGAGCGAGGGGCCGTCGAGCGCTCCGGCCGAAGCCGCCCCGGCGGCGCCCGCGTCGAAGCAGGTGCTCGGCCTCGAAGGGCTGGGCGACCTCAGGATCGGCCAGCCGGTGCCCAAGGGCAGTTCCTGGGCCGAGCGCGGGGCGCAGACCAGCGACGCCTGCCGCGTCGTCTCCTCGCCCGACTACCCGGGGGCCTATGCCATCGTCGAGAACGGCAAGGTCGGCCGTATCACGCTCGGCCAGCGCTCCAACGTGAAGCTGGCCGAGGGCATTGGCGTCGGCGCCAGCGAGGCGGACGTGAAGAAGTGGTTCGCCGGCTTCCGCGAAGAGGCCCACAAGTACGAGGACGCCCCAGCCAAGTACCTGACGGCGCCGAACGCGCGGCCCGGCGAATCGGCCTTGCGCTTCGAGATCAATGCCCAGGGCAAGGTCAGCCTGATCCACGTCGGCGAGATGCCCACGCTGGCCTATGTCGAAGGATGTCTCTGAGGGGCTTCCCCATCCGGCGCGGGGGCGGCAAGATGGGGCGATGGACCACTACCTGCTGACCTATCACCTCGCGGCCGACTACCTGGAGCGCCGTCCCGCCCATCGCGCCGAGCATCTGGCGCTGGCATGGCAGGCCGCCGGGCGCGGCGAACTCCTGCTCGGCGGCGCGGTGGAAGACCCCGTCGATGCCGCGCTGCTGCTGTTCGCGGGCGAGGGCCCGGAAGCGGCCGAGGCTTTCGCGAAGGCGGACCCCTACGTGGCCAACGGCCTCGTCGAGCGCTGGACGGTGCGGCGGTGGAACACCGTCGTCGGCGGCGGAGCGGCCAACCCGGTGAGGCCGTGAGCGCGGCGACGGAGCTGGCCATCCGCGCCCGCCGCGCCGCCTTCAACCGCGCCATCGCCGAGGGCGACGCGGCGGCCATCGCCCCGCTGCTCGCCCGCGACTGCGTGATGGTCACCGGCACCGACTCGGCGGTGATCGCCGGGCGCATGGCGCAAGTGAAGGTCTGGCGCCGCGAGTTCGGCCACGCCGGTCGGATGGTCTACCTGCGCACCAGCGAGGGCATCGTCGCCTCGCCGGTGGAACCGATCGCGATGGAGCATGGCCGCTGGCAGGGCACCGCGCCCGCCGGGGCGCAGCCCGCGGCCTCGGGCACCTACGCCGCCAAGTGGCGCGAGGTCGGCGGCGAGTGGGTGATCGAGGCGGAAGTGTTCGTCACGCTGGCCTGATCGCAAACCCCTTGGGGCCCGCAGCGCGATCGGCTATGGGCGGCCCGGCAACCCGGCGCGGGGTCGCGCCGTGGGGCTCTTCACGAGGATACCCTGCAACGGCCGGTGCCCGCTGCACCGTGCGCAATCCCTGCGCGCGGGCGGGGCGCAGGAGCCTGTGTCGATGAAGTCAGATGCCGCCGCCGCCGAATCCCTCGCCGATGCCTCCGGGCTGCTCGACGATGCCGGGAAGCTGTGGGTCGAGGCGGGCTCGGTCATCGCCCTGCGCGCCGCGCGCATCGGCCAGGGCGATCCGGGCGCCGGGGACGAAATGGTGCGCATGGTCACCGAGAAGGTCTGGGCCGGCTGGGAACTGGGCTTCGCGCTGGCGAGCGGCAGGCTCGGCCACGACCTCGGCACCGTCTGCAGCCGCACGCTGAAGCACTACCGCCGCGCGGTCCAGGCGAACCTCGACCGGCTCTCCGCTAACGAACGTTGATTCCCAGCTCGCCGAGCAACTGACCGGCCTGCGCGCCGGAGATCGTCGCCCCGCGCAGCAGGCGGGCATCGGCCAGCCTGAGCCCGCCGAGGTCGGCGCCGCGCAGGTCCGCGCCGTCGAAGCGCGCGCCCTCGACGTTCGCCTCGCGCAGGCTGCAGTCGGCGAAGGTGGCCTGGCGGAAGTCGCACTTCGCCAGGTCCGCCTGCGAGAAGTCGATCCGCTCCAGCCGCGCCCTGCGGAACGAATGGCCGACGAGCCGGGCGCCGACGAGCAGGGCTTCGTCGAACACGAGGTCCACCGCGCGCGCCTCGCACAGGTCCGCGCCGGTCAGCTTGCCCCGCTCGAAGCGGGCTCCGTCCAGCGTGGCGCGCCTGAACAGCGCATTGTTGAAGTCGCAGGAAACGAAGCGCGCGCCGGTGAGGTCGCTGTCGGCGAAGTCGGCGAAAGCGCCCCGGCAGGCGGTCCACGTCGTGTCCTCCAGCCTGGCGCGGGCGAAGTCGGCCCGGCGCAGGCCGCAGCGCTCGAAGGTCCAGTGCGAGAGGTCGAGGCCGGACAGGTCGGCCTGCTCGAGGTCGCAGTCGATCAGGTGGCGCGGGCCGGCGGGAAGGCGCTCGATGTCGGAGCGGGTGAGCGCGGTGTCGGCGATGGCTTCGTGCATGGCCCGTGCTAGCCTGTGGCGACGGCGCGGGCCAGAGCCGTCGGGCTGCCGTCTATCGCCCGCGCTCGGCGGCCATGACGTCCTGCGCCGCATCCGCTGCGCGGCTCGCGGCGTCCGAGGCGGCGTCGTCCCGGCGCGGGGCCGGGCGATCGGTGCGGACATCCGGCTCGGCCTCGTCTGTGATGTAGCCGCCGGATGCGTCCGGGTAGCCGTCGAAGGTGCGATAGGCGGGGCGTCCCCGGCGGCCGTCGTCGCCTTGCCAGCGATCGCCCGCATACCGCTCGTCCTCGTAACGCCGGAAGCGCCTGTCGTCGGGGGGGTCGTAGCCGTAGGGCGGTTCACCCTCGTAGTCGCGCGGCGGCGCGTAGGCGGGCGCGGCGTCATCCTCGCCAGGGTCGTGGCCGAAGGGCCAGGCGGGGGAGTCGAGCACGGCCATGCCCTCGTCCAGCCACGAGGGGCGCGAGGGCGAGGCCAGAGCGGTGCCGTCAGTCGTCTGCGGCAGGGCGACGTCGGCAAACGGCCGCCCGTCGTCCTGCCGGTAAGGGCGCATCACGCCCGTCGTCATGCCCGCGAATGCCGCTCCGGCAAGGCCGCCCGCGACGAGCAGCAGGACAAGTTTGCCCGCAGCCATTGGATCTCCGAATATCTGACCGTTCCCCGGGGCGCGGAGATAGGCCCCTCCGGCTGTCGGAGCGCTTAACGCGCGGCGAGGATCGACGCAAAAAGGGCGCCGTCCCGCTCGAGGGGGACGGCGCCCTGTTCGGCGCTGCTTCGCCCGGGCGTCGGGAGAGAGGAGAGTGCCCGGGCGCGCAGCGGCGCGATCAGTTGCCGAGGTTCAGCTTGGCAGCTTCGGCAGTCGTGAACGAGACGTAGCGGCTGTTGTAAGTGCCCGAAACGCGGTCGCCCTTGACGTAGAGGCGGAACGGCACGCCGGCAGAGGTGTTACCGTCGATCACGGTGACCTTGCCCTTCTGCTGCGTGGTGTAGGCGTAGTTCACGCCTTCGTGCGAGAATTCGCGGGCATCGTTCGCCTGGGCAACGGCCGGAACGGCGAGGAGCGAAACGGCGGCGGTGGCGAGAACGGTCTTGAACATGGCAAAATCCCTAATCTGGTGAGGCCGGAAAATCGCCTCGAGCATCTCTGGTCTTGTTGCGTTGCAGCAAAAGCGGATGCCGAGCCTGGGCGCAATTCCAATTGGGGAACCCTGTGTTGCACATTCTGCAACGGTGGCGGTTTTTGCCCGTTTTTTAGGCACGTGGCGAGAACGCCGTGTCCGGAAAAATGAGATGAACCGTGAGAATGGTGGTCTCATGCGCCGAATTCGGGCGGATCATGCTTTAAATCGCATTCATGATTCGCGGACGCGTGGGCCTGTTCGGCGCGATGCAACTGGGCTACACGGAAGCATGGCCTTGCTTCCGCTGTTCCGCTTATCGTGCCCGCTGCTGCTGCTCGCTGTTGCAGCATGTCATTCGGCTGCCGAGCGGGTTCCGGGCGATGCGGCCGACCATCAACCTTGGAGCGGCATCGCGGCCGGCGAGACAATCCATTTCATCGGGACGGAACCGTTTTGGGGAGGAGAGGTCGGTCCGCGCGGTCTGACCTACAGCACTCCCGATGACCAAGCGGGCGAAACCGTCCCCGCGAGCCGTTTTGCCGGACGGGGCGGGGTGTCGTTCAGCGCGCAGCTGACGGCGGGAGAGGCGACGCTTGCGGTGGCGCCGGGCGAATGCAGCGACGGCATGTCCGACACCCGCTATCCTTTGGTCGCGACGCTCCAGATCGGCGGTGAAACCCGCAACGGGTGCGCATGGACCGACCGCCGCCCACGGAAAACGGCAGGGGTAGCCCGTCACTACATCGTGGTGGCGGGCGGGCCCGGTTGAGCTTCGGCCTCGCGCACGTCCTCGGCGACTTGCGCGGCCTTCGCTGCCTGCGTCTCCGCAGACGGGGCATCGTTCTCGACGGGAAGGGCCTCTGGGGCCTCTTCGTCGCCTGCGGACGTCAGTTGCAGATCGCCCCCAAGTCGGTCGCTGTCATAGGAGTACGACGCGTAGTCGGGCAGAAGCTCGGCCTGCCGGGCGTCTTCCCGTGCGGGAGGCTGATAGCTGTCCCATGCCATACCGGCGGAATAGGGTGACAGGTCCTGCGCAGCGGGTTCGACGTAATAGTCGCGCCCGTCGATCGCGGGAGCGGCGCCGTGCTTTTCGCGCCAGTCCGTGCCGATTGAGGTCATGCTGGTCGGGATCGTGGCACCCGCCAGTGTTCCCAGGGTTACGGCGCCCACCAGGGCGGTGGCGATCACAATGCGGGTTCCAGGCAAGGCGGTTGCTCCGACTGCCCCTCCGCCCTGTCAACGCCGGAGCGCCGGTGGCGTTCCGCGTCCTTTCAGCGTTTGCGGACGAATTCCGCGCGCAGGACGAGGCCCTTGATGCCCGGGAACCGGCAGTCGATCTCCTGCGGGTCGCCGGTCAGGCGGATCGACTTGATGAGCGTGCCCTGCTTGAGCGTCTGCCCTGCGCCCTTGACGTCGAGGTCCTTGATGAGCGTGACCTGATCGCCGTCCGCCAGCAGGTTGCCGACGGCGTCGCGCACTTCGACATGATCGGCGGCGGCGCGGCGCTGGGCGAGTTCGCTGGCGGGCAGCCATTCGCCGCTCTCTTCGTCATAGACGTAGTCTTCGTCGTCTGTGGCCATGGCCTGTCCTTGGAAACGGGCGCGGCGCAAGTCGCCGCGCCCGTTCGCCTTGGCCGATACAGCCCTTGAATGCCAGCGCGCCTTAGCCGGCCAGCGACTTCTCCAGCGTGATCTCGCAATTCAGCAGCTTGGAGATCGGGCAGCCGGCCTTGGCTTCGTCTGCGATGCGGGCGAAGTCCTCGGGCGTGATGCCGGGGATCGAGGCTGTGAGCGTCAGCGCGGACTTGGTCACCGAAAAGCCGTCGCCGTCCTTCTCCAACGTGACGGTGCACTGGGTGTCGAGCGTGCCGTCGCCGTGCCCGGCGGCGGCCAGCGCGAAACTGGTGGCCATGGTGAAGCAGGACGCATGGGCCGCGGCGATCAGTTCCTCGGGATTGGTGCCGGGCTTGCCCTCGAAGCGGGTGCCGAAGCCGTAGGGTTGCTCGCTGAGCACGCCCGAGCGCGTCGAGATCGAGCCCTTGCCTTCCTTGCCGAGGCCTTCGTAGCGGGCGGAGGCGGTATTGGTGGTCATGTTCGGGGCCTTTCTTCTGCGGGATATCGCGTGCCGGTGCTTCCAACGCGGCCCCCGGCGCAGGGTTTCAGGAAACGCCGAGAAAGGGTGATTCGGGGCGGATATCCGTCCGCTCGCCGCATTTGCGCCTGCAGCACGGAGCATAATCCGCGCGCGCGCATCCGGGAAGCGCGATGTGCCGATGATCGCTGCAGAGGAGGCGTTTCGCATGGCGAGATCGGCCTGAAACGCCCGCATTGTTGGGAACGGCGTTTCCGGCGGACGCACGGTGCATGCCGGGAATGTCCGAACCGTCCGGTACGCCTATCGTTTTGCACTGCGGAAACGGCGGGAATCCTAAGTTTCCTGAGCATTGTTCGCTTCCGGGAAACCTTCGGCGATGGTACGAATTGCATTACCAGATGACGGGCCCATGTCGGCTCCGCCACGGGAGAGGATGGTTGTCATGAAGCGATTCCTGACAGCATTGCAGGTGGGCGTCGTCCTGTCTGCGATGGCGGTTTCCGGCACCGGTAGCGCTGCCGATACGCATGTGGAGAAGGGCGCCATGACCGGCGCCTACTACATGCGCGACACCCTCGTTCCCCGAGCGGACGATCTCGCTCTCATCCAGCGCAAGCCGGCGCTATACCTTGCCAGTTTCAACGACGGCATGGCGACGGTGGCCTATTCGCTGGATAACGGGCGGATCGTCTATCGTGTGGTCGAGGGCGAGGTGGGCGACACTGCCCGTGCCGAAATAGACCGCGCGCTGGTGCGCCTGCAGAGAAAGCTCGCCTGAGGGTACGCGGCGCAAAGCCGGGCCCCGCATCGAAGTACGAGAACCAAGAAGAAAATCGCAGGGAGAATGACGCGAAGGGCCGGCTGGGCCTATCGCGAGGAGCCGAGAGTAGGGGAGGAGAAGCAAGGCGCGGCGGCACCACCCCGCCGCGCCTTGAACTCATCTCGTTCCCGAGTGGGACTCTAATCGTCGGGCAAAATGGCGAATTTCCGGTAATTAGGTAATTAACCATAAGCAATCTTGTGCCATTGACGGCCCTTGATGGGCTTCGATTCGTCTTTCCGCCGTAACGGCCGGGCGCTGGTTGCCGCGCTGATGGTGGTGCTGGGCGCGTTCTTTTTGGGGGCGGCGGCGGAGGCGCACCCTATGCTTGGCGATCGCACGGTGTGTCATGCGGTAACCGCGCAGGTTGCGCCCGATGCAGCGGTGCCTAGGGCGTTCTCGTGCACCGGAGAGCCGCGAGGCTACCAGAAGGGCAGCCTGTGGCTGCGGGCCGCGCTGGGGGACGATCCGCTGGGGCGTGGCGCGCCCGCCCTGCTGGTCCACAATTCCCGCTTCGACCGGCTCCTGGTGACGTTTACGTATGCCGATGGCGTTCGGATCCGCCAGCAGGTGCGCAGCGGGGATTTCGGATCGCACTGGCGCGCGGGTGCGCAGATCGCCTTTTCCGCGCCGCACCGCGCGGTGCCCGTCACTGCCGTCACCCTGCGCTTCGACCGTCTGGCGAGCGCCGGGTTGCTGCGGCTGCGACTGACTTCGCCGGACGACGAGGAGCAGCAGTCTACCGTGCTGGCCGCCGTGATCGGCTCGGCGCTGATGCTGCTGCTGGTGGGCGCCACGTACAACGCCTCGCTCTCGATCGTGGCGCGGCGGCAGTTCTCGGCCTGGCAGGCGGGCTGGGCGGCCTGCATGCTGGTCTGGGGCGCCTGCTGGTCGCAGCTCCTTCTGCTGGTGCTGCCGGGCATGGCCGGGGCGCTTTCGGCGCAGGTCTGCACCGGGCTGGCCTGCCTTGCGGTGATGCTGGCGACGCTGAGCGCGGTCACCGCGATCGACGCGCACCACCTCGATCCACGGCTGCGCAAGGTGACGATGGCGCTGGGCTGCGTATCCGGAGCGCTGGGCGTGCCGCTCTCGGTGATGCGGTCGGGGCCGGTGGACCTGATGGCGAACCTGCTGGGCGTGGTCACCCTCGCCGTGCTCTTCGCGGTCGCATGGTGCCTGGTGCAGGCATGGCGGCGTGGCAGCCCGGAAGCGCGGAGCTTCACGGGAGCCTGGGCGGTGCCGATGGCGGTGCTGGCGGGCACCAGCTTCGTGGACACGGATCACTGGCTGTGGGGCGGCGGCTCGCAGCTGCTCGTGCTGTTCTCGGCGGCGTGGCAGACCCTCTGGCTGTCGATCTCCGCCTCGCGTGCCTATTCTCGGCTGCGGACGCAGCGCGACATGGCGCTGCGGGCCGAGGCGCAGGCGCACGAACTGGCGCGCCGCGATCCGCTTACCGCCCTGCGCAACCGGCGTGGCTTCTTCGAGGTCGCGGACGCCCATCTCCGGACGCCGGGCGGGGCGCCGGTGGCGCTGATGCTGATTGACGTGGATTTCTTCAAATCGATCAACGACGTCTATGGCCACGAGATCGGGGACGGGGTGCTCGTCACGATCGCCCGGCGGATCGCCCGCTGGGACGGCGAACTCTGCGCCGCGGCGCGCATCGGCGGCGAGGAGTTCGCGATGATGGTGCGCGGGCTGGATGGGGCGGCGCTGGCGGGCTTCGCGGAAACCGTCCGCAGCGAACTAGCCGCTTGCGACCACGGGCCCGTCGTCCGCGGGCGTCGGGTGACCGTGAGCATCGGCGTCGCCGAAGCGCACGGGGGCGGGGGCGACCAGGCCGAGGCGATGGCCGCGCTCTATCGCCGCGCCGATGCCTCCCTCTACGCCGCCAAGCGGGCCGGGCGCGACTGCGTGGTGGTCGAGGATGCGCCTATTTCCGCCGCCGCCAATGCCATCCCCATCGCCGGATTGCGGGCGCTGGGGGCCTGAAACGGTCATTCGCGAATTGGCCGTGCCGCTCTGTGCACGAGCCTGTATAAGCCCGGTCAAACGGGAGAGGAATCGCATCGATGGGACATCCGCTCGGGCTCGAACTGCTGACGGTGCTGGGCATGGGCCCGGTCGAGCACGTGACGCTCGCCGCAGACCTGGGCTGCAGCGCCGTGTCGATGGGGCTGGCGCAACTGCCCGCGCGGTTCAATCCGCACGACTACCCCGCCTGGTCGCTGCGCGAGGATGCCGCGCTTCGGCGCGAGCTCAAGGCGGTGCTGGCGGACAGGGGTGTGACCATCTCGATCGCCGAAGGGCTCGGTGTCTCCCCGGACCTCGACGCCGCCGACCGTGCCGGCGACATGGACATCTTCGCCGACCTGGGCGCGCTCCGCGTCAATGCGGTGGACATGGGGGCGGAACGCCCCCGCGCGCTGGACCAGCTCGCCGCGCTGGCGGGGATGGCTGCGGAGCGCGGCATGGAGTTCTCGATCGAGTTCTGCCCAATCTTCACCATCCGCTCGCTGCCCGAAGCGCTGGAGGCGGTCCGCCACATCGGCGAGGGGCCGGGGGGCACGGCGGGGGCGACGGTGCTGATCGATTCGATGCACTTCTTCCGTTCTGGCGGCACCGTTCGCCAGATCGCCGAACTGGATCCCGCGCTGATCGGCCACGTCCAGCTCAGCGACGCGCCCCGCAAGGCGGAGGGCGATTACATGACCGAGGCTATGTCCGGCCGCATGATCCCGGGGCAGGGCGAACTGCCGATGCGCGAATTCGTCGAGGCCCTGCCGCGCGGGCAGGTACTGGGGCTGGAAGTGCCGCTGATGGCGGCGGCGAAAAGCGGCCGGCCTGCGCGCGACTACGTGGGCGAGATCGTCAAGCGCACGCGCGACCTGCTGGTATGACGCGGGCTCCGGCCGCGTCCGGAGCCGTCATCGCCTGCCCGCCGCCAGCACCATCTCCGCGCCTTTCTCGGCGATCATCATGGTGGGCGCGTTGGTGTTGCCGGACGTGATCGTCGGCATGACCGATGCGTCGATCACGCGCAGCGCCGCCACGCCCCTGACGCGCAGCTGCGCATCCACGACGGAACCCATCGCCGCCGTGCCCACCGGGTGGAAGATGGTGGTGCCGATCTCTCCGGCGGCGCGCTGCAGGTCTTCCTCGCTCTGGAACGCGATGCCGGGGCGCACTTCCTCGGGATGGTACTTCGCGAGCGCGGGCTCGGCGACGATGCCACGGGTGATGCGGATCGCCTCTGCGGCGACGCGGCGGTCTTCCTCGGCCGAGAGGTAGTTCGGGCGGATCGAGGGCGCGGCGGCCGCATCGGCGGTGGTGATGCGGGTGGTCCCCCGGCTCTCGGGGCGGAGGTTGCAGACGCTGGCGGTGAAGGCCGGGAATGGGTCGAGCGCGCCGCCGAAGGCCGCGAGGCTCAGCGGCTGGACGTGGTATTCGAGGTTCGCGGTGGCGTAACGTGGGTGGCTGCGGGTGAAGACGCCCAGCTGGCTCGGCGCCATGGCCATCGGCCCGGTGCGGCGCAGGGCGTATTCGAGGCCGATCAGCGCCTTGCCGAACAGGTTGGCCGCGCGCGCGTTCAGCGTCGCCACGCCCGACACGCGCCAGGCGCAACGCAGTTGCAGGTGGTCCTGCAGGTTGGCGCCGACCTCGGGCCGGTCGAGCACGGGCGCGATGCCGAACTCGGACAGCCGCGATGCGTCGCCGATGCCGCTGCGCTCGAGGATGGCGGGAGACCCGATCGCCCCTGCCGCCAGGATCACTTCGCCGCCCGCCAGCGCCTCGCGCTTCATGCCGCCGACGGAGTAGGCGACGCCCACCGCGCGGCCCTGCTCGACGATGACGCGGTCCACCAGCGCGCCCGTTTCCACCTTGAGGTTGGCGCGGCTGCGCACGGGCTTGAGGAACGCGTCCGAAGCGCTCCAGCGCCAGCCCTTGCGTTGAGTAACCTGGAAGAACCCTGCGCCCTCGTTGTCGCCGGTGTTGAAGTCGTGGCTATGGGGGATGCCGTGCTCTCCGCAGGCGTCGCGGAACGCTTCGAGGATGTCCCAGCGCAGCCGCTGGCGTTCGACCCGGATCTCGCCACCGCCGCCGTGATATTCGCTCGCGCCTGCGTAGTGGTCCTCGGCGCGGGTGAAGTAGGGGAGCACCTCGTCCCAGCCCCATCCGGCATGGCCCGCCTGTCGCCAGCCATCGTAGTCCGCCGCCTGGCCGCGCATGTAGATCATTCCGTTGATCGACGAGCATCCGCCCAGTACCCGCCCGCGCGGATATTTGAGCGCCCGCCCGCCGAGGCCTTCCTCGGCCTCGGTCGACATGCACCAGTCGGTGCGCGGATTGCCGATGCAGTAGAGATAGCCGACCGGGACGCGAATCCAGATGTAGTCGTCCTTGCCTCCGGCCTCCAGCAGCAGGACGCGGTTTCGCGGGTCGGCGCTGAGACGGTTGGCGAGTACGCACCCGGCGCTGCCTCCGCCGACGATGATGTAGTCGAACTCTCCCATTTCCAAGGGCTAGGCCGCGTACCCGGAGCGATCAACTGGGCGTTTGGCGGGTAGGCGCCAAAGCCTGGCTTGGTCGCCGGGGCGATGCCGCCGTGGCGCGCGCGAAAGGCCTTGATGGGGGCGGCAGCTCATAACAGGATCGTCGGCGGAGAGATGCGGGAGAGAGCCATGACCGTACCGACGATCGGAAAAGTAGGTCTGTGGTCGCTGGAGTTGCGCTTCGGCGACAAGGCGCGGTCGAGCGCGGCGGCCGAGGAACTCGACGCGCTGGGATATGGCGCCTTGTGGATTCCGGGCGGGATCGACGACGGCGCGCCCGCCGATGTGGAGCGGCTGCTGGGCGCCACCACGCGCCTGACGGTCGCCACGGGCATCCTCAACATCTGGAAACACGAGCCGGCCGAACTCGCCGCCTGGTTCGCCGGGCTGCCGGACGACGGGAAGGCGCGCACGCTGCTCGGCCTCGGCATCAGCCACGGGCCGATCATCGGCGAGAAATGGGGCAAGCCGCTGGAGGTGACCTCGGCGTTCCTCGATGGCCTGTTCGCCGCGGGGATGCCGCGCGACCACCTGTGCCTTGCCGCACTGGGCCCCAAGATGGTCGCGCTTGCCGGCGCGCGGACCTCGGGCGCGCATCCCTATCTCGTGACGCCCGAGCATACGGCGCAGGCCCGTGCGATCCTGGGATCGGGGCCGCTGCTGGCACCCGAACAAGGTGTGATCCTTGAGGAGGACCCGGCCAAAGCCCGGGCGCTCGCGCTGGGGGCGCTGGAGCATTACGCCCGCCTGCCCAACTACCGGAACAACTGGCTGCGGCTGGGCTTCAGCGAGGCCGAAATCGACGCCTGCGACGATCGCCTGCTGAACGCGCTCTTCGCGATCGGCGGCGTCGACAAGGCGGCGGAGCGGGTCCGGGCGCATCTCGACGCCGGGGCCGACCACGTGTGCATCCAGGTGATCGCGGGGCCGCAGGGCGGCGGGTTCGATACGCTGCTGCCCCATTGGCGCGCGCTCGCAGCGGAGTTGCTGTGAGCCGGGAGCCGTCCGCCTATGCATTGCCGGGCTGCGACGATATGTCCGGGCGAATCCGGGGAACGTGTGTCGGCCACCGCATCGAAATCGCGGCGCCGCCAGAACTCGTTTGGGATTTCGTGGCCGACTTCGAGGGCTGGCAGGGATGGAACCCGCTCTACGTCGAGAGCCGGGGCCGCGCCGAGCCGGGCGGGACGATCCGCTTCAAGGTCGCGCTGGAGGGGATGAAGGCGCAGGCCAGCGCGGCGAAGGTGCTCGTGGTAGAGGCCAACGAGCGGCTGGAATACACGATATCCGGGCTGGGCGGGCTGCTGAAGACCTATCGATTCATCGAGATCGATGAACTCTCGCCCACGGCCTGCGCCGTCACCAACGGAGAGATCATGGGTGGGCCGCTCGGCGGCATCGTCTCGCGCGCGCTGGCAGAGAAGGTCGGCAAGGGCCTGCATGGCATGAACGAGGCACTGCGCCGCGTTGCGGAGCGCAAGTGGCAGGGGCGGGCGGGCTGAATCCGGTGCGCCGGACGGCGGCTCTGTCGTGAATCCTTACACTTGTCGGGCGGGCGCGGCGAGGTGGCGGATTTCTCCGCATTCCTAGCGTGTTAAGAACTTGGAAATGGTTTGTCGCTAGGTCCTGTCGGCACAGGAGATGGCGACTTTGTCGTCAGATTTGACAGGAGCCGTCGGCAACCGGGCCGGCCCATGCGTCGGGGGGCGGATGGATCAAACCCGGGGTGGGATCGCAGCCGCAAGGCCGCGTTCGGCAACCACCATCGCAGGCGGCTCCTGGCAATTTTCCGGTATTCCCCAATCTACAGACGGATCATCCGCCCAGTGCATGCTGCTCCGCAGTAACGGCCTGGCCGCGCGGGGCCTGCTCGTGAAGCGCGCGCGTGATCCAGATGGTCGACATCGCCAGTATCGCGAGCAAGAGGCTGGCGATCAGCACGTAACGCACGATGTTGGGCGTGCTCCCACCCCGCGCTTCGTCGTCATCGAGATGAACTTCGTCGCCGACGCGTTGCATAACGGCTCTCCCGTTGGCCCGACGGCGGTCTTGATGGCCGCACTTTCACCGGACCGTCTTACACAACGCGAAGACGGAGGAAATGGTTCCCGGAACGGGCGGACAGGGGTTTGCCGGGTGGTCCGAGCA
>DATKFS010000043.1:0-22088 GCA_035511275.1 Novosphingobium sp.
CGACGGCGGCGGCGAGGATGCCGAGGTCGTGGTCTGCGCCAACAACAACGCCTACCAGATCTGCAACTGGCTCGTCGCCGCCGACGATACTACGCCGATGTGCCGGGCATGCCGCCACAACCGCACGATCCCGGACCTTTCGGAACCCTCCGTACCGCCGCGCTGGGCCAAGATCGAGGCCGCCAAGCGGCGCCTGTTCCACTCGCTCTTGCGGCTCGGCCTGCCGCTGGAAACCAAGGCCGAGGAAGCGCAGGGCGGCGCGATGCAGGGCCTCGCCTTCGATTTCCTCTACGACGCGGCGGCCGAGCAGGCGGGGACGCCCCGGATCACCACCGGCCACGACGGCGGCCTCATCACCCTGAACCTCATCGAGGCGGACGACGCCGAGCGCGAGCGTATCCGTCATGCCATGGGTGAGCCCTACCGCACGCTGCTGGGCCACTTCCGCCACGAGGTCGGCCACCATTACTGGTCGCGTCTGGTGGAGCCCGACCCGGAGGCGCTGGAGAGCTTCCGCAAGGTCTTCGGCGACGAGCGGGTCGATTACCAGCAGAGCCTGCAGGCGCACTACGCCGACGATGGATCGAAGGTCTGGACGGACGCCTTCGTCAGCTTCTACGCCACGTCCCACCCCTGGGAGGACTTCGCGGAGACATTCGCCCACTACCTCCACATCGTCGACGTGCTGGCGGCGGCGGGCGGCTTCGACCTCAGCCTCGCGGCGTTGCCGGGCGAGAAGGAGGGGCTCGAAGTGGAGCCGGACTTCAACCCCTACACCGCCGACACGCAGGCGCTGGTCGATGCCATGGCGCCGCTGTCCTTCGCGGTGAACGCGATCAACCGCTCGATGGGCCTGCCCGACCTCTACCCCTTCCACCTGTCGGACGCGATCGTCACCAAGCTGGATTACGTCCACACCCTGTTCGCCAGGACGCGGGCGAAGGGGAGGCAGGGAGCGGAGCCGGTGCCGGCGGCGACCACGACCGCCGCCCGAAGCCAGGCCCCCGCGGCTGCCTACGCCGCCTCGTCGTAGATGAACTCGGGATAGAAGCTGGGTTCCCGGTCGGACCAGGCGGGCGCGGTGGCGGCGGCTTCGCTGATCGAGTGGAGCAGCGTCCTGCGGCGTTCAGGATGGATCTGCGGCAGTGCCGCGGCGCCGCAGAAGGCGCCCGGCAGCCAGGGCCGCGCCCAGGCGCCCAGCAGCCGCTCGTAGAGGAACCGGAAGGCCGAGAAGCTCGCGAGCCGGTCCTGCACGAGATCGTAGGCGGCAAGGCTCACCAGCTTGCCCATGAAGGCCTGCACGTCGCCAAGCCCGGTATCGTCGGGCCGCATGGCGCGCAGCGGCTTGAGGTCCTGGTAGGCGACGTACTGGCCCTTGATCGACTCGCGCTCGGCTTCGTTGCGCGCCCAGAGGCTGACGGCGTCCTGCCGGCCGAGGCCGATGTCGAGGCCGCGCCGGATGTAGCGCTGTTCCGATGCCGTGAAGCTGGCGAACTCCCGAAGCTCGCCGATGGTCAGACTTGCCGTACCTGCCTGGGTCATGTGTCGTGTTCCTCTCGCGAAGGGCTCTCCCCTCGCGAGATGGAGTAAATCACGATTGCGGTTACCGGAGCGTTTACCGTGCAAACGTTTGTTTGCGCGGAAACACGTGGTTTTCGCTCAAGCGTTCGGAAACCTGCGATGTACGGGCGACGCCCGGTCAGATCAGGCCGGCGAGGGGGCTCGACGGGTCGGCGTAGCGGCGCGTCGGCATGCGCCCGGCGAGGTAGGCGTCGCGTCCCGCCTGCACGCCGAGCTTCATCGCGCGGGCCATGCGGATGGGGTCGCGCGCCTCGGCGATGGCGGTGTTCATCAGCACGCCGTCGCAGCCCAGTTCCATCGCGACGGCCGCTTCCGAAGCCGTGCCCACGCCCGCGTCGACCAGCACCGGCACCTTGGCGCCCTCGACGATCAGGCGCACCGTCACCCTGTTCTGGATGCCGAGGCCCGAGCCGATCGGCGCGCCGAGCGGCATGACCGCGACGGCGCCGGCCTCTTCCAGCTGCTTCGCCGCGATCGGGTCGTCCACGCAGTACACCATCGGCAGGAAACCCTCGTTGGCGAGGATTTCGGTCGCCTTCAGCGTCTCGCGCATGTCGGGATAGAGCGTGCGTGCCTCGCCCAGCACTTCGAGCTTCACGAGGTCCCAGCCACCCGCCTCGCGCGCCAGGCGCAGGGTGCGGATCGCGTCGTCGGCGGTGAAGCAGCCGGCGGTGTTGGGCAGATAGGTGATCTTCTGAGGGTCGATGAAGTCGGTCAGCATCGGCGCCTTGGGGTCCGATACGTTGACGCGGCGCACGGCCACCGTGACGATCTCCGCGCCCGATGCCTCGACGGCGGCGGCGTTCTGCTCGAAGTCCTTGTACTTCCCCGTGCCGACGATCAGGCGCGAGGTAAAGGTGCGACCGGCGACGGTCCAGGTATCGGGGGCAGTGGTATCGGTCACGAAGCGCGTCCTTTCGGGCGTAATCTGCGGTCTGGCGGCGATCGCGGGCGTCAGCCGCCGCCGACGAAGTGGACGATCTCCAGCACGTCTCCGTCGGACAGAAGCACGTCGGCCAGCGTCGAGCGCGGGGCGATCTCGGCATTGCGTTCGACCGCGACCTTCCGGGGGTCGAGCCCGAGGCTCGCCACGAGGTCGGCGATGCTGGAGCCGGACGCGATGCGGCGCGGTTCGCCGTTGACGGTAAGCAGGAGTTCGTCAGCCATGCGCCCGGGCAATAGCGCTCAGCAGGCGGCGTGCAAGTTCCGAATGTGCGCGAAGGCGACGAGGCCCACGCCCAGGATCGTCAGTATCGCCTCGGGAAGGCCGTGTCCGACGAACAGCGCCGCAGCCATCAGCGCGAGGCCGACGCCGCCGATCACCAGCGGCGCCATGCGGCCGTGGCGCAGCACTCCGAAGCCGAGCGAGGCAATGCCGATGCCCAGCGCCATGGCCAAGCCGATGCGGTGGATCTCGGGCGAAAGCAGCACTTCGCCGCCAAGCCCCAGCACGCCGACCAGCAGGACGCCCAGCACGCAATGCACGGCGCACAGGCCGCTCAGGATGATTCCGGCACGGTCGAGGCGGTTACGAATCGCGATGATGGCACTGCGCATGGGGCGCATGTATGTAACGTTGTATCATCAATCAACCCCCCGCGTCGCGATTGACAGTGCGATGACACGCCTTGTCGATGGGGGTCTTGCGCAAAGCCCCGTGAAAACGCAGGGAACGCGGGCATGAAGAGAGAAGCTGAAGCATGAGAGTGAACGACGGCCGCCCGATCATCGGGACCAGCGACGATATCGCCCCGATGGTGCGCTGGCTGCTCGCCGTCGCGGTGCTGGTGGTGCTGATTGTCGCCGTGGGCGGGATCACGCGCCTGACCGAATCGGGTCTCTCGATCACCCAGTGGAAGCCGCTGACCGGCGCGATCCCGCCGCTCAACGACGCGCAGTGGCAGGCCGAATTCGCCGGCTACAAGCGCATCCCGCAGTACCTCGAGGTCAACGGCCCGGCGGGGATGACGCTGGCGCAGTACAAGTTCATCTACTTCTGGGAGTGGGTGCACCGCCTGCTCGCCCGCGTGATCGGCCTCGCCTTCGCGCTGCCTCTGGCCTGGTTCTGGTACAAGCGGACGATCCCCGGCGGCTACAAGCCCCGCCTGCTGGCGCTGCTGGCGCTGGGCGGGCTGCAGGGCGTGGTCGGCTGGTGGATGGTCTCCTCCGGCCTCAGCGCCGAGGCGCTCGACCGGGTGAGCCACTTCCGCCTCGCGGCGCACCTGCTGGTGGCGCTGTTCACGCTGGGCGGCCTCGTCTGGACCGCGCTCGACCTCATGGCGCTGGAGCGCGGCGAGCCGCGGGCGCGGCTGACGCGCTTCGGCGCGGTGGCGCTGGCGATGCTGGCCTTCCAGCTGTTCATGGGCGCGATGGTCGCCGGCCTGCGCTCGGGCGTGGTCGCGGGTGGCGGCTGGCTGAACTGGGACGCCTGGCCGCTGATGCAGGGCAGCGTCTTCCCCGACGGCGTCGAGTGGGCGAAGGGCGCGCTTCATGCGCTGGTGAACGACCCGTATCTCACCCATTTCGTCCACCGCTGGTGGGCCTGGGCGGTGGTCGGCGTGCTCGTCGCCATGGGGCGCAGGCTCAAGGCCAAGCACTACCGGCTGGTCTCGGTCGCGGTGCACAGTGCGTTCGGGACACAGGTGCTGCTGGGCATCTTCACGGTGTGGTCCGGCGTGACGCTGTGGATCGCGGTGGCGCACCAGCTCTGCGGCGCGCTGCTGGTGGCCGCGACGGTGTGGGGCGCGCACTCGCTGGGGCGGCGCACCTGAGCCTGAAACACGGCACGGTATTATTTTACCTCCCTGCAATCCCGCGGCCTGCTTGACTTTATCCCCCGTTTCGACGAATTGGCCGCCTTCCGCAGCTCCCGGGGATTCGCTTTCGGGGCTGCGAACGAAACACATAGGGATAGACCAGCCATGAAGGCGCTCACGAAGGTCACCCGGTCGATCAAGCCGGCCGAGGTGGAGAAGAAGTGGCATCTTATCGATGCCGAAGGTCTGGTGGTTGGCCGTCTCGCCGTCATCATCGCCGACCTCCTGCGCGGCAAGCACAAGCCGAGCTTCACCCCGCACGTCGATTGCGGCGACCATGTCGTCGTCATCAACGCCGAGAAGGTCCGCTTCACGGGCAACAAGCTGAAGCAGCAGACCTACTACAAGCACACTGGCTACGCCGGCGGCATCAAGGAAGTCACCGCGGACAAGGTCCTCGCCGGTCGCTTCCCCGAGCGCGTGCTCGAGAAGGCCGTTGAGCGCATGATCCCCCGTGGCCCGCTCGGCCGCGACCAGATGCGTGCCCTGCACCTCTACGCCGGTACCGAGCACCCGCACGGTGGCACCCAGCCCGAAGCGCTCGACGTCGCTTCGATGAACCGCAAGAACAAGGTGGGCGCATAATGTCCGAAAACGAAACCGTTCAGAGCCTGTCCGACCTCGGCGAGATCGCTGGCAACGTGACCGTGGCCGACGAAACCTTCGCTCCCGCCCCGGTCGTGTCGAACGCCCCGCTGCGCGAGCAGCAGATCGACGCCCAGGGCCGCGCCTACGCCACCGGCCGCCGCAAGGACGCCGTGGCCCGCGTGTGGATCAAGCCCGGTTCGGGCAAGATCACCGTCAACGGCCGCGACCAGGAAGTCTACTTCGCCCGTCCGACCCTGCGTCTGGTCATCAACCAGACCTTCCAGGTCGCTGGCCGTGAAGACCAGTACGACGTGATCGCCACCGTCAAGGGCGGCGGTCTGTCGGGCCAGGCCGGCGCCGTGAAGCACGGCATCGCCCAGGCTCTCTCGAAGTACGAGCCGGCCCTGCGCGCCGCCGTCAAGGCCGCCGGCTTCCTCACTCGCGACAGCCGCGTGGTCGAGCGCAAGAAGTACGGCCGCGCCAAGGCACGCCGCAGCTTCCAGTTCTCGAAGCGCTAAGCGTCTTCCAGAGCTTCGGCTTACGAAAAAGGGGTCGCGGGAAACCGCGGCCCTTTTTTCGTGTTGGAGAGGCGGGCTTGTTGATGAAGTGCATGCGGGACGCGTGATCCTGCAAGGCGGCGAATCGACGATGGGAAAGAACCGCCGCGAATGTAGCGGCCGGCGGGGATGTAGGAAAATCCGCCGCGATCCACGGCTGGTCCTCCCCGTTCCGCAGGAATGGGGAGGGGGACCGCCGACGCCGTCGGTGGTGGAGGGGTAAGGAGAACCCTTCCGGCTGCCACCTCCCCGTTGCTGCGCACCAGGGAGGATCGCGCCAGCCTTAGTACATGTGCTGGCCGCCGTTGATGCTCAGCGTAGAACCGGTGACGAAGGCGGCGTTCTCCGAGCAGAGGAAGGCGCAGCCGCGCGCGATCTCGTAGGCGCTGCCGAGGCGGCCGACGGGGATCTTGGCGACGATCTTCTCCAGCACCGGGGCGGGCACGGCGGCGACCATGTCGGTGTCGATGTAGCCGGGCGCGATGGCGTTGACGGTGACGCCGTACTTGGCGCCTTCCTGCGCCAGCGCCTTGGTGAAGCCGTGGATGCCGCTCTTGGCCGCCGCGTAGTTCACCTGGCCATACTGCCCGGCCTGGCCGTTGATCGAGCCGATGTTGACGATGCGGCCCCAGCCGCGCTCGCGCATCCCGGCGAAGGTCGCCTTGGCCATGTTGAAGCAGCCGCCCAGGTTGATGCGCATGACGTCGTTCCAGTCGTCGAAGCTCATCCGCTGCAGCACGCCGTCGCGGGTGATCCCCGCATTGTTGATGACGATGTCGACCGGACCCACTTCCTCGGCGACGCGGGCGCAGCCGTCCAGCGTGGCCTCGTGGTCGCCCACGTCCCACTTGTAGGCGGCGATGCCGGTTTCCTCGGTGAAGGCGCGGGCCTTCTCCTCGTTGCCTGCATAGTTCGCAACCACGGTGTGGCCACGCTCCTGCAGCGCGAGCGAGACGGCCTTCCCGATCCCGCGGGTTCCGCCGGTAACAATTGCAACGCGAGCCATATCAAGCCTTTCGCTATGTGGGCATCCACCAGCGACAGTGCTATGAAATGAATATGACGGCGGCAAGGCCGACTATTGACCTGAACGCGCTTGTCATGAGTGGTTTTGCGTGCGGAAAATGCAACCGCGGTTGCCGCTCGCGGGATCGACACGATCGGGACACGCGCCAGCCGCAAACGGCGCCGTTCAGAACCGGAACTGCGTGCCCACGTAGACGGCCTGGCTGTCCTGCTTGCCGTCGGTCAGCGGGACCAGGCGCTCGCGGTCCTGCGAATAGCGCACGCCGGCGGTGACATCGAGGTTCTCGGTCAGGCGATAGGCGCCGCCGAGATCGACCTCGCCCGCCTCGCCCGCGAAGGTGTGCGGCGCGCGGCCGGCGGCGCGCTTCTCGTCGATCGAGATGCGCGGCGAGAAGCGCGGCTCGTCCTTCGCGGCGGTGCCCGGCGTGAGGCTGAACTTCTTGAGGTCCGGCAGTTCCGCCATCGGCCGCGAAGGCGCCTGCGAGACGAGGCTCTGCGCGAAGTTCTGGTAGCCGCGCGAGACGCCCAGGTTGAAGGCGGTGGGCGGGATGCGCAGCCGCGCCGCATCCTGCGCGGCCTGCGCCATCGGCGAACGGCCGTGGACGATGATCGCCTGCGCCGCTTCCGGATCGACGCGCACCGCCACGGTCACTGCGCGGTCCTGCCGGTTGGGCGTTCCGGCGGGCGTGAAGGGGAACAGTTGCCCCTTGGCGAGCGAGCGCATGGCGATCGCGCGCGAAAGGTTCTCCGGCGTCGCCTCGGGGTCGAGCGAATCGATCTGGTCGCTCGTCGATGCGGAGTGGAAGTTGGTGGAGAAGGCCAGCACCGCGCTCGGCAGGGCGAGCAGGGTCACGCAGCCGGCCAGGAACAGGCCGCCTTTCATCCCGCTTCGTGCGCCCCGTTCGACAACCATCTCAAAGCCCCGTCTTCTCGCGCAATTTCGTTCCTATCGCGCAATCCCGGGCGCGATACCCACCCTGGCGGGAATCATCCCGGCACTGCCCGCGATACTGCGCCGGGCAGATTAACACGTCCTGAGCGCGAAGGGGAGGGATGTCCGCCGCGCGCCGGGGCGTTCAGCCCACGCTCACCGTGGCGGGCTAGGACGGCCCGGCTGTTCGGGCGCACTTGCCGCCCGGCCAGCGGCGGTTATAGAGGCTTTTGACGATGGGTTCGGCCTGCGTTTCGCCCATCGGGCGAACGCGCCGGATTCGGCATGAAACTGGGAATGACAATGACAGGCAGCACCGATACCGGCCTCCTTACCCTGCGCACTTTCGCAAGCGCGGGTTTCTGCGCCGTGGCGGCGCTCGCGCTGGCCGGCTGCGGCGGCGGCCGCGAGGCGAAGAAGGCCACGCTGGCGCCCTCGATGGTGACCACGATCGGCGTGAACAGCTACCTGTGGCGCGCGAGCCTCGATTCGGTGTCGTTCATGCCGCTGCTCCAGTCGGACAGCGCCGGCGGCGTCATCATCACCGACTGGTACGTGAACCCCAAGACCCCGACCGAGCGCGTGAAGGTCTCGATCATGATCCTCGACCAGAACCTGCGCGCAGACGCGCTGAAGGTGACGGCGGTGCGCGAAGTCTCGCAAGGCGGCGGCTGGGTTCCGGCCCCGGTGCAGGCGGCGACCGTGCAGAAGCTCGAGGACATCATCCTGACCCGCGCCCGCGACCTGCGCCGCGATTCGATCGGCGGATAAGATAGTGTACCGGACGGTGCCGCGCGCCGTCCGTTTTCGCGGGTAGTCCCCCGCAGGAGATCCTGAAGACATGACCGAGCGGTTCGATCCGGCTCAGGCCGACACGCGCTGGCAGGCTGCGTGGGACGAAGCGCAGAGCTTCCGCGCCGACGATACGTCCTCCAAGCCCCGCAGCTACGTGCTTGAGATGTTCCCCTATCCCTCGGGGCGCATCCACATCGGCCACGTGCGCAACTACACGATGGGCGACGTGCTGGCGCGCTACAAGCGGATGCGCGGCTTCGAGGTCCTCCACCCGATGGGCTGGGACGCCTTCGGAATGCCGGCCGAGAACGCGGCGATGGAAAAGGGCGTCCACCCCGGCGGCTGGACGCGCGAGAACATCGCGAACATGAAGGCGCAGCTCAAGCGCCTCGGTTTCGCGCTCGACTGGAGCCGCGAACTGGCCACTTGCGAGCCCGAATACTACGGGCAGGAACAGGCGCTGTTCCTCGACCTCTACGCCCACGACCTCGTCTACCGCAAGGAATCGGCGGTCAACTGGGACCCGGTCGACCAGACCGTGCTCGCCAACGAGCAGGTGATCGACGGGCGCGGCTGGCGCTCGGGCGCGCTGGTCGAGAACCGCAAGCTCTCCCAGTGGTTCCTCAAGATCACCGATTTCGCGGATGAACTGCTCGACGGCCTCTCCACCCTCGACAAGTGGCCCGAGAAGGTCCGCACGATGCAGGAGAACTGGATCGGCAAGTCGCAGGGCCTGCAGTTCAAGTTCGACCTCTCCACCGGTGGCACCGTCGAGGTCTACTCGACCCGCCCCGACACGATCTTCGGCGCCAGCTTCGTCGCCGTCGCCGCCGACCACCCGATCGCGCAGGCAGCGGCCATCGGCCGCGCAGAGGTCGAGGACTTCATCGCGCTGTGCAAGCAGGGGGGCACCACCGCCGCCGAGCTGGAAACGGCGGAGAAGCTGGGCTTCGACACCGGCATCACCGCCAGGCACCCGTTCACCGGCGCGGACCTGCCGGTCTTCATCGCCAACTTCGTGCTGATGGACTACGGCACCGGCGCGGTCATGGCGGTTCCCGGCCACGACCAGCGCGACTTCGAGTTCGCGACCAAGTATTCGCTGCCGATCCTGCGCGTCGTCGCCGCCAGCGCGGACGAGGCCGACAAGCCCTTCGACGGCGAGTCCGAGGCCGGTGACGGCGTTCTGGTGAACTCCGGCTTCCTCGACGGCCAGAGCGTTGCGGAGGCCAAGGCCGCCGTCATCGCCCGCGCCGAATCGGAAGGCTGGGGCGAGGGCAAGACGGTCTGGCGCCTGCGCGACTGGGGCGTCTCGCGCCAGCGCTACTGGGGCACGCCGATCCCGTTCATCCACTGCGAGGTCTGCGGCGTGGTGCCGGTGCCCAAGAAGCACCTGCCCGTCGTGCTGCCCGAGGACGTCGATTTCCAGACGCCGGGCAACCCGCTGGTGCGCCACCCGACTTGGAAGCACGTGGACTGCCCGCAGTGCGGCCACGCCGCGCGGCGCGAAACCGACACGCTCGATACCTTCGTCGACAGCTCGTGGTACTTCCTGCGCTTCGCCAGCCAGCCCGACGACCGCCCGTTCGATCCCGCCAAGATCGCCGAGTGGCTGCCAGTCGAGCAGTACATCGGCGGCATCGAGCATGCGATCCTGCACTTGCTCTACGCCCGCTTCTGGACCCGCGCGCTCGCCCGGATCGGCAAGATCGAGGTGAAGGAGCCATTCGGCAGCCTGTTCACGCAAGGCATGGTCACGCACGAGACCTACTTCCGCATCAACGACGCCAACGGCCAGCCCGTCTACTTCGCGCCGAGCGAGATCGAGCGTTCGTCCGAGAGCGCGACGCTCAAGGCGGACGGTGCGCCGGTCGAGATCGGCCGCGTCATCAAGATGTCGAAGTCGAAGAAGAACGTCGTCGACCCCGACGAGATCGTCGCGACTTACGGCGCCGACGCGATCCGCTGGTTCATGCTGTCCGACAGCCCGCCCGAGCGCGACCTGCCGTGGTCCGAAGCCGGGATCGAGGGCTGCGGCCGCTTCGTCCAGCGCCTGTGGCGCCTGTTCGGCCAGTTCGATGCTGCAGCCACGGGTGAGGACAAGGCTCTGGATCGCAAGGTCCACCAGACCGTCGATGCCGCCGCGCGCGACATCGAATCGCTCGGCTTCAACAAGACCGTGGCGCGCATCTACGAACTGACCGCCGCGATCGACAAGGCCGCGCCTTCGGCCAGCCGCTCGGCCGCGATCCGCACGCTGCTGCTGCTGGTTTCGCCGATGATGCCGCACCTCGCCGAAGAGGCCTGGGCCTCCATTGGCGAGGGCCTCGTCGCCGACGCCGCATGGCCCGAGGTCGATCCGGCGCTGCTGGTGGACGACGAAGTCACCGTCGCGGTGCAGGTCAAGGGCAAGCTGCGCGATACGCTGACGGTCGCCAAGGGCACCTCGAAGGAGGAACTGGAGGCGCTTGCCCTCGCCAGCGAGAAGGTGCAGCGTGCGCTCGATGGTGCAGAAGTTCGCAAGGTGATCGTGGTGCCCGACCGTCTGGTAAATCTCGTCGCGTGAAGGGTTTGACCGCTCTCTTCGCCAGTCTGGCGCTCGCCGGGTGCGGGCTCCAGCCGATGTACGCGGGCGGCGGCAATGCCGCCGTCGCGCAGGGGCTGGCGGGTGTGCAGGTCTCCGCGATCGAGGGGCGCGCCGGCTGGCTGGTGCGCAACGCGCTGGTCGACGAACTCGGCGTCTCGGGCAACAAGGACGCCGCGCCGCGCTACCGGCTCGACGTCCGCCTCGACGACAAGCTGGAGAGCTTCGCGCTCCTCTCGAACGACACCGTGGGCCGCGAACGCCGCACGCTGCGCGCGCGCTACCAGCTCGTGGACCAGGACAGCGGCGAGATCGTGCTCGACGCCACCGCCGGCGCGGATGCCGGGATCGACGTCGTCTCGTCCGACTATGCGACGATCGCCGCCGAGCAGACCGCGCTCGAGAACATGGCCAAGGACGTGGCGACGCGCATCGTCACCAACGTCGCGCTGCGCCTGCGCGGCGATACGCGCCAGTAAGAGGCCGTGAAGGCCAGCCAGAAGGAATTTCCCGGGCTCGCCGCCCGCGCCGCCCGCGAGGCGCGCGTGTTCTTCTTCTGCGGCCCCGACGAGGCCAGCGCCTTCGATGCCGCCACCCGCATCGTCTCGCTGCTCGACGATCCCGGCGAGCGCATCGAGATGTCCGGCGCCGAACTTCGCCGCGATCCGGTGAAGCTGGGCGACGAGGCGCGCTCCACCTCTCTGTTCGGCGGCGCCCGCCACATCTGGGTCCGCGCTGCAGGCGACGAGGCGCACGACGCGGTGCAGACCCTGCTGGAAAGCGAGGTCGAGGGCTGCCCGGTCCTGATCGTCGCCACCGGCGCCACCGACAAGTCGCGCACCGCCAAGCTGCTCGCCGCGCGGGCCGACGGCCTCGTCGCGATGTTCTACCCGCCGGACCTGGGCGCGGTGACGGCGGCGGTGCGCACCATGGCCAACACCGCCGGGGTCAAGATCGGCAGCGAGATCGCCGAGCGCATCGCCCGCGCCGCCGGGCTCGACACGCGAATCGCCCGCTCGGAAGTCGCCAAGCTCGCGCTCTACCTCGATGCTTCGCCCGAGACGCCGCGCGCGGTCTCGGCGGCGGACGTCGACGCGGTGGGCGCCTCGACCGAGGACGACGGCTTCGGCTCGCTGGTCGATGCGGTGCTGGGCGGGCGGCGCGAGGCGGTCGGCCCGGAACTGCGACGGCTGCGCGAACAGGGGATGAACCCGGTCGGCCTGCTGCTGGCGTTCGAGCGCCGCGCCGCGCAGCTCGCCGGACTGGCCGCAAGGCTGGGCGACGGGCGCGACGTCGCCGGCTTCCTCAAGGCCGAGGCGGGCGCCCGGCGGGTGTTCTGGAAGGATCAGCCGGCGCTGGCCGTCCAGTTGCAGGCATGGCGCGGTCCGAAGCTGGAAAGGCTGGTCGCCCGACTCGTCGAACTGCACCAGATGTTGATGCGCAACAGTCAGGATGCCGAATTATTACTGGCCAATGGTTTGTTGACAATAGCACGCTCGGCGCGTCCCGATTCCAGACACCGGACAATTACCACGTCCTGACGAATACTCTTTTCCGGTTGCCTCGCATGTTCATCCGGGCTTATACGTATTGCGCCGCAGCATGGTCACCGTGTTGCGTGCGCCGATAATATCTGTGTGAGGGAACGATCGGCGTGAGTTCGCATTCAGGAGGGCCGGGCCGATGAACGCGCCATTCGCCGCGAAGCCGATGCTCAAGGAGCGGTCGGATTTCGACGAACTCCTGGTCGCCCCCTCCCGCGAGCGTCGCCGCCTGCAGTGCTACCTCGCCCTCGTCATCGCCGACATCTGCGCCATCTTCCTGGGCTTCGGCGTCACCGGCTACCTGCTTTCGGGAGCCCACGGCTTCGCGGGCAGCCTCGTCCACGCCCAGCTGATCCTGCCGATCTACCTGACCCTCGCGCTCTACAACGGGTCCTACTCCACCACCTCGCTGCAGCAGGGCTGGACCGGCGTCTTCCGCGCGCAAGTGGCGATCGTGATCGCGGTGGTCGTGGTCGTCTTCGTGCAGTTCCTGATCCGTCCCGAGAAGGACTTCTCGCGCTGGGGTTTCAACGGCGGCGCGATCTGCGCGATGTGCATCATCGCCTGGCTGCGCCTGCAACTGCGCAGCTTCGTGCGCTGGCGCTGCGGCGAGAACGTGCTCAACGAGCTTATCATCGACGACGGCGGCCCCAAGGTCGAGCTGCGCGGCGCGATCCGCATCTCGGCGGCGGCCATGGGCCTGCGCCCGAACCTCAACGACCCCAACGCGCTCGACCGCATCGGCCTCGTGCTGCGCAACATCGACCGGGTGGTGGTGAGCTGCCCCTCGGGCCGGCGCGCCGAATGGGCGATGATGCTCAAGGGCGCCAACGTCGATGGCGAAGTGCTCGACGACGAAGTGGCGCGCCTCGGCGCGCAGGGCGCGCGGGTGGTCGGCAAGCACGGGCTGCTGCTGGTCTCGGCGGGTCCGCTGGGCCTGCGTGACCGCGCCATCAAGCGCCTGTTCGACGTCGCCTTCGCGGGCGGCGCCATCATCGCGCTCTCGCCGTTGCTCATTACGGTGGCGCTGGCGGTGAAGCTCCAGGACGGCGGCTCGGTGTTCTTCAACCAGCGCCGCATGGGCCGGGGCAACCGCTTCTTCAACATGTACAAGTTCCGCTCGATGACCGAAGCGCTGTGCGACAGCGACGGCAACGTCTCGGCTTCGAAGGACGACCAGCGCATCACCCGCGTCGGGCGCTTCATCCGCAAGACCAGCATCGACGAACTGCCGCAGCTGTTCAACGTGCTGCTCGGCGACATGAGCCTCGTCGGCCCGCGCCCGCACGCCACCGGCTCGCTGGCGGGCGAGAAGCTGTTCTGGGAAGTCGACCTGCGCTACTGGCAGCGCCACTCGCTCAAGCCGGGCCTCTCCGGCCTCGCGCAGGTGCGCGGCTTCCGGGGTGCGACGGACCACGAATCCGACCTCGTCAACCGCCTGCAGGCCGACCTTGAATACCTCGAGGGCTGGACGATCATGCGCGATATCCAGATCATCCTGCTGACCATGCGCGTGCTGGTCCACGACCGGGCGTTCTGACCGGCGCCTCGGCGAGCGTGCGCCGCCGCCGCGGCTCCCTCGAATCCATCGTCTGAAAAGGATCCCGGCGGTCCCGGATCAGCTCCGGGACGGCGCGCGGGCCGGGCCCAGTTGCCGTTCTGCTTGGGCACCGAGAACGTGCCCGAGACGCGGCCGCCGGGGCCGCCCGAGGCGGAGGACACGCCGCTGTTGAGGTCCACCACCAGGCGGCCGCCGCGCAGCGTGTCGCCGTTGCCGCGCTTGATCGTGGCATTGCCGGTCATCGTGATGATCTTCTTGCCGAAGTCGTAGATGCCCACGTCGCCCGTCGCCACCTCGTCGTTGCGGGTGACGACGACGCCCCCGCTCGCGGTGATGCGCTGGATCTGCATGGAGCCGGCATTGGTGAAATTCACCACCGTGCGCGCCGCGCGCAGGCGTAGTTCGGCCTGCTTGACGTCGACGTTGCCGGACAGGACCACGCGGTCCTGCTTGTCCTGCAGCTCGATGCGGTCGGCGGCATAATCCACCGGCGCGTTGCTGTTGTGGCCCGAGAGGACCTGCGCGTCGATCCGGGGGGATGCGGCGAGGGCGGCCAGCCCGAGCACCGGCACGGCGAGCGCGGCGCGGAGAAGCGTCTTGGGGGCGGCGGTCATTGCGGTATCCTAAGCTTGCCGGGCGTCATGCGCAGCCGGGCATTGCCTTCGAGCGTCACGGTGCGGTTTTCAAGGTCGGCCTTCATCGAATCGGCGCGGAAAGTGCCCGTGGGCACCGTCCCGTCGACTCCGCCCGACCCTACCGCGACCTGCTGCCTCACGTCGATGGCGACGTTGCTGGTGGTCATGCGATAGCCGTCGGGCGCGGCGAAGTTGACCGGGCCGTTCACCGCGATCTGTTCGGTGTCGTAGTTGTAGGCGCCGTTGGGCGCGACGATCTGGGCCGGGCCGTCGTTGAGGTTCATCAGCGCCTTGAGGCTCTGCATCTGCACCACCGGGGTCGCCGCGCTCTGCTGCACGGCGGTGCCGGCGGTGACCACGAAGCCGCGCTGCTTGTTGTCCTTGCCGCGATAGGCGGCATCGTCCACCGCGAGCCGCTCGCTGGTGACGGCGACCTTGTTGCGGTCGAGCAGGAAGCTGATCTCCCCGCGCGGCGACAGCGGCACGAGGATCATCACCGCCGCCACCACGCCGATCCCCGCCGGCAGCGCCTTGGCGAGGAAGCCGACGAGCCGGTCGTGCGAACCGCCGGGCGCGGCGAAGTGCCGGCGGCGGTTGCGGATCTCTACGGCTTCAACGGACATGGCGGCTTAGCAACTCCCGGGCGGCGATCAGGCTGCTTCGTGGCTGAAGATGTCGTGGTCCGGCCACCCGGCAAGGTCGAGGCGGGCACGGGCGGGCAGGAAGTCGAAGCAGGCCTGCGCCAGTTCGGTGCGATGCTCGCGCGCGAGTCGCTCGACCAGGATGGCGTGCATGGCGTGGAGGTAGCGCACGTCCGAGGCCGCGTAGTCCTTCTGCGCGTCGGTCAGTTCGCGGGCGCCCCAGTCGCTCGACTGCTGCTGCTTCGACACTTCCTTGCCGAGCAGTTCGCGCACGAGGTCCTTGAGGCCGTGGCGGTCGGTGTAGGTGCGCACCAGCTTGCTGGCGATCTTGGTGCAGAACACCGGCGCCGCGCTGACGCCGAGGTAATGCTCGATCGCGGCAAGGTCGAAGCGCGCGAAGTGGTAGAGCTTCAGCCGCGCCGGATCGGCCAGCACCGCCTTGAGGTTGGGCGCGTCGAACGTGCTGCCGGGGGCGAAGCGCACGAGGTGCTCGTCGCCGTTGCCGTCCGAGATCTGCACGAGGCAGAGCCGGTCGCGAGGGGTGATGAGACCCATCGTTTCGGTGTCGATGGCGACGGGGCCCGGCGCGAGCACGCCTTCGGGGAGATCTTCTTCGTGGAGATGGACAGCCATAATCAGGAAATGCTTAGGGACTGGGCCGGTCCAGTGCAATGCCGCAAGCGCTGCCCTTGCGCCGGTGCGCAGGTTTTTCGGGAGTTGAGGACATGACCGCAACACAGGACGCGCAACCCGTTCCGGCCGGCTGGGCCCCGGTGCTCGATCCCGTCCTCGCCATGCCCGAGGCGCGGCGGCTGGGCGGCTGGCTCAAGGCCGAGGAAGCGGCGGGCAAGCGGATCTACCCGCCGCGCGGCACGCGCCTGCGCGCTTTCGAGCTGACCCCGCTCGCCGACGTGCGCGTGGTGATCCTGGGGCAGGACCCCTACCACGGCGCCGGGCAGGCCCACGGCCTCGCCTTCTCGGTGCAGGAAGGGGTGCGGGTGCCGCCCTCGCTCGTGAACATGTACAAGGAACTGGCCACGGATTGCGGTGTCGTCGCGCCCGGCCATGGCAACCTCGAACACTGGGCGCGGCAGGGCGTGCTCCTGCTCAACAATGCGCTGACGGTGGAGGAAGGGCAGGCCGGCTCGCACCAGAACCGGGGCTGGGAAGCGCTCACCGACGCCGCCGTCGCCGCCGTGGCGGCCAAGGCGGAGCCCTGCGTCTTCATGCTCTGGGGCAACCACGCCAAGAAGAAGGCGATGCGCGTGCCGGGGCTGGCGCAAAGCCACCACCTCGTCCTGACCGCCCCGCACCCCAGCCCGCTCTCGGCCCACGCCGGTTTCTTCGGCTGCCGCCACTTCAGCCGCGCCAACGGCTTCCTGGCCGAGCACGGGCGCGGGACGATCGAATGGTAGCTGGCGCGCCGTCGTCCCCGACTTGATCGGGGACCGCTGGGTATACTTCAGGCGATAGCTCGCCACGGGCCACTGTGGCGTTGCGTTTCAACTCAAGCTTGCATGGCTTTGCCAGCGGTCCCCGATCAAGTCGGGGACGACGGGTGCTTCGTCAGGCCGAAGGTCCCGCAAGTGCCTCGTCCATCTCGTAGTGGCTCATCGCGCCGCCCACGGTGAGATCGCCGAAGGCGGCGCGGAACTTGCCGAAATGCTCGAGGTCGCGGGCGGCCTGGTGGGCTTCCATCGACTTCCACACGACGTTGAAGGTGAACTTGGAGGGGTTTTCCACCCCGCGCCCGAAGCTGGCGGTGACCACGCCCTCGCAGGCGGCGAGGTGGGGCACGCCGGTCTCGCGCATGGACCTGGCGAATTCGTCCTCGGCGCCCGGGCGCACTTCGATCTCGGCGATTTCCAGCAGCATTGGTGTCTCCCTTTTGTGGGAAGTGAACCGGGAGGGGTGGCGCGGGTCAAGTGAGGGCGGCGAGTGATCGCCTCGGCGGGCGGGCGCGGGTCTCGCGGAGGCGGGGAGAAGAAAGGAGGGAGCACGCAGAGACGCAGGGACGCAGAGGGGTAGCGCTTCCGGCAAAGCCGCTTTCCGTCCTCGCGGCAGCGTCAATCGCAACGCCGGGCACAAGAGAAGCGCCTGCGGCGCGGCCCGACATCTCTGCGTCCCTGCGTCTCTGCGTGCCATCCCCCTTTTCGTCTCCACGCCTCCGCGTGACGAAAGAAAAGGGGCGCACCTTGCGGCACGCCCCCGTTCGTTCCTGCAAGGGAAGCGAAATCAGCGGGGAAGCTGGCTCTCGCCCATCAGCACCTGGTCGACCGAGCGGGCGCACTGGCGGCCTTCGCGGATCGCCCAGACGACGAGCGACTGGCCGCGGCGCATGTCGCCGCAGGCGAAGATCTGCGCGTCGCTGGTCTGGTACTTGAGCATGTCGGCCTTGACGTTGCCGCGCGGGTCCAGCTCGACGCCCGACTGGTTGATCATGCCGGGCTTGCGCGGGCCGGTGAAGCCCATGGCGAGGAAGATCAGGTCGGCCTGCAGCGTGAACTCGCTGCCCTCGATCTCCTGCATCTTGCCGCCCACCCACTCGACGCGGACACATTCGAGGCCGCGCACGTCGTTGTCGCCGACGACGCGCTTGGTGAGGACCGACCAGTCGCGCTCGGCGCCTTCCTCGTGGCTGGAGGAGGTGCGCAGCTTGAGCGGCCAGAACGGCCACGACATCGCCTTGTCCTCCATCACCGGGGGCTTGGGCATGATCTCGAGCTGGGTGACCGAGGCCGCGCCCTGGCGGTTGGAGGTGCCCACGCAGTCCGACCCGGTGTCGCCGCCGCCGATGACGATGACGTGCTTGCCGGTGGCCGAGAGCGTGCCGCGCGGGGCGGCGCGCAGCTCGTCGTCGCCCGCGTTGCGCTTGTTCTGCTGGGTCAGGAACTCCATCGCCAGCCGCACGCCGGGCAGTTCGGCGCCGGGGATGTCGAGCCGGCGCGCTTCCTCGGCGCCGCCCGCGAAGACCACCGCGTCGGAGTTCTCCTTCAGCGAGGCGACCGAGACGGTCACGCCCACTTCGGTGGAGGTCTTGAACACCACGCCTTCGGCTTCCATCTGCGCCGCGCGCCGATTGATGAGGTGCTTCTCCATCTTGAAGTCGGGGATGCCGTAGCGCATCAGCCCGCCGACGCGGTCGTTCTTCTCGAACACCGTGACCGAGTGGCCCGCGCGCGCCAGCTGCTGCGCGCAGGCAAGGCCCGCCGGGCCCGACCCCACCACCGCGACCGACTTGCCGGTGCGCTGCGCGGGGATCTGCGGGGTGATCCAGCCCTCGGCCCATCCCTTGTCGACGATCGCGCATTCGATCGACTTGATCGTCACCGGCTCGTCGATGATGTTGAGCGTGCAGGCGGCCTCGCAGGGCGCGGGGCAGATGCGGCCGGTGAATTCCGGGAAGTTGTTGGTCGAGTGGAGGACTTCCAGCGCGTTGCGGAAGTCGTCCTCGTAGACCAGGTGGTTCCAGTCGGGGATGATGTTGTTGACCGGACAGCCGGTGTGGCAGTGCGGCACGCCGCAGTTCATGCAGCGCGAGGCCTGGTCCTTGAGCGCCTTGGGGGCGAGCGGGACGACGAATTCGTTGTAGTTCTTGAGGCGATCCTCGACCGGACCATACGTGCGGTCCTGGCGGTCGAGTTCGAGGAAGCCGGTTTCCTTGCCCATCTTGATACGATCCTAAATCTTATTCTGCTGCGACCGAGGCGGCTTCGAGGCGTTCGGCCTCCTGCTGGCGCAGGGCCTTGGCGTAGTCGCGCGGCATCACCTTGACGAACTTGCCCAGCGTGCTCGACCAGTCGTCGAGCAGCGCCCGGGCCCGCTTCGAGCCGGTGTGCAAGTGGTGGCGTTCGAGCAGGATGCGCAGGCGCTCCGCGTCGTGGCGCAGCGGGTTGCCCATGCCGAGGTCCGTGACCGAGACAGTGCGCTGCTGCGGACGGCCCGTACCTTCGTCCTCGTCGGCCTCGGCCGAAATCGGCAGCAGGTCGACCATCGCGCCGTTGACCAGCTTGTCGAACTGGCCGTCCTCGTCGAAGACGTAGGCGATGCCGCCGGACATGCCCGCCGCGAAGTTGCGGCCGGTCTTGCCCAGCACCAGCACGACGCCGCCGGTCATGTACTCGCAGCCATGGTCGCCGCAGCCCTCGACCACCGCGATGGCGCCCGAGTTGCGCACGGCGAAACGCTCGCCCGCGACGCCGTTGAAGAACGCCTCGCCCGAGATCGCGCCGTAGAGCACGGTGTTGCCGACGATGATGTTGGCAAGCGGATCACGGTTCACGTGGCCGGGCTGGCGCACGATCACGCGGCCGCCCGACAGGCCCTTGCCGACATAGTCGTTGGCATCGCCGGTCAGGTCGAGCGTGACGCCGTGGGCGAGCCAGGCGGCGAAGCTCTGGCCGGCGACGCCGGTGAGCTTCACGTTGATCGTGTTGTCGGGCAGGCCCGCGTGGCCGTAGCGCTTGGCCACTTCGCCCGAGAGCATCGCGCCGACCGTGCGGTTGACGTTGATGATCGGCTTCTCGATCCGCACCGCCTCGCGGTTCTCCAGCGCGTCGGCCGAGGCCGCGATCAGTGCGTTGTCGAGCGCGTTTTCCAGCCCGTGGTCCTGCGTCTGCGACCAGTTGAGCGAGGGCCCGTCACCCAGCGGTGCCTGGTAGAGCAGCTTCGACAGGTCGACGCCCTTGGCCTTCCAGTGGGTGATCGCCTTCTTCGTGTCGAGCATGTCGACCCGGCCGACCATCTCGGGGATGGTGCGGAAGCCCAGCTCGGCCATGATCGCGCGCAGTTCCTCGGCGACGAAGAAGAAATAGTTGATGACGTGCTCGGGCTGGCCGGTGAAGCGGCCGCGCAGGACGGGGTCCTGCGTCGCCACGCCGACCGGGCAGGTGTTGAGGTGGCACTTGCGCATCATGATGCAGCCCGCCGCGATCAGCGGGGCGGTGGCGAAGCCGAACTCGTCCGCGCCCAGCAGCGCGGCGATGGCGACGTCGCGCCCGGTGCGCAGGCCGCCGTCGGCCTGCACCACCACGCGGCTGCGCAGGTTGTTGAGCAGCAGCGTCTGCTGCGTCTCGGCAAGGCCGATCTCCCAGGGCGAACCCGCATGGGTCAGCGAGGTCAGCGGCGACGCGCCGGTGCCGCCTTCGTAGCCCGCGATCGTGATGTGGTCCGCGCGCGCCTTGGAGACGCCCGCCGCGACCGTGCCGACGCCGACTTCGGACACCAGCTTGACCGAAACGCGCGCCTTGGGGTTCACGTTCTTGAGGTCGTGGATGAGCTGGGCGATGTCCTCGATCGAGTAGATGTCGTGGTGCGGCGGCGGGCTGATGAGGCCCACGCCCGGCGTCGAGTGACGGGTCGCGCCGATGGTGCGGTCGACCTTGTCGCCGGGCAACTGGCCACCTTCGCCGGGCTTTGCACCCTGCGCCATCTTGATCTGGATGTCGTCGGCGTTGACGAGGTACTCGGTGGTGACGCCGAACCGTCCGCTCGCGACCTGCTTGATCGACGAGCGCATGGTGTCGCCGTTTTCCAGCGGCTTGAAGCGGCGCGGATCCTCGCCGCCTTCACCGGTGTTCGACTTGCCGCCGATACGGTTCATCGCCACGGCCAGCGTGGTATGCGCTTCCCACGAGATCGAGCCGTAGCTCATCGCGCCGGTGGCGAAGCGCTTGACGATCTCGCTGGCCGGTTCGACCTCGGAGATGTCGATCGGCGTGCCCGGCGCGAAGTCCATCAACCCGCGGATCGTGAGCATGCGCTCCGACTGGTCGTTGATGGTCTGGGCGAACTGGCGGTACTTCTCGGGCACGTTGCCGCGCACGGCGTGCTGGAGCAGGCCGATGTTCTCGCTGGTCCAGGCGTGTTCCTCGCCCCGCACGCGCGAGCCGTAGATGCCGCCCACGTCGAGCATCGACTTGTAGATCGGGTTGTCGCCGTAGGCGGCCGCATGGCGGCGCACGGTCTCTTCCGCGATCTCGGCAAGGCCGGCACCCTCGATGGTGGTGGCGGTTCCGGTGAAGTACTTGTCGACGAAGGCGGTGGACAGGCCGACCGCGTCGAAGATCTGCGCGCCGCAGTACGACTGGTAGGTCGAGATGCCCATCTTGGACATGACCTTACGGATGCCCTTGCCGATGGCGTAGACGTAGTTCTTCGCGGCCTGCTCGGCGCTTACCGGCAGGTCCTTGCGGACGCGGATCGCCTCGATCGTCTCGAGCGCGAGGTAGGGGTTGATCGCCTCCGCGCCGTAGCCCGCCAGCGCGCAGAAGTGGTGCACTTCGCGCGCTTCGCCGGTTTCCACGACGAGGCCGGTCTGCATGCGCAGGCCCTGGCGGACGAGGTGGTGGTGGACGGCGGCCGTCGCCAGCAGCGCCGGCATCGGGATGCGGTCGGGGCCCTGCGCGCGGTCGGAGAGGACAAGGATGTTCTTGTCCGCCAGCACCGCTTCGGTCGCGGCCCAGCACATCTCCTTGATCGCCATTTCCAGACCCTCGGCACCGCTCTTGGCGTCCCAGGTCATGTCGATGGTGCCGGTGCGGAACGCGCCGTCGAGCGCGGCCTCCACCGAGCGGATCTTGGCGAGGCCGAGGTCGGTCAGGATCGGCTGGCTGACTTCGAGGCGCTTGTGCGTGCCCGCGTCATGGCCGAGCAGGTTGGGGCGCGGGCCGATCATGGTGACGAGGCTCATCACCAGTTCCTCGCGGATCGGGTCGATCGGCGGGTTGGTGACCTGCGCGAAGTTCTGCTTGAAGTAGTCGTAGAGCAGGCGCGACTTCGACGACAGCACCGGGATCGGCGTGTCGGTGCCCATCGAGCCGAGCGGATC
>DATKFS010000044.1:0-1748 GCA_035511275.1 Novosphingobium sp.
GCCGGGGAAGTCGAAGGCGGTTTCCACGCCCTCGTCCAGCGCGACTTGGCGGATGTTGTTGCCGTAGTCGGTGGTGGGAACGCCCGCCGCCTGGAAGTCCAGCATCGCGCGGACGTGCTGCGCCATCGATGCCTTGGCGGCCTTGGCCACGGCTTCGGGCTCGCGCTCGCGGCGCTCGATCCATTCGGCGACGGTCCAGCCTGCGGGGAGGTAGCCGTTGACGGGGTCGTGGGCGCTGGTCTGGTCGGTCAGGAGGTCCGGACGGATGCCGCGCGCGAACATCTCGGGCAGGATTTCCGCCGCGTTGCCGAGCAGGCCGACCGAGACCGGCTTGCCCTCGGCATTGGCCTTCTCGATGATCGCCATCGCCTCCTCGATGGAGTTGGCGGCGACGTCGAGGTAGCCGGTGCGCAGGCGCATCTCGATGCGGCTGGCCTGGCATTCGATGGCAAGGCACGATGCGCCCGCCATCACTGCCGCCAGCGGCTGCGCGCCGCCCATGCCGCCAAGGCCGGCGGTCAGCAGCCACTTGCCCGAAAGGTCGCCGTCGTAGTGCTGGCGGCCCATCTCCACGAAGGTTTCGTAAGTGCCCTGAACGATGCCTTGGGTGCCGATGTAGATCCACGAACCGGCGGTCATCTGCCCGTACATGGCAAGGCCGCGCTTATCGAGTTCGTTGAAGTGCTCCCAGTTCGCCCAGTGGGGAACGAGGTTGGAGTTGGCGATCAGCACGCGCGGCGCGTCGGCGTGGGTGCGGAACACACCGACCGGCTTGCCCGACTGCACCAGCAGCGTCTCGTTGTCCTCGAGGCGCTGGAGGGTTTCGACGATCTTGTCGTAGCTCGCCCAGTCGCGCGCGGCGCGGCCGATGCCGCCGTAGACCACCAGCTCCTCGGGACGCTCGGCGACGTCGGGGTGCAGGTTGTTCATCAACATCCGCATGGGGGCTTCGGTGAGCCAGGACTTCGCGGAAAGCTGCGTGCCGGTGGCGGGCTTGATGACGCGGGTATTGTCGATGCGGGTCATGTCAGGATTCCTGAAGGGCGAAGGCGCGGGCGGCCTTCATGATCTGGGAAAGGGTTTCGGTGAGCGCGGCGGCGCGTGCCGGATCGAAGGGGGGCGGCCAGTTGGCCTCGCCGGGCGTGTCGGGCTCGTCCATGTAGCCGCGGATGGCGAGTTCCATCTGGATGGCGTGGACGCCCTTGTCGGGCGCGCCGTAGTGGCGGGTGGTCCAGCCTCCCCGGAAGCGGCCGTCCACCACCAGCGACCAGTCGTCGGCTTCGTGCCCGGCGATGGCATCGACCACGTCTTCCGTCAGCTCGGGATCACACGTCCGGCCGCCGTTGGTGCCGATGTTGAACTGCGGCAGCTCGCCGTCGAACAGGCGCGGCACATGGCTGCGGATCGAGTGGGCGTCGTAGAGCACAACCCGGCCATGGACGGCGCGCAGGCGGTCGATCTGTGCCTGCAGCGCGGCATGGTAGGGATCGAACCAGAGCGCGCGGCGGCGGGCGATCTCGGCCTCGTCCGGCACTTCACCGGTGTAGAGCGGCTCGCCGTCGAAGGTCGTGGTCGGGCACAGCTCGGTCGTCGCCTGCCCCGGATAGAGCGAGGCGCCGGAAGGATCGCGGTTGAGGTCGATCACGCTGCGCGAGATGCGGGTGCTGACGAGGGTTGCGCCCATGTCGGCGGCGAAGGCGTAGAGTTCGTCCACCCACCAGTCGGCATCGCGCCGTGCCAGCCACTCG
>DATKFS010000045.1:0-26849 GCA_035511275.1 Novosphingobium sp.
GCGCGTGGTCCGCAAGGGATGGAACAGCCAGTCCGAGGCGGTGAGCGTTGCCGAGCCGCGCCCGGCGGGCTGCTCGTTGTCCATGGCCCACTGCGCGGCGGCCTGCTCGATCTGCTCCAGCCGGTCCTCGGGCGGCCAGGCGGCGCTGAGCACCGGGCCGTCGGACGAGGGCAGCAGCAGGACGGTGCGCACCCCCAGCAGGCGGGCGACCTCGGCGCAGATCGCCTGGACCAGTTCCTCGCGGCTGGCGGCGACGGTGAGCTGGCGCGAGAAGCTGGCGAGCGCGGCGTTCTGCCGCGCGCTCGCCCCCGCAAGGTCGGCCTGCGCCCGCACCCGCGCGGCGAACTGGCTGGTCACCACCGCGACCCCGAGCAGGACGAGGATCGAGATCACGTTCTCGGGATTGCTGACGGTCAGCGTACCGGTCGGCGGCAGGAAGAAGAAGTTGTAGGCGAGGCTGGAGGCGAGCCCCGCGAACAGGCCCGCGCGCACGCCGAAAGTGGCGGCGGCGAACATCACCGGGATCAGGAACAGCAGCGCGATGTTGCCGAGGTCCAGCGCCTCCAGCAGCAGGCGGCCAAGCACGGTCATCGCCGCCACCATCAGCAGCGACCAGAGGTAGTGCGACGGGCGGCCCCAGTTCAGGCCGCTCCGCTCGCGCCGCGCCGGGGCCTCGGCGGCGGGGGTGCCGGAAGGCAGGACGTGGATCGCCACGTCGCCGAGCGTGCGCACCAGCCGGTCCACCACCGATCCGTTGCGCAGTTCGAACAGCCACGAGCGGGCCGACTTGCCGATGACGATCTGCGTCGCCCGCGCGTCGTGCGCGAAGCCGCGCAGGCCCTCGACCACGCTGGCGGCCGGGATGCTGGCGGTGGAAGCGCCGAGGCGCGAGGCGAGCGCCAGGGTGTCGGCCAGCTGGCGGCGGTCGGCATCGGTGAAGTGCTGGTCGCGCCGGGTCTGGATGTGGACGGCGGACCAGGGCGCCTTGAGCGCATCGGCAAGGCGCTTCCCCGCGCGCACCAGCCCGGCAGCGTGGGGCTGCTCGGAAATGGCGACGAGGATGCGCTCGCCCACCGCGAAGCTGCCCGCCAGTGCATTGGCGCGAAGGTGCTCCAGCATCTGCGCGTCCACCGCCTGCGCCGCGTGGCGCAGCGCCAGTTCGCGCAGCGCCGTCAGATTGGATTTGGAGAAGAAGTGGCCCAGCGCCCGCGTCGCCTCGTGGGGGACGTAGACCTTGCCGTCCTTCAGCCGCTCGATCAGCTCGTCCGGCGGAATGTCCACCACCTCGATCTCTGCCTGTTCGAGCACGCCGTCGGGCACCGTCTCGCGCACGCGGACGCGGGTGAACGAGGCGACGAGGTCGTTCAGGCTCTCGACGTGCTGGATGTTGATCGTGGAGTAGACGTCGATCCCGGCGCCCAGCAGCTCCTCGACGTCCTGGTAGCGCTTGGGGTGGCGGCTGCCGGGGGCATTGGTGTGGGCAAGCTCGTCCACCAGGACGAGCTGGGGGCTGCGCTCGAGGATGGAGTCGAGGTCCATTTCGCCGAGGGTGTGGCCGACATGGTCCACCACGCGACGGGGAATGACCTCGTGGCCCTGGACGAGCGCCTCGGTCTCGCGCCGCCCGTGGGTCTCGACCACGCCGACCACCACGTCGATCCCGGCCTCGCGGCGCTGGTGCCCGTCGGTCAGCATCTCCCAGGTCTTGCCGACGCCGGGAGCCGCCCCGAGGAAAACCTTGAGGCGGCCGCGCCCCTCCTGCGCGGCGGCACGCAGGAGGGCTTCGGGAGAGGGTCGGCCGGGATCGTTCACCGGGCAGGCTTAGCGCCAATCGCATCCAGTCGTCGATTGAGTTCGAAGACATTCACGCGGGGCTCGCCGATGAAGCCGAACAGCGGGCGCTCCACGCTCTCGCCGACGAGGCGGCGCAGGGCATCGGCCTCGATGCCGCGAACGCGGGCGACGCGCTCCACCTGATACAAGGCCGCCTCGGGGCTGACGTGGGGGTCTAGCCCCGAGGCGGATGTGGTCACCAGATCGGACGGAACGGAGCGACCTGGTGCCGCAGACTGTTGGCGCTCGAGATCGGCCTTCACCCGGTCGGCCAGCGCCTTCGAGGTGGGGCCGAGGTTGGAGCCCGACGAGGCGAGCCCGTCGTAGCCCTTGCCGGCGGCGGAGGGCCGCGTCTGGAAGTAGCGCTCGGACGTGAAGGCCTGCCCCACCACGGTCGAGCCGATGACCTTGCCGTTCTCGCGGACGAGGCTGCCGTTGGCCTGGCTCGGGAACAGCACCTGCCCGATGCCGGTCAGCGCCAGCGGGTAGGCGAGGCCGAGCAGGACGGCGAACAGCAGCGTCATGACGAGGGCCGGACGCAGCGATGAGAGGATGTCGTTGTTCATTTGGATTCTCCTTGGGCCGGCGATCACGCCAGCCCCAGCCCGGTGACGGCGAGGTCGATGAGCTTGATGCCGACGAACGGCGCGACGAGGCCGCCGAGGCCGTAGACCGCGAGGTTGCGGGCGAGCAGCGGTCCCGCGCTCATCGGCCTGTAGGTCACGCCCCTGAGGGCGAGCGGCACCAGCAGCGGGATGATGAGCGCGTTGAACACGATCGCGGACAGGATCGCGCTTTCCGGGCTGGCGAGGCCCATCACGTTGAGCACGCCGAGGCCGGGATACAGAGCCACGAACATGGCCGGGATGATCGCGAAGTACTTGGCGACGTCGTTGGCGACCGAGAACGTGGTCAGCGCGCCGCGCGTCATCAGCAGCTGCTTGCCGAGGCCGACGACCTCGATCAGCTTGGTCGGGTCGCTGTCGAGGTCGACCATGTTGCCCGCCTCGCGCGCGGCTTGCGTGCCGGTGTTCATGGCGACGCCCACGTCCGCCTGCGCCAGCGCGGGCGCGTCGTTGGTGCCGTCGCCGCACATGGCGACGAGGCGGCCGCCCTGCTGCTCCTTGCGGATCAGATCCAGCTTGTCCTCGGGCGTGGCTTCGGCGAGGAAGTCGTCCACCCCGGCCTCGGCCGCGATCGAGGCGGCGGTGAGCGGGTTGTCGCCGGTGATCATCACCGTGCGGATGCCCATCTGCCGCAGTTCGCCGAAGCGCTCGCGGATGCCCGCCTTGACGATGTCCTTGAGGAAGATCGCCCCGAGCAGCCGCCCGTCCACCGCCACCGCGAGCGGGGTGCCGCCGGCGCGGGCGATCTCGTCGGTGATGCGACGAAGCTCGGTCGCGGCGGTGGTGGCCCCGGCGCCGGGATTGGCCTTGAGGATCGCCTGCACCGCGCCTTTCTGGATGACGCGCCCACCGTTTTGGCCGCCGGTATCGACGCCCGAGATGCGGGTCTGTGCGGTGAAGGGGATGACCTCGGCGCCAGCCGGCAGCGCCGTGGTATCGAGTGCGAACTGCTCTCGCGCCAGCACCACGATCGAGCGGCCCTCCGGCGTCTCGTCGGCAAGGCTGGCGAGGAGCGCGGCTTCGGCGAGCTCGCCCACATCGGTGCCGCCGACGGGCCGGAACTCGGTCGCCTGGCGGTCGCCGATGGTGATGGTGCCGGTCTTGTCGAGCAGCAGGACGTCGATATCGCCCGCCGCCTCCACCGCGCGGCCCGACTTGGCGAGCACGTTGAAGCGCACCAGCCGGTCCATGCCCGCGATGCCGATGGCCGAGAGCAGCGCGGCGATCGTGGTCGGGATCAGGGTGATGAGCAAACCCGCCAGCATCGAGACGGGGATCGAACCGCCCGCATAGCTGGCGAAGCCGGGGATCGTGCCCACCGCTATCAGGAAGATGATCGTGAGGCCGACGAGCAGGATGGTCAGCGCGATCTCGTTGGGGGTCTTCTGGCGCTCGGCCCCCTCGACCAGCGCGATCATGCGATCGAGGAAGCCCTGCCCCGGATTCACGGTGACGCGGACGCGGATCTGGTCGGAGATGACGCGGGTGCCTGCGGTCACCGCCGAGCGGTCGCCGCCCGCCTCGCGGATGACGGGCGCGCTCTCGCCGGTGATGGCGGCTTCGTTGACCGAGGCGACGCCGGCAACGACCTCGCCGTCCGAGGGGATGAGGTCGCCGGTCTCGACCAGCACGACGTCGCCGACCCTCAGGGCACTGGCGGAGACGCTGTCGTAGCGGTCCCCGTCACCTTTCAGGCGCTTGGCGATGAGGTCCGCCTTGGTGGCGCGCAAGCTAGCCGCCTGCGCCTTGCCACGTCCTTCGGCGAGGGCCTCGGCGAACGTACCGAACAGCACCGTCAGCCAGAGCCAGAGCACGAGCTGGATCTTGAAGCCGACGGCCAGCCCGTCCTGCCCGACGATGAGCAGGACGGTGAGCAGCACTGCGACGACGGCGGTGGTGAACATCACCGGGTTGCGGATCAGTTCTCGGGGGTCGAGCTTGCGGAAGGCGTCGCCGATCGCGGGAACGATCAGGTCGGCCGTGAACAGCGATTTCTGCGGCGTGCGGGCCATGGTCATGGGTCCTTAGAAGAGCTGGCCGCGGATCATCGCGACATGATCGGCGATGGGTCCGAGCGCGAGGCCGGGCAGGAAGGTCAGGCCGCCGACGATCAGCACGATGCCGATCAGGAGGCCCGTCCACAGCGGCCCGGTAGTCGGGAAGCTGCCGGCGGTCGCCGGGGTGTGCTTCTTGGCGGCGAGGCTGCCCGCGACCGCCAGCATCGGGATGATGATGAAGAAGCGGCCCACCCACATCGCCACGCCCAGCAGCCCGTTGTAGAACGGGGTGTTGGCGGTGAGCCCCGCGAAGGCGGAACCGTTGTTGCCGACGGCGGAAGTAAAGGCGTAGAGGATCTCCGAGAAGCCGTGCGGCCCCTTGTTGAGCGGCCCCGCGAGGCCGGCCTCGGTCACCGAGGCGATGGCCGAGAAGCCCAGGATCATCAGCGGCAACACCGCGATGGCGAGGACCGCCAGCTTGACCTCGCGGCTCTCGATCTTCTTGCCGACGTACTCGGGCGTGCGGCCGACCATCAGGCCCGCCACGAAGACGGCGAGGATGGCGAACAGCAGGAACCCGTAGATACCCGCGCCGACGCCGCCGACCACGACTTCGCCCAGCTGGATGTTGAACAGCGGGATCAGCCCGCCGAGCGCGGTGAAGCTGTCGTGCATGGCGTTGACCGCACCGCACGAGGCAGCCGTGGTGACGACCGAGAACAGCGCCGAGCCGACGATCCCGAAGCGGACGTCCTTGCCCTCCATGTTGCCGCCCGCCGCGCCGAGGCTGTGGAGGATCGGGTTGCCCGCCGCCTCCTGCGAATAGGTCACCGCCGTGCCGACGAGGAAGATCGTCAGCATCGCCGCGAGGATCGCCCAGCCCTGCCGGGTGTTGCCCACCGCCTTGCCGAAGGTCCAGGTCAGGCCGAAGCCGATCACGAAGATCGACAGCATCTGCACGAAGTTGGTCAGCGCGGTCGGGTTCTCGAAGGGATGGGCGGAGTTGGCGTTGAAGAAGCCGCCGCCGTTGGTGCCGAGCATCTTGATCGCCTCCTGCGAGGCGACGGGGCCGAGCGCGAGCGTCTGCTTGATGCCCTCCAGCGTCGAGACGTCGACCGAGCCCGCCAGCGTCTGCGGCACGCCGCTCGCGATCAGGAACAGCGCGTAGACCACGCAGATCGGCAGCAGCAGGTAGAGCGTGACGCGGGTCATGTCGGCCCAGAAGTTGCCGAGGCCGGTGGCGCTCCGCCGCGCAAAGCCGCGGAAGAACGCGAAGGCCAGCGCGATGCCGGTCGCCGCCGAGAGGAAGTTATGGATCGTCAGGCCGAGCATCTGCGACAGGTTCGACATCGTCGATTCCCCGCCGTAGCTCTGCCAGTTGGTGTTGGTGGTGAAGCTGACGGCGGTGTTGAACGCCAGGTGCTCGCTCACCGCGCCGTAGCCCAGCGGGTTGAGCGGCAGCAGCCCCTGCGCGCGCAGCACGACATAGGTCAGCGCCAGCAGCACCGCGTTGAAGGCCAGCATGTGGACCGCGTAGCGGCGCCAGGACTGGTCCTCGTTCGGGTCGATGCCCGAAAGCTTGTAGAAGCCGCGCTCCACCGGGCCGAGCACCGCGTGCAGCGGCGTCCGGCGCCCTTCGTAGAGCGCGTGGAGCCACAGCCCCATCGGCTTGGTGAGCGCCAGCAGGATGCCGACGAAGGCCGCGATCAGCAGCCATCCCTGCAATGTCATGGGAGTGCCCCTCCTAGAAGCGTTCGGGCCGCGCGAGCACGGCGACGAGGTAGACGAGGAGGCCGAGCGCGGTCAGCGCCGCCAGCCAGAGGTCGAGTGTCATGATCGCCTGCCCGTCACGCGCGGTCGCACAGGGCGGCGTAACCGAGGCTCGCCGCCAGCAGGGTGAGGAAGAGGCCGATCCAGAGGATGTCCTGCATGGGTATTGCTCCTGCAGGCGCGGGCCGCGGATGCGCGGCGCGATTCGTCTGCAGGCAGCCAAGTAGGCCGGGGCGCCGTTGCAATTCGAGACGAGGCGGGCGCCTGCGGCATAGTATTTTCATATGAATCGCAGGGCGCGATCCGAAAAATCTTGCCGCCCATGTCACACCGGGCGGGGCTGCCTCGTCATGTCGGCATCACCACGCAGAAAGGATGATTGCCATGCAGCCCCGCGCCGATATCTACGCCGTCTCGCCCGAGATCTTCAAAGCCTGGTACGCCTTCTCCGAGCAGGTCGCCGCCAGCGGCCTCGAGAAGTCGCTGCTCGAACTCGTCAAGATCCGCGCCTCGCAGATCAACGGCTGCGCCAACTGCCTCAACATGCACACCGCCGAGGCGCGCAAGCTGGGCGAGACCGAGCAGCGCCTGCATTTGCTGGCCGCATGGCACGAGGCCCCGTGCTACACCGACCGCGAACGCGCCGCGCTGGGGTGGACCGAGCACATGACCGAGGTCGCTCGCCTGCGCGCGCCCGATGCCGTCTACGCAGCGCTGGACGCCGAGTTCAGCAAGGAGGAGCAATTGAAGCTGAGCCTGGCGATCGTGGTCATCAACGGCTGGAACCGCCTCGCGGTCGGCTTCAACCTCTACGCTCCGGAGCTGGGCTGGAAGTGATGGAACACGCCGCCGCCAGCTTCGACGCCCACCGCCCGGCTCTCCTGCGCGTCGCCTACCGCATGATCGGCTCGATGGCCGATGCGGAGGACGTGGTGCAGGAAGCCTTCATCCGGTGGGCGGAAACGGACCGGGCGGCGGTGCTGGTCCCGGCGGCGTTCCTGCGCCGCGTCGTCACTCGCCTCTGCCTCGACCACCTCAAGTCCGCGCGGGTCCGGCGCGAGACCTATACCGGTCCCTGGCTGCCCGAGCCGGTGGTCGAGGAGGAACCGGACGAGGACGTCACGCTTCCCCTGATGCTGGCACTGGAGCGGCTCTCCCCGCTCGAGCGCGCGGCGTTCCTGCTCCACGACGTGTTCGGCGAGAGCTTCGAGGACATCGCCGTCTCCATCGGCCGCGATGCCGCCGCCTGCCGCCAGCTCGCCAGTCGCGCCCGGACCAACGTGCGCGCCGAGCGGGTGCGCTATGCCGTGGACCGCGAGCAGGGGCTGGAACTCGCCGCCGCGTTCTTCCAGGCCTCGCGCGGGGACGGCATCGCCCGTCTCGGCGCGCTGCTTGCCGACGGGGTGCGGATGCATGCCGACGGCGGGGGCAAGCGGCCCGCCGTCGCCCGCGTGCTGGTGGGCGCCAGCGAAGTGGTCCGCGCCCACGCCGCCATCGCCCGCCTCGTCGGCGGCCCCTCGCAACTGGTGCGCTACGGCTTCGTCAACGGGCTGCCCGGCTTCGTGACCCGCGAGCCCGACGGCGTGCTCCAGACCACCGCGCTGCTGGTCGAGGATGGGCTGATCCGGGCGATCTACGTCATGCGCAATCCGGACAAGCTGCGCCATCTGGAGGGCACGGTGCATTAGGCGAACCGCACCTCGTCAGCTGGGTTCCCGCCTTCGCGGGAATGACGAAGGGGGCTCCGGAATGCGACGGACGCCCTTGCCCGCCCCGCTTTTCCGCTACACCTGTGCTTGTCGGAGTGATAGAAGAGCGGACGTGAACAACGCTATCCCCCATCGCTTCCATATCGGCATCGAAACCGACGACATCGACTTCATGGGTCATGTCAACAACGCAAGCTATCTCAAGTGGGTGCAGGCCGCCGTGCTCGACCACTGGAAGGCCCTGGCGCCCTCCGAAGCCGTCGCCCAGCACCTGTGGGTCGCGCTCAAGCACGAGATCACCTACCGCAAGCCCGCCTTCATCGACGACGACGTGATCGCCACGGTCCTGCTCGAGAAGGTACAGGGCGCCCGCGCCATGTACGAAACCGTAATCCGCCGCGGCGAGGAAGTGCTGGCCGAGGTCAAGTCCAGCTGGTGCTGCGTCGATGCCACCACCCTGCGCCCCGCCCGGCTGGCGCGCGACATCATCCAGCGATTCTTCACCAGCGAAAGCGCCGACCCGGCCTGAGCCCGCCGGTCGGCCGGACCTGCGCAAGGCGGGGATGACCGGGGCGGCGTGATCGCCGTCATTCCCGACTTGCCTATTCCCGCAGAAACGGGTCACGGTCCCGGTCCCCCCGTCTGAGATCGCCGGAATGCCCATCCTCATCCGTTTCATCCTGCTGCTCGCCCTCGTCACGGGCGCCTCGTCCGCGCGGGCGCAAGTGGCGCCGCTGGCCGAGCTGTCGCGCCAGATCGCCACTGCCGAAGCGGACCTTCGCACCGTCGATCGCGCGCTCGACACGCCCGTCGATGCCGAGGACCGCTCCGGCCTCAGATCGAAGGCACTTGCCGCGCAGCAGGTCGTGCGCGCGGCCGAGGGCCGGCTGGAGGAGCAGCTCGCCCTGGTCGATGCTCGCATCGCCGGGCTCGGCCCCGCCACCAGGGGCGTGACCGAGGCGGCGGACATCCAGCGCCAGCGCCAGCGCCTCGCACGGGACCGAACGATGATCGACGCGGCGGTCAAGCGCGGCCGCCTTGCCGAAGTCGAGGCGCAACAGCTCATCGACGAGCTCGACCGCAGCCAGGCAGAGCAGCTCAACGAGACGCTCTCGACGCGGGTCAACTCGCCGCTGGCGCCCGCGTTCTGGGGCACGCTGTTCGAATCGATGCCGCGCGACCTGCGCCGGGTCGACCTGTTCCTGACGCTCGGGTCGGATCATTTCCGCGCGCAACTCAAGAACGGGCTACCGTGGCAGGCGCTGCTCGGCCTCGTGCTCGCGGTGCTCATCATGTTCCCGGTGCGGGTCGCCGGCCGCCGGTTCGGGCAGCTCTACCTGATCGGCAGCGCGCCCGGCCACCGCGTGCGCCGCTCCCTCTATGCGCTGTGGCGCGTGCTGGTGGGGACGGTGACGCCCGTGCTCGCGGCCTTCGCGCTGGTGCAGGGCTGGCGGTGGGCCGGGCTGTTCCCGCAGCGCTGGGACGGCGTGCTGGACGGCTTCGTCAGCGCGTCCGGCTTCGCCGCCTTCACTCTCGCGCTCGCTGGCGCCCTGCTGATGCGCAAGCAGCCTTCGTGGCGGATCGCGCCGCTCGCGGACGACACCGCCCGGCGGATGCATCCGATGATCCTGCTGCTGGCGGCGATCTCTTTTACCGGAATCATGCTCGGCGCCTTCAACGAGGCCGTGGGCGCGAGCCGCACCGCGATGGCCGCGTGGCACATGGTCGAGGCGCTGGTCTACCTCGGCTGGATCGGCGCGTTCCTCCTGCTCCTGGCCCGGATGCGCGCCAGCCACGCCGACCGGCCGGACGAAGAACGCCTCGTCGCCGGCCCGGGCCTCGCCGCCGTCACGCTCGCCGCATGGGCGCTGGTCGTCATGGCGCTGGTCGCGCTCGCCTGCGGGTATGTCGGGCTGAGCCTGTTCGTGGCCCGCCTCATCATCTGGATCGCCGTACTGGGATCGGCGCTCTACCTGTTGCTCGGCACGGCGGACGACGTGGCCACCACCCTGTTCAGCCGCGACAGCGCGCTGGGAGAGACGCTGACCCGCAGCGTCGGCCTGCGCGGCAGCGTGGTGGACCAGTTCGGCGTGCTCGTTTCGGGCGCGGTGCGCATCGTCCTGGTGCTGGTGGCGCTGGGACTGCTGATGACCCCGTTCGGCGGGACCGGAGGGCTCGGCAGCTTCTTCGGCAGGCTTGGCGCCTTCGCGCAGGGGATCGAGGTGGGCGGCGTCGCCATCTCGCCGGGCGCGATCCTGCGGGCTTTCATCGTCCTCGGCGTCGGCCTCACGATCGCCCGCGCCTTCACCAGCTGGCTCGAGAAGCGCTACCTGCCGGTCACCGATCTCGACGGATCGGCGCGCAATTCGGCGGGACTGGTGGCGCACTACGTCGGCATCTCGCTCGCCATCATCTGGACCCTCGCCTCGATGGGGATCGGGGTCGAGAAGATCGCGCTGCTGCTTTCGGCCCTGTCGGTGGGCATCGGCTTCGGCCTTCAGGCGATCACCCAGAACTTCGTATCCGGCCTGATCCTGCTGGCCGAGCGCCCCATCAAGATCGGCGACTGGGTGCGCGTCGGCACCGACGAGGGCGACGTCAAGCGCATCAGCGTGCGTTCGACCGAGATCACCCTCCCCGATCATTCGACGCTGATCGTGCCGAACTCGGAACTGATCACCAAGTCGGTCCTCAACAAGACGCTCTCCAGCCCGCTCGGCCGCATCCAGATCCAGTTCTCCGTACCGCTCGGCACGGACGTGGACACCGTGATGAAGATCGTGCTGGATGCCTTCGCAGCGGACGAAGCGGTGCTCGAAGAGCCGGCATCGGCCGCGTTCGTCGATTCGATCGCCGACGGCCGCGTCCTGTTCAACTGCTTCGCGCACGTCGCCTCGCCGCGCGACGTGTACCGCGCCCGCAGCCGCGTGTTCCTCGTCCTCCTGCGCGAGTTCACCGCACACGACATCGACATCGGCACCGTGCCGCAGCGGCTGGAGCTGGTGGCCGACCACCCCCTCCCGCGCGAGCCGCGCGACGAGGAGGACGGGGCTCCGGAAAGCGCGGCTCCCGCCTGAACCCGGTGGTTGCCACGGGCGCCACGCGATGCGATAGCGGTTACCGGGTGCCTGCCCCACGGGGGCGGGCAGGGTGATTGCGCCGGTCGGGCCGCCGGGGCCGTGAAGCCCTGCCCGGAGACCCGCCCATGATGCCAGCACGCCGCCCGACCGCCAGCGCCCTTCGTCGCTTCCTCGGGGGACAGGCCTCTGCAGGCATAGTGCTCATGGCCGCTGCGGCGCTCGCGCTGATCGTCGCCAATTCGCCGCTCGCCGCAAACTATGACGCGTTGTTCCATGCCCATCTCGGCCCGCTGTCGGTCCACGAATGGATCAACGACGGGCTGATGGCGGTATTCTTCCTGCTCGTCGGATTGGAGATCAAGCGCGAGGTCATCGACGGACAGCTGTCGAGCTGGCCGCGCCGCATCCTGCCGGGCATCGCCGCCGCGGGCGGAATGGCGGTGCCCGCGCTTATCTACGTGGCCTTCAACTCCGACCATGCCATCCGGGGCTGGGCGATCCCGTCCGCCACCGACATCGCCTTTGCGCTGGGCGTCATCGCGCTGCTCGGCAAGCGGGTGCCGGTGTCGCTGCGGGTGTTCCTGACCGCGCTGGCCATCATCGACGACCTCGGGGCGGTGGTGATCATCGCCTTTTTCTACACCGGAAAGCTGTCGGTGCCCGACCTTGCCGGGGCGGCGGCGGTGGTCGCCGTGCTCTTCGCGATGAACCGGTGGCGGGTGCGCAGCCTGACGCCGTACCTGCTGGTCGGCGCGGTGCTCTGGGTGCTGGTCCTGCGATCGGGCATCCATGCGACGCTGGCGGGCGTGGTGCTGGCCTTCGCGATCCCGCTGCAGGGAACGCCGGGCCGGCCGGACGACGAGAACCACAGCCCGCTCCACCGGCTCGAACATGCGCTGCACCTGCCGGTCGGGTTCCTGGTCGTTCCGCTGTTCGGCTTCGCCAATGCAGGCGTGCCGTTCCTCGGCCTGCCCGGCGACGCCCTGCTCGCGCCGGTGACGCTGGGCGTGGGACTGGGGCTGCTGGGGGGCAAGCTGGTCGGCGTGCTGGGGTTCTCCATGCTGGCGATCCGGCTGGGCCTCGCCGACATGCCCGCCCACGCCGGTCGGCTGCAACTGGTGGGCGTGGCGCTGCTGTGCGGGATCGGCTTCACCATGAGCCTGTTCATCACCCTGCTCGCATTCCCGGATGCGCCGATCCTGCAGGCGGAGGCCAAGCTGGGCATTCTCGCCGGCTCACTACTTTCGGGCCTGATCGGATATTTCCTGCTCCGCGTGGCTCCGCGCGACGAGCCGCACGGCCAGGCGCCCTCGTCCGAAACGGTCTGAGCGGAAGCGGCGTCTTCACGCCGAAATATCCCGCAGTCAACATGTTGGAAAATCGAGACCAACGTGCGATCATCCGTTTCGGACAATCGAGCCACAGGCAGGTAGACGACATGCGCAAGACGACCATGCTCACGATATCTGCAGCGTTACTGTGTCCGGTGCACGCACATGCGCAGACGCCCTCGTCGCTTCGCGATCTCGTCGGCGCACGGGGTGCCGGTGGGGAAACGCAACTCCAGTCGCGTGGCTGGGTTCACATCAAGACCGACACCGGCGACGACCGCAAGTGGAGCTACTGGTGGCAACCGTCGAAGCGCGATTGCGTGAGCATCGCCGTGGTCGATGGCCGGTTCGATTCCATCACCGAAACCCCCGCTGCCGACTGCAACCAGAGCGCCCAAAGCAAGGGCTCGAGCGGTGCCGCCGTTGCGGCAGGGGTCGGCGTCGCGGCGATCATCGGGGCGATCGCGCTCGCGCACAAGTCGCACAACCACGACGACGGCAAGCATTACCCCGACGAAGCCTCGGACGCGGGCTTCGAGCGCGGCTACAAGGACGGCCTCTACAACAAGTCGTACCACAACTACGACAAGTCCGATCCCTATTCGCGCGGCTACGAATCCGGCGTTGCCCAGCGTGAGCGGGAGACCGGCTATCGCGACGGCCACCGCAGCGACGCGGCGGGCTACAGCCCCTCCGTCGACGTCAACGACCTGGTCGACGCGCGCGGATCGAGCGCGGACGGAGAGATGCAGACGCGCGGCTTCCGCAACGTCGGCGGCCTCAAGAGCGGCAACAGCAGTTACACGTACTGGTACAATACCCGCACGAAGCAGTGCATCCAGATGGGCGTGGCGGACGGACGCGTGCAGAACGTCACCGACGTCGGCACATACGCGGGCTGTCGATAAGGCAACCCATGCGCGTCGCCGTCTATGGAGCCCGCAGCTACGACCGGCAGTTCCTGTCCGCCGGCAACGCCGGGCACGGTCATGAACTGGTCTTCCTCGATGCCGGGCTGGACCCGCTCACCGTCCCGCTGGCGGCGGGTTGCGGCGGTGTCTGCGCCTTCGTCAACGACAAGCTCGACGCCGAGGTGATCGAGGGTCTGGCGGCGCAGGGCGTCGGGATCGTCGCGCTGCGCTGCGCGGGCTACAACAACGTCGATCTCGCGGCGGCCGCCAGGGCCGGCATCGCCGTCACGCGGGTCCCCGCCTATTCGCCCCATGCCGTCGCCGAGTTCACCGTGGGCCTGCTGCTGGCGCTCGACCGCAACATCCACCGCGCCTGGTCGCGGGTGCGCGACAACAACTACGCGCTCGACGGACTGGTCGGGCGCAACCTCCACGGCCGGCTCGTTGGCGTCGTCGGCACCGGGCAGATCGGCGCGCTGGTGGCCCGCACCCTGCGCGCCGGGTTCGGCTGCGAGGTGCTGGCGAGCGACCCCGTCGTCGATCCCGCGCTGGAAGCGATCGGCGTGCGCTACACCACGCCCGAGGCGCTGCTCCGCGAGGCCGAGATCGTCACCCTGCACTGCCCATTGACGCCGGAGACCCGCCACCTCGTCAATGCCGCCACGCTGGCCGAGGCCCGGCCCGGCCTCGTCATCGTCAACACCAGTCGCGGCGCGCTGATCGATACGCGGGCGCTGATAGAGGCGCTCAAGGCACGCCGGATCCGGGGCGTCGCCCTTGACGTATACGAACAGGAGGCCGGCATCTTCTTCGACGACCTTTCGAACGAGATCATCGACGACGACGTGCTGCAGCGCCTGCTGACCTTCCCCAATGTGCTCGTCACCGGGCACCAGGCGTTCCTCACTGAAGAGGCGCTGACGGCCATTGCCGCGACCACGCTGGGCAGCCTGTCGGATTTCGAGGCCGGGCGCCCGCTCGCCAACGCGCTTGGCGGCGGCCTTCGATGATGAAGGCCATGTCGACGAGGAACATCGACTCCGCAGCGCTGGTCCTCGCGGCGACCGCATGGGCCGTGCCCGCCGCCGCGCAAGGCTCTACGGCGAGTTCCCCGGCGGAGTTCGCGCGCCAGGCCGAGCGGCTCAAGCCCGGCGAATGGGTCTGGGCGCCCGCCATCGCGCCGAGCGGGCCGGTCCTGGTCTACGTCGACCTGTCGCGCCAACTGGCGACCGTATATCGCAACGGAGTGCGGATCGGCGTGACCTCCGTATCGTCGGGCAAGGCCGGCCACGAGACGCCGACGGGGGTGTTCACGATCCTCCAGAAGGACGCCGACCACCACTCCAGCAAATACAACAACGCCGCGATGCCCTACCAGCAGCGCCTGACCTGGGACGGCATCGCCCTGCACGCGGGCGGCTTGCCGGGCTATCCGGAGAGCCACGGTTGCGTCCACTTACCCTACGGCTTCTCGCGTTCGCTGTTCCAGATCACCTCGCTGGGGGCAACCGTGGTGATCGACGGCGACGCGATCAGCCACGTCCGCTCCACCGAGGCGAGCCTGCTCGCACCCTATGACGCAAAGGGCCGCCAGGTCGGCTCCGACACACTCGGCGACCGCCAGTTCACCTGGACGCCCGAGCGGTCGCCCAACGGCCCGATGACGATCATCGTCTCGAAGCAGGACCGCCGCGTCGTCGTCCTGCGCGGGGGCGTTGAGATCGGGCGCAGCGTCGCCGAACTCAACGACGACGATCCCGGCACCCACGTCGTCACCCTCACCCGGGGCGCGGGAGGAAAGCCACGCTGGATCTACGTCGGCCTGCCCGGTCATGCCGAGGAGCAGGGCCACGAACTGGACGAGGCGGTCATCAACCGCATCCGGTTGCCGCGCCGCTTCTACCAGGCGGTTCGGTCGGCACTGCAGCCGGGCACGACGATCCTCATCACCAATTCCTCGGTCGGCACGGCCCCGAACGAACCGCTGACGGTGCTCGACGCAGTAGTGCCGACGCCCTAGCGTCCCCCGCCGAATTTCCGGCGCACGCCTCCGTTCAGGACGAAGCCGCACCAGCGGATCGTAGCGGGTCTGCCGCTTGCCGAACAGCCGAGTTCAACGCCTGAACGCCGCGCGAACACCGGCGCGGCGACGGGAGCGGAGGCGCTGAGCGTCGGACCCTGTGTTCCGGCAGGGGCGATCGGACAGTAATGTGCATCGGCCTGCGCATGGGACCGACGTAGAGCGCCCGTGCGCCGACGTTAGGTGCTCCTTGGCCCGGCATTGCGATTTTCCGGATGGCCGCAGGCGATTTCACGGCTAACGTGTCTCATTCGCAAATTGACCGACAGATCAAGAATCCCAAGGAGCCTGAAATGAAAGCCATGTACTTCGCCCCGCTGCTCGCGGTCTTCGCGTTTTCCTCCGCGCAGGCGCACGAGGTGTGGATCGAGCGCGACGGCACCGGCCCCGCGCGGATCTACCTGGGCGAACCGGCGCAGGACCTTCCGGAAGGCGGCGATCCCGAGTTCGACAATCTGAAGGCGCCCAAGCTCGTGGGCGGCGGCAAGGCGCCGATGGTCCGCAAGGCCGGCTATCTCGAAGTCGCGGTTCCGGCGGGCGACGTGCGCGCGCAGGACGATGCGGTGTTCAAGCCCTGGGGCCCGGACGACAAGAAGGAAGGCATCGTCTACTACGCCCGCGCCGGCCGCGCCGACCCGCGTGCGGTGATGCCCTTCGAGATCGCGCCGGTCACCGCCGGCGCCGACCGCTTCACGCTGGTGCGCGACGGCAAGCCGCTGGCCGATACCGACGTCACGGTCGTCTCGCCGGACAAGTGGTCGAAGGTCCTGAAGACCGGCAAGGACGGCACCGTCACGGTCCCGGTCCGCGGCAAGGGTCGCTACCTGCTGACCGCCTCGCAGAAGGATGAAGGCGCGTTCGACACCTCGGTCGGCAAGGTGGCGGTCCTCTACCGCACGGCCACGACGACCTTCGTCGCCGACTGATCGCCCGGCGAGGCAACCCGCACCCTTCGGGCGGCGTTCTGCGCCCGAAGGGAATTGCGGCATGATAACGGTCCACCACCTCGAGAACTCGCGCTCGCAGCGCATCCTCTGGATGCTCGAGGAACTGGAGATGCCCTACGAGGTCAGGCGCTACGAGCGGGACCGCAGGACGATGCTCGCGCCGCCGGAACTGCGCGCGGTCCATCCGCTGGGCAAGTCGCCGGTGATCGTCGACAGCGATGGCGAGAGGGCCGCGCGGACGATCGCCGAGACCGGCGCCATCGTCGAATATCTCGTCACCCGGGCGGACGGCAGGCTCGGTCCGCCGGACGGCGCCGAGGCGGCGCTGCGCTATCGCCATTTCCTGCATTACGCGGAAGGTTCGCTGATGCCGCCGCTGCTGGTGAAGCTGGTGCTCGGCCGCGTGCCCCTGTTCGGCAGGTCGGCGCAGAAGCGGATCCAGCCGATGATCGAGGTCCACCTCGACTTCGTGGAGAGCGAACTCGCATCGCGCCCGTGGTTCGCGGGGGATACTTTCAGCGGCGCCGACATCATGATGAGCTTCCCGCTGGAAGCCGCCCGCGACCGGGCCGGGCTCGACGGATCGCGGCCCGCCACTGCGGCGTGGCTGGAGACGATCCATGCCCGCCCCGCCTACCAGGCCGCGCTCGCGAAGGGCGGCCCCTACCGGTACGCCTAGCCCGGCGGAGACGGGGGCAGGGATGGCGGCGGGAACGGGAGCGCCCGGTCGCCGTTCAACCCTGGTACGGGCCGCGAGCCTTGCGGGCCGCCTCCGGGAGCAGGCATGACCGATCTGGCAGACGCGCATACCGAGCAGCCGACCCTCCAAGGGCGGCAGGCCATCATCTCCGGCGGCACCACCGGCATCGGCCGCGCCATCGCGGTGCTGCTGGCGAGCGAGGGCGCGAAAGTGTTCATCTGCGGCCGGACGCCCGAGCATCTGGACGATGCGCTCGCCCGCATCCGCGAAGTCGGGGAAGGCGACGGCATCGCGCTTGACCTTGCCGAGCCGGACGGCGTGACCCGCTTCTTCGAGGCCGCGCGCCGCTCCCTCCCCTCGCCCGACATCGTCGTCGTCAACGCCGCCGTCCCCGCCCGCGCGCTTTCCGACATGGGCGAGGACGAATTGCGCTACGCCATCGCCACCGATTTCACCGCCTACGTCATGACCGCCCATGCGGCGCAGCGGACGCTGGGCGACAAGGGCGACATCGTCCTGATCGGCTCGATGAGCGCACACGTCCTCGGCCCCGGCTCCACCGTCTACGCCGGGATGAAGGCGGGCATCGCCGGCTTTTCCGAGGCGCTGCGCCGCGAGCTTGGCCCCAAGGGCATCAGGGTCGCGCTCGTCGAGCCCGGCAAGACCGGCGCGGACTTCCAGTATCCCGACATCCCCGCCGAAAAGCAGCGCGAGATGATCCGCGAGGAAACCATGCTCCGCGCGGAAGACATCGCGGTCGGCGTGCAGTACCTGCTGACGCAGCCGCGGCGGACGGTCGTGCAGCAACTCACCATCGTCCCCCGGCGGCAGGACGGCGAATGAGCTTCGCGATCGACCGGCTGGTCGTCACCCCCGGCGACATCGACCTCGCCCGATCCCCCCTCGCCGGGCATCTGGGCGTCGAGACATATGTGCTGGGCGCTTTCAATCCCGGCCTGACCCGGCTGGGCAACGGCAACCTGCTGGCGATGGTGCGCATCGCGGAAGCGCTGCGGCATCCGATCCGCGATGGCCATGTCCACGCGATCCGCTGGCAGGACGGCGCCTATGTGCTCGACGCCTGGCCCCTCGAACATGCCGACACCGCCGATCCGCGCAAGTTCATGCTGCGGGGCGGCGGCTGGAAGGTCATGGCGCTGACCTCGCTGTCATGGCTGCTGCCTGTCGAACTGTCGCCCGACGGGCTGGAGGTGCTGGCGTTCCACTACGACCGCGCCATCGCGCCGACGCACGATTTCCAGTGCTACGGCGTGGAGGATGCGCGCATCAGCCGGGTCGGGGATCGCTATCTGATGACCACCTGCTCGGTCAGCCCGGAGCGGCATTCGACCACGCTCTACACTTCGGCGGACGGGCTGGACTGGACGTTCGAGGCCATCGTGCTCGACCACCAGAACAAGGACATGCTGATCTTCGAAGGGCTGATCGGCGGCCAGTACTGGGCACAGACGCGCCCGCTGGGGGACCTCTACTTCGCCTATCCCCCCGGCAGCGAGTGGCGAGCCGGGCCGTCGATCAACCTTGCCCACTCACCCGACGCGCTGTTCTGGAAGCCGTGGCACAAGCCCGGGCTGCGCCCCCACGCCGCCACCGTCGCGACCGAGCGGATGGGCGGGGGCGCGCCGCCCATCCTCACCGACGAGGGCTGGCTGACCCTGTGGCACGGGGTGGAGCCCAAGGAGATCGTCGGCATCTATCGCACCTACTGGTCGCTGCTCGACCGCGACGACCCGAGCCTGGTCCTGCGCACCGAGCACGCACCGCTGCTCGAAGCCGACGCCGCACTGACTCGCCCGATCGAGGACCTGATGTACTTGCGCGACGTGGTCTTCACCACCGGCATCGCCGATGGCGGGGACCACTACGTTGTCGCCTCGGGCGAGGCCGACCTCGCCTGCCGCATCACGCATATCCCGAAATCGATCTTCGCAGCCCCGACTTCGTTGTGATCGTCGATGAACGCGCGGGCGCGGACAGGCTGGCCCTTCAGACCGATTGCATGGCGCGCATCAGGTCTATGAGACCGGCGCCCTGGAAGTCCGCCTTGCGCTTCAGGTCGGTGCAGCTTCGCACGAAGATGTCCTTCACCTTCTCGGTCTCGCCCCTGAATTCCCGGCGGACGGACAGCAGCGCGGCGATCGCGCCGGAGACGTGCGGCGCCGCCATGCTGGTCCCGCTCAGTTCGCGGTAGATCGCCGCGTTCGCCGGCAAGGCGCTCGCGTCCTCCAGCCTCTCGAGCAGGTCGGCCGCCTTGATCGACCCGCGCGGCACGCACGAGAGGATCTGCTCGCCGGGCGCCACGAGGTCCGGCTTCATCCGCCCGTCGGCGGTCGGCCCGCGCGAGGAGAAATAGGAAACGCCGTAGCGGTGGGGCTCCTCCCCATGCGTCGCGCCGACGGTGATCGCCATTTCCGCGTTGCCCGGATCGTTGATCGACTGGTCGAGCCCGATGCGCTTGCCGGTGGTCCGTCCTTCCGGGGTCAGCAGCGCGGCACCGTCGTTGCCCGCCGCCGCGACCACCACCACGCCGCTGCGCGCGAGCCGGTTGACCGCCGTGCAGAGCGGCGAATGGCCCGCCGCGAAAAGCTCCGCGTCGAAGCTGTAGCCGACCGAGAGGTTCACCCCGTGCACCCGGATCAGCCGCCCATGCGTGTTCACCTCCTCGAGATATTCGAGCGCGGCGATGAGGTTGCTGGCGCGGCCGTTGCCCTTGTCGTCCAGCACCTTGAGGCTCATGATCTTGGCCAGCGGCGCCACGCCGGTGAGCGAGCCCGGCAGTCCCCGCGCATCCGCGACGACGCCCTTTTCCGAGGCCCTGCGCGCGACGAGACGCCGTGCCTGGACTTCCTCCGGCTTCCCCGCGACGTCCACCCGGCTCACGGTCGCGCCGTCGGCAGGCCTTTCATCGACCAGACGGGTCTCCCCCGCGATGATCCCCGCGACGTGGGTGCCGTGGCCATAGGCGTCCTCAAGCGCCTTGCCGACCCCCTGCACGCTGCCGGTGAAGTCGCGGTGGCTGAGCCCCTCCTCCAGCATCGTCGTCGCGTGGCGCTGAAAATGGAGGTGCCGCTCGTCCACCCCGCTGTCGGCGACGGCCCAGACGATCTCCTCTCCCGAGGAGCGGTAGACGGTGAAGCAGGCATCGCCCTTGATCGTCCGGACCGACCGGTTCATCAGCGGCTTGAGTTCGTCGTCCGGCCAGATGCGGAAGATCGGCGTGGGCCGCGCGGCGCGGACCCTCTCCTCGATCGCGTGCAGCTGCCGTTCGGCAAGGTTGGCGAAGACATTGTAGATGCTGCTGCCCGCATCGATGTCCGCCGGATCGACGCCTTCGTCCCTGAGCCAGGCCACCGCCTCCTCGCTCGCGCCCTTGACGCCGCCGGGATAGTTTATGTTCAACTCGACGATGGTCGGGGCCCTGGGCTCTGCAGGGCTTTCCTCCGCGCCGCCTTCCGCGCGCAGGGTCTGGAGCACGGCGGGCGATACGATGTAGCGCGCGAGGTTCAGCGAAATCCGGTCCTGGTCGTCCTTCTTCCCGTCCGCCATCACTTCCCTCCCGGCAGGACACCGGCCGCCGAAACGGTGGACGGCGCGTCTTTCACGATGTCGTAAGCGCCCGGCTGCGTGGCCTTCCAGCGACCGAAGTCGATCAGGCACTTCATGAACATCGGCGGGAACGCGATGCCCGCTTCCTTGCCGCGCCATTCCGCGCAGGTGAGGCCATCGGACCCGGGATAGTGGTGCCCGGCATAGCCGCGCGCGGTGGCCAGCCGCACTGCGCCGCGCCCGCCGCCATAGCGCACCACCCGGTCCACCGAGAAGTGGTAGACCTGATCGACGAGTATGTCCTTGCTGCGCCCCGCAAGCTGCAGAAGATCCCACTGCTCGCCCCACTTGGCGGGCGAATCGGCCGTATAGGCAGGGACGCCCATCTCGCCGTTCACCACCATCGTCGTATCCATGCGCGGGGCCCGCTCGGCGAGCGCCGGGTTGCCGTCTTCGTCCAGCACCTCTTCGAGGAACACGCCGAAGCGCGCGCCGCCGTCCATGTACATATGCGGGTTGAGGCCGGGCTGCCCGGCATCGTTGAAGAACACCGGCCTTGCCTGCAGCGGCTCCGAGGAACTCGCGATCAGCACGTCGATATAGCAGGATTGCGCGGTGCGGAAGTCCGTCGAACCATCGCTCGCCCGTCTGGCGAGATCGACCATGTCGACGGCGTAGGCGTCGCCGCTGTCCACGTCGATCACCCCGACGTAGAGGCCCCGCCCCTCGTCCCCTGCCGCCGCGATGCGGGCGATCATGTCCCGGTCGAGCAGCAGCTCCAGCCGGCGGCGCAGCGGCGCGAAGTCACCCGCCGCGCCCTTGCGCGCCGCCGTGACGAGGCCGCCTTTCTGCAGGATCACCGTCTCCGAGCGCGTCACCGTGTAGGCGCGCGGCAGGTCGTCGATGAAGCGGCGGCCGGCGCCGGGGAGGGGATCGTCCGCGCCGAGGGCCAGATCGTTCGCCGCCGTGTAGATCGCCGCGCGCCCGGCGGGGACCGGCTGGTCTCCCACGAAGACGAAACTGGCCTGGAGCGCGCCGGTGCTCACCCCGGTGACCACGCGATAGACCGGCCGGTCAGGCAGCGCATGGAGGAAGCCCGCCCCGAACGAGCCCCACTTGCCGCCGCCCGAGAGGACGAGATGTTCGGCCGGAACCGGGGCGATCCCGCGCCGCTCGTCGCTGCGCGCGTTCGCCTCGATCGCCGCGCCATAGCTCGGCGCGGCGACGAGCGCCGTCTCCATTCCGCTCGCGCTGTCGACCCTGACCGGGAGGAGGCGCGGCGAACAGCTGCTGGTGCGGATCCGCTGTTGCGCACAACCGCTCGTCGCCAGTGCCAGCATCGCGCCAAGCAACGAGAGCAGCCCGATCCGGCCCGGCCAGCCGAAATCCAGTCTCCGCGAAGTACCCCGAGTTCCCATTTCCCCCTCACGACGCGCGGCTGATGCGGAAAACTTCGAAATATCGGCTGATCGGGCCGAATTGGCAAATCCGGAAGCAATTCTTTTTCGCGACTCCGAAGGGCCGGATGTTTTTTACGCTATATTTCTCCATTCCGATCCAATCAATATTTTATAATTGTCACGGGAACAGCAGCAAGTATTGCCTTTTCGGGAAAACCGACGGATCGGCGTCGCGAACCTCGAAGGCTTGTCGTCCCCGCCGCCGCCCAGCGACGGACCGGGACATCCGCCCTCGCCGCGTTTCCGCAACACTTCGTCGCGCCACGGCGATGGATTTCGATTGAAACGCGGCGCCAATTGACCGAGGGCGAATACTCACCGTTCTACGGAGATTCCCTTGGTCGCGTCGTTGTCCAACCGCATCGTCGTGCTGTGCAGCATCCTGTGCCTGCTGATGGCGCTGCTTGCCGGGCTTCTGCTCGAGGGTTCGTCGCAGACGCGCGAGAGCCTGAAGTGGGTCAGCCACTCGGCGCTGGTCACCAAGACGGCGAACGCCTCGCTCCAGCACCTGCAGCAGGCGGAATCGGGGCAGCGGGGCTATACCCTGACGCGCAATCCGGAGTTCGGCGAAGCGGTCGAGACGGAACTGGCCTCGGCGCGCCGCGCGGCGGGCGACCTCATGGTGCAGACTGCCGACAACGCGGCCCAGAATGCCCGGGCCGCGCAGATCCGCACGGTCGTGACCCAGCGCGCCGCCGAGCTGGAGGCGATAGCGCGGCTGGCGCGCGCCGGCGACTTCAGCGGCGCCCAGAACAATGTCGCCTCGGGTCGCGGGCGCCTTCTCATGCAGCTCGTCGATGCCCGCGTGAACGATTTCCTCAACGAAGAGCGGGCGCTGTCCGAGCTTCGCACCCAAGCGGTCGAGCGGCGGCTGAACTACAACCGGCTGCTGGTGCTGGTCGGCACGCCGGTCATGCTCCTGTTCATCGGCTACACGGCGGCGGCGCTGATCCGGCGAATCCGCAAGCCGGTCGACGAGATGATGACGGTGATGGGCCAGCTGGGCTCGGGCGATCGCAGCGCCCGCGTCGTCTCGGTGATGAACTCCGAGGAGTTCGAACGCCTCGCCAAGGGCTACAACGCCATGGCCGACGAGCTGGAACACGCCGTCGCCGACCAGGTGGACAGCGAGGAACGGCTGCGCATCGCCAATCTCGAACTCAGCCAGAATTCGGAAGTCCTGCGCGAGCGCGGCGAAGTGATCGAACTGCTGGGCGGCATGGCGCACCGGATGCAGGCGGCGCGCACCGACGAGGAACTGGCGGCAATCATCCGCGTCTTCGTGCCGCGCGTCCTGCCGGAGATCCCGGGCGCGCTCTACGCCCACAACAATTCCCGCAACCTGCTGGTGCCGATCGCGGCCTGGGGCGGGCTGGAAGTCGCCGCCGCCGGCTTCGCGCCCGACCAGTGCTGGGCCCTGCGGCGCGGACAGAGCCACTTCGTGGTCGAACCCGGCTCCGACATCGTCTGCGCCCACGCAAGTTCGCACGCCGGGCCGCAGGGGGGCGACGAGACCCACCACTATCACTGCGAGCCCCTGCTGGCGGGCGGCGAGGTCATCGGCGTGCTCTACCTCAAGGGCGTGGTGGGCGCGGAAAACCGCTTCCGCCTGACCGTGCTGACCGAGAACATCGCCTCGGCCCTCGTCAACCACCGCCTTCAGCGCGGCCTTCGCGAGCAGACCATCCGCGACCCGCTCACCGGCCTGTTCAACCGCCGCTACATGGAAGAAACGCTGGCGCTGGAAATCGCGCGCGCCTCGCGTTCGGGCAGCCCGCTCAGCCTCGTCATGTGCGACGTCGACCACTTCAAGCGCTTCAACGACGAGTTCGGCCACGAGGCCGGCGACGCGGTGCTGCAGGCCGTCGCCGCCGAGATGCGCAGCCGCTTCCGCGACGGCGACGTGATCTGCCGCTTCGGCGGCGAGGAGTTCACGATCATCGCGCCCGGCACCTCGGCCGCCACGCTCGCCAGCCGCGTCGAGATCGTGCGGCAGGGGATCAGCGAACTCATGGTCCAGCAGGGCGGGCGAACGCTCGGCTCGCTGACGATGTCGTTCGGAATCGCCACCTGGGAGGAATCCATGGAGCGCGACGGATCGACCCTCATCAAGGCGGCCGACGCGGCGCTCTACCGCGCCAAGCGTGAGGGCCGGAACCGCGTCGTCCTCGATGCACGTTCGGAGGCGATCGCGGCCTGATTAGTGGAGTGCATGTCGATATATGATCATTAACTTGCAATTTGATCATATATTGCACATATAGACATCCGAAAGGATCGTCATGGCCACCGCCTCCCTCGCCCCGGCACCGGACCGCAAGGACCTCACCGGCCCGGCGCTGCGCACGTTCTTCCGCATCGCGGAAGCCTGGGACCTGAAGGAACAGGAGCAGATGCGCCTGCTCGGGCTGGACAGCCGGTCGACGTTCCAGTCGTGGAAGCGCGGCGCCGTCGCGGCGATCCCCAAGGATGCGCTGGAGCGCATTTCCTATGTCCTGGGCATCTACAAGGGCCTCCAGATCCTGCTTCCCCGCACCGCCGACGCATGGGTTCGCAAGCCCAACGCCGCCCCGCTGTTCGGCGGCCGCTCGGCGCTCGACCGCATGACTTCGGGCAACGTCGCCGACCTCTACGTGGTGCGCCAGTACATCGACGCCCAGCGCGGCTGACCTGCCGGAACGCCATGGACATTCCCGTCTCCCCGGTCCGCTGGCGGCCCTGCTATCGCATCGTCCCCAGCCGTTTTCCGCCGATTTCCGTGTTCGATGCGGTCGCCGACCCGGCCGATCTCGACGCCGTCTTCGCCCTGGAGGCGATGACCAACGACCGCCTCCGCGACGAGGCGGGCGACCTCGCGCTGGTCGCGCCGGAGGATCGCGTTTCCGGTCCGGGCTCGACCCCGATCATGGCCGCCTTCACCCATCTCAATCCGCATGGCGACCGATTCACCGACGGCACTTTCGGCGTGTTCTATGCCGCCAGCACCGTGGAGACGGCGCTGGCCGAGACCACGTTCCACCGCGCCCGCTTCATGTCATGGACGCGCGAGCCTGCACAGGAACTGGACATGCGCGTCTATGCGGTCGACCTTGACGCGCGCTTGCACGACGTGCGCACCATGCGGGACGCCCTGCCCGCCATCTACGATCCCGACCTCTACACCGCGTCGCAGGCACTGGCCGTCGCGCTGAGGGCGGAGCACTCGGACGGCATCGTCTACCACAGCGTGCGCCACGAGGATGGCGAATGCGTCGCCGTGTTCCGCCCCCGGCTGCTTTCGAATTGCCGGCAGGAACGGCACGTGTGCTACGTCTGGGATGGCGAGGCGATCGCCACCGTCTACGAGAAGCGCGCGCTCGACCAGCCCTGAGACGTACCCTCAGGTCCGCTGGCGCACCTGCTCCGAAAGATAATCGACCAGCGGCTGCTCGAACTTGGGGTTGATGGCGAGGAAATGCCGGCGCCGGTCGAGTTCGTCCGGGAGGCGGCACAGCACGCTTTCGTCGACAAGACGGCGGACCAGCCGCAGCGCCGTGCTCATCGGCGCGCCCGAGGCGATGCAGGCGCTCGACACGGAGACGCGGCGCCCCTCGATCTTCGCCAGCAGCAGGTCCAGCAGCATGGCCCAGGCCGGATCGCCGAACAGTTCCCCTCCGCCGATCTCGCGGCGCTTGGTTTCCTTGCGCAGCAGGTCGCGGATGAAGCCGTTCAACTGCGCCGGGTCCACCGGATCGCCCGGGGCGGCGGGTGGCGGAGCGATCGCCACTTCCTTCGCGGCGGGCTGCGGCGCAACCTCTTTCGCGGCGGCGCGGCCCGGCTCGTCCATCAGGTGGGCGAGCCGCTGCAACTCTTCGCTGAGGTTCGAAATCTTGTCGAGCAGCACGCGGCGCGCGCCCGATGCCGGCGGCATCCCGCGAATCCGCTGCAGCGCCCGGCGCAAGTCCACCGGGCTGATCGGCTTTTCGAGGAAATCGATCGCCGAGGCCCGCATCGCGTCGATCGCGACGTCCTTGGTGGCATAGCCGGTGGCCATGATGAAGCGCAGCTGCCGCCCCTCGGACTCGGCCTGATGGGCCATTTCCTGGATGAGCGTGATACCGTCCAGGCCGGGCAGGTTGTAGTCGACGATGGCGATCGAGATGTCGTGGTCCACGAACAGCGCCAGCGCCTCGTCGGAACTGGAGGCCACGAACGGTTCGTAGCCCATCTGCCGCAGGCTGAAGGCGCATTCCTTGCCCCAGTCCGCATCGTCGTCGACGATGAGCACCGGTTCCACCTGCTGGAACACCCCGGCTTCTATCGCCTTGGGAATGTCCGTCGGAGTCGTGACCGGCACGACGGCCCCACCCTGTCCGTCTTCCCCATCGGGACCGTTCGGCCCCAGTATCGAGCCCAGCCTCGTCCGCCAGTTCTTAGGCATGCACCATCCCGCCTATTATTGTTAGCGAATGCCTTATCACATTCCCGGCAATTGTTGCTGCAAAGCTACTGATAAAATCGCGACCGCGACAATAGCCGATGCATCGGGACGTCGCCGGACCGCCCCTGCCCTCTGGAACATAGCTATCAGGAAAATCACGAGTCCGGCAATGACGATCATGATCGCCGCGCCGCTTACGCCGAGCCAGGTTCCACCCGCCGCCAAGAGCTTGATCTGCCCGCCGGTGAGGATGCGCGCCCGCGTGCGGGACCGCAGCAGAGAGACCGCGCAAGTCGCCAGGACGAGGCAGCCGAACCCGGCGACGCATGACAGCACGAAAGCCGCCGACCCGCCCTGCGCGGCGGCGCAGGCGATGCCGCAACCGGCCAGAACGAGATAGAGCCAGTCCGGCGTGCTG
>DATKFS010000046.1:0-22134 GCA_035511275.1 Novosphingobium sp.
ATGATCGACCATGCGCTTGACAAGCTGGCCATCGCCGGCGTCGCCAAGGCCGTGGTCAACGCGCATTACATGGCCGATGCACTGGAGGGCCACCTGAAGGTCCGCAAGGTTGCGCCGCTGGTCACAATTTCGGACGAACGCGAACTGCTGCTGGAGACCGGTGGCGGCATGGTCAAGGCGGCGCCGCTGCTGCCCGACCCGTTCTTCTGCCTAAACAGCGACAACATCTGGCTCGACGGGCCGTCCGACGTCTTTGCCGAACTCTCGCAGGGCTGGGACGCTGAGCGCATGGACGCGCTTCTGCTGATGGTCCCTCACACCCGCGCGCTGAATTATAGGGGCGAGGGGGACTTTCACCTCGATCCCGAGGGTCGCGTCACTCGCCGCCGTCCGGGCCGCGTCGCGCCTTTCATCTACACCGGCATCCAGCTGGTATCGCACCGCCTGTTGCGCGATGCGCCGGAGGGCGCGTTTTCCACGAATGTCCTGTGGAGCCGTGCGATCGAGGAGGGGCGGCTCTACGGCATCTCGCATATGGGACTGTGGTTCGAGGTGGGCGAGCCCGCCGCGATCAGGCCCACCGAGGAATGGCTGACGCGTGCCTGAGAGCGCGCGTCCCAAAGTCTACTCGATCGCTGCCCATCGCGGCTTTGCCGATGCCCTGGTCGCGGGGCTGGTGCCGCGCTATGCGCAGGGCGAACTGGGCCTCGCGCGGCTGACGCTGCTGCTGCCGAGCCGTCGTACGGTGCGCACGGTCACCGAAGCGTTCGTGCGCCTTTCCGGGACGGGTATGCTGCTGCCGCGCATGGCGGTGGTAGGCGACCTCGATCTCGACGAGACGCTGGGCCCGCTGCTCGACCCACTGGGCGCCGCCGACATTGCGCCTGCCGCCGACCCAATGCGGCGCTGGCTGCGACTGGCCCATTATCTGCGCGAGGTGGACGGCGATGCCGCCGGGAAAGGTGCGGCACTGCTGCGCCGGGCCTGGGAGATCGGGCGCACGATGGATCGTCTCATGGCGGAAGGCATCGCCCCGATCGACCTGCTGTCGGACCGGGTCATCGGCATAGTCGGCGAAATGGCCGGCCACTGGACGGACAACACGCGCACGTTTCTGATGGTCCAGCAGCACTGGATCGCCGAACTCGCGGGCCGGGGCGAGATCGACGCGCCCGAACGCCGCAATCGGCTGTTCGACCATGCCGCCGCGCGCTGGAGCACGAGCGCGCCGGGTCATCCCGTCGTCGCGGCGGGCATCACCGGCGCCTCGCCCTCGTTGGCGCGACTGCTGCGCGTGGTGAGCGAGATGGAACAGGGTAGCGTGGTGCTGCCCGACCTCGACCTGACGCTTGCCGACGAGGTCTGGGACGAGCTTGGCGTCGCCGGAAACCCCGCTCAGCATGACGACCCGCCGTTCAGCCGGGGCGATGCGGTGACGCATCCGCAGTATCACCTGAAGCTGTTGCTCAACCGGATGGGCGTTGGGCGCGGCGAGGTGCAGCAATGGCACCGCTCGGGCCTGTCGGCGGCGCCGCCCGAACGAAGCCGCGCGATCTCCAGCCTGTTCTTGCCGCCGCGTGCTTCGGCCTCTTGGGTGGCGCTGCCGGCCGAGCATCGCCGGCTGGCGGGTGTGCGCCTCATGGAAAGCACTCATCCCGGTGAGGAGGCGCAGGCCATCGCCGTGCTCGTCCGCGAGGCGCTGGAGACGCCCGAGCGCCGCGTCGCGCTCGTCACGCCGGACCGGGGACTGGCGGCGAGGGTCGTCGCGCACCTCGAGCGGTGGGGGATCGAGGCGGACGACACCGCCGGGCGTCCGCTGCCGCAGACCGCCGCCGGTCGGCTGATGCTGCTGCTGGCCGAAGTGGTGGCCGAACAGGCCGCGCCGGTGCCGCTGGTGGCGCTGCTCGTCCATCCGCTCGCCGGAGCGGGGGAGCGCCGCGCGCGCTGGCTGGAAAACGCGCGCAGGCTCGACCTGGCACTGCGCGGGCCGCGGCCCGGCGTGGGCCTTGAGGTGCTCGCCGGGGTTGCGGGGCAAGCGCGGATCGCGGACTGGTGGGGCGAGGTGGAAGCGGTGCTTTCCCCGCTGATGACGCTTGCCGAGGCGGAGCCGCTGGAAAGCCTGCTCGGCCTGCTGGCCGATGCGGCAGAGGCGCTGTGCGGGGAGGATCTCTGGAGCGGGCCGGACGGGCGGGCGCTCAGCGCCTTCGTCGAGGACCTGCGCGGCGCGGCGGCAGCGGCGGGAACGCTGCTGGATCCGCGCGAAATCCACGCGGTTCTGCGCGATGCGATGGACCGGGTATCGGTGCGTCCGCCATGGGGCGGGCACCCGCGCGTTTCCGTCTACGGCCTGCTCGAAGCGCGCATGAGCCGGGCCGACCTCGTCATCTGCGGAGGGCTGGTGGAGGGCGTCTGGCCGGCGAGTCCGGCGCAGGATTCCCTGCTTCCGCCCGCGGTTTTGCGGGCTTTGGGCGTACCCGGAGCGGACTTTCGCATAGGCCTCGCCGCACATGACCTTGCCGCGACATTGGGTGCACCCGAAGTCGTCATGAGCTGGGCCCAGCGCGACGAGGGCGGGCCGGTCATTCCCTCGCGCTTCGTGCTGCGCGTGCGGGCCATGCTCGGCGACCAGCTCGACCGCCATCTGGAGCGCGGCGCCGTGCGTCTTGCCCGACTGATCGACGACGCCGCGTCCGTCCCGCCGCATCCGCGTCCGCAGCCGATGCCATCCGACGAGCAGCGGCGGGTGGACGTCTCGGTGACCGGTCTCGATCGGCTGCGCGGCGATCCCTACCAGTTCTACGCGAACACCATCCTTTCGCTGCGCAGCATCGATGCTCTCGACGCGGAGCCGAGCGCGGCGTGGAAGGGCGACGTCGCGCACCTCATCATGCAGCGCTGGCACGAGGCGGGCGAACCGGAGGGCGGCCTCCAGCTCATCGCGCGCGAGGTGCTTGCGGAGAAGAACGCGCATCCCCTGATGCGGGCGCTGTGGTGGCCGCGCCTTTCCGCCGCGCTGGAGACTTTCGAGCGGATGATCCTCGCGGCCAAGGGCGCGGGCAGGGCGGTCCTTGCGGTGGAGGCGCGGGGCGACATGCTGCGCAAGGGCGTGCGCATCCACGGCCGCGCCGACCGGCTGGACCGGCGCGAGGACGGCGCCATTGCCGTGGTCGACTACAAGACCGGGCAGCCGCCGACCGGGCGGCGCGTACAGGAGGGGTTTTCGCTGCAGCTCGGCCTCGTCGGGCTGATCGCCGAGGCAGGCGGCTTCGATGGTGTCCACGGCACCGCCGAGGGGTTCGAGTACTGGTCGATGGCCAAGGCCAAGGACGGCACCATGGGCTACATGTTCGAGCCGGTGCTGGAGGGCAAGAAGAAGTCCGGGATCCCGCGCGAGGACTTCCTGCCCGAGACGCAGCGCTTCCTCGACGATGCGCTCGACCGCTGGATACTCGGCAACGAACCGTTCACCGCGCGGCTCAATCCCGAACTCGGCAGCTATGCGGACTACGATCAGTTGATGCGCCTCGACGAGTGGATCACCTCGCTTGGCGGCAGCACCGGCGCGGCCGCCATTCGCGACGGGGAGAGCGCGGCATGAGCGGCCCGGCGACCGTCCATCCGCTCCACGGCAACCAGATGCGGGCCGTGGACCCGCAGGAGACGGTGTGGCTTTCCGCATCGGCGGGGACCGGCAAGACGCAGGTCCTGTCCTCGCGCGTGCTGCGGCTGCTGTTGCAACCGGGCGTCGATCCATCGCAGGTCCTGTGCCTCACGTTCACCAAGGCAGGCGCGACCGAAATGGCCGCGCGCATCAACGGCACGCTGGCGGAATGGGTGCGGCTCGACGACATCGACCTCGGGATGCGCCTTGCCGCGATCGGGGCGGAAGGGACGGAGGCGAACCGGGCGCGGGCGCGCACGCTGTTCGCCGCCGTGCTCGACAGTCCGGGCGGCGGGCTGCGGATCGACACCATCCACGCCTTCTCGCAATGGCTCCTGGCGACTTTCCCGCAGGAGGCCGATCTCATCCCCGGCAGCCGCCCGATGGAGGAGCGCGAACGCGACCTGCTCGCGCGGCAGGTGCTGGCCGACCTGCTGGTGGAGGCCGAGACCGATCCGGTCGGCGACCCGGACCTGTTGCGCGCGGTCGAGCAGTTCTCGCTGCGCCACGGGCCGGATGCGGTGCTGGAGTTCCTGCTGCGCTGTGCCTCGGCGCGCAATGCCTGGTTCGGGCCGGGCGGGTGGCAGGCCGGCGACATGCGCGCCAACGTGCTGCGCCTGATCGGCCTAGACCCCGGCGCCGATCGTGCCTCCCTCGGCGCGCTCTGTGCCGATGCGGCGTTCGACGTGGCCTCGCTGCGCCGGTGCATGGAGGTGAACCACGAATGGGGCACCAAGACCGGGCTCGGCGCCGTCGATGCCATCAGCGAGTGGCTGCTGGGCGACGATGCGCAGCGGCTGGCCGGGATCGACGCGCTGGCGGGCGTGTTCCTCACCCAGAAGGGCGAGCCCAAGGCCAGCAAGTCGCAGGACAAGCTCGATCCCGACTACCCCGGATATTGTGCAAGGGTGGTCGGCTGCATCACCGCGATCCGCGCGGCGCGTTCGCTGCTCGATCTCGCCGACCGGCTGGTGCCGGCGCTGCGTCTTGGCCGCGCCTTCGCGATCGCCTGGGACGAGGCCAAGCAGCGCGAGGGGCTGATCGACTTCGACGACCAGATCCGCCGCGCCGCCGACCTGCTCGGCAACCGGGCGCAGGCGGACTGGATCCGCTACAAGCTCGACCGTCGTTTCGACCACATCCTCGTCGACGAGGCGCAGGATACCAACGCCGCGCAGTGGGACATCATCTTCGCGATGGCGGGTGAGTTCTGGGCGGGCCTCGGCCAGCACGACGATCGGCCGGGCGAACTGATGCGCACGCTGTTCGTGGTGGGCGACTACAAGCAGGCGATCTTCCGCTTTCAGGGCACCAGCCCCGAGAACTTCCGCCGCGCCGCCGATCGCGTCCGGCGCGAGATGGGAGCCGCCGCGCAGAACGCCGAGATGCTGCGCAGCAATATCGCCCCGCGCGAACTGCGCGAATACGGGCTGGACCGATCATTCCGTACCGCGCAGGCAGTGCTGGATTTCGTGGACCGGGCGATCATGTGGATCGGCCACGAGAGTTTCGGCCTCGACCGTCCGGCCGAGCTGCACCAGGGCCAGGATCGTCCCGGCTACGTTGCGCTCTGGCGTCCGGTCGGCGAGGGCGACGGCGATGATGACGACGACACCGGCGAGGGCGAGGACGGCACCGCGCCGAACTGGCTCTCGCGCCCCGACCGCCAGATGGCCGAGCGCATCGCGCTGCAGGTGCGCGAATGGCTGGACCGGCAGGGACCGGGCCTCACCCTGGTCAAGGGCGGCAGGCGGCGGGCCGGGGCGGGCGACATCATGGTGCTGGTGCGCCAGCGCAAGGAACTGGCCGGGCTGATCGTTGCGCGGCTTCATGCGGCGGGCGTGCCGGTCGCGGGCGTCGATCGCCTGCGCCTCGGCGCGCCGCTGGCGGTCAAGGACCTCGTCGCGGCCTTGCGCTTCGCGGTGCAGCCGCTCGACGATCTCAACCTTGCCGCGCTGCTGGTCTCGCCGCTGGTGGGCTGGAGCCAGGAGCAGCTGCTGGCCCATGCCTGGCGGCCCCGCCACACGCACTTGTGGGATCACCTGCGCCGCTCGCGTGAGCCGGACGTGGCGGCGGTCATGGCGCAGCTTGGCGACCTGCTGGCCAAGGCGGACTACGATCCGCCGCAGGATCTGCTGCACTGGCTGCTGGTCGGGCCGTGGCAGGGTCGGCGCCGCCTGGTGGCGCGGCTCGGCACCGAGGCGAACGACCCGATCGATGAACTGGTCAACGCCGCGCGCGCCTACGTCGTCACCGATACGCCCAGCCTCGCCGGCTTCCTCGCCTGGTTCGACGCGGGCGACGGCGAGCTGAAGCGCGAGGCGGACAACGCGGCCGGGCTTGTGCGGGTGATGACGGTGCACGGGTCGAAGGGCCTGCAGGCGCCGGTCGTCATCCTCGCCGACGCCACCAGCAATCCCGACAACGCGCGCGAGCGTGGCATCGAGCTGCCCGATCCGGCGAACCCGGCGCGCGCCATCCCGCTGCCGCCGCTCTCGAAGGACGAGAAGCAGGGCCGCATCGCCGAGCGCATCGAGGAAGCGCGGGCGGCGGACGAGCAGGAGCACTGGCGCCTCCTCTACGTGGCGATGACCCGCGCGGAGGAAGCGCTGTTCGTGGGCGGCGCGCTGGGATCGCGCGATCGCGGCGAGCCGAGCCCGAAAAGCTGGTATGCACGCCTGCGCGAACTCTTCGCGCCCGATGCCGAAGTCGCCGATCCGATCTGGGGCGGGCGGTGCGAGGACGGGGAGCGCGTGGCTCCGGTCCCGGCCGAGGCGGGCGCGCCGCAACTGGCGCTGCGCGATCCGCTGCCCGCGTGGCTGGAGCGCGGTCCGCCGGCCGAACCGCGCCCGCCGCGCCCGCTCGCGCCGTCCGCGCTGGGCGAGGAGGACGCGCCCGATCCGCCGTTCCCGCCGGGTGCCGGGCGCGATGCCGCGCGGCGCGGCACGCTGGTGCACAAGCTGCTCGAACGCCTGCCCGACGTCGCCGCGGACCGGCGCGAGGATGCGGGTCAGGCGTGGCTTGCGCGCCATGCCGCCGATCTCGACGCCGAAACCCGTGATGTGCTGCTGGCGGGCGCGCTGGCGGTGATCGGCAACCCGGAATGGGCCGACCTCTTCACGCCCGACAGCCTGGCCGAAGTCCCGGTGGCGGCGGTCGTCGGCGGACAGGTGGTGGCGGGCACGATCGACCGGCTGGTGATCGAGCCGGGCCGCGTGCGCCTCGTCGACTACAAGAGCGCGCGACGTCCGCCCGCGGCGGTGGAGGCGGTGCCGGTCGGTGTGCTGCGGCAGATGGGCGCCTATGCCGCCGCGCTGGAAGCGACGTTCCCCGGCCGCACGATCGAGGTGGCGCTGCTCTACACCGCCGTCCCGCGCCTGATCGAAGTTCCCGCCGACGTGCTGGCCCGCCACAAGCCCGACTTGGCGGTGCGCGAGTAAACCTTTCGCCCGCCGCCGTTGCGTCCTTTCGTTTCATCCCTAGATTGCACCCCGATCAATCTCCCAGGAGTACCCCAGATGTCGACCATTGCCGTTACCGACGCCAGCTTCGAGGACGACGTCCTCAAGTCCGACAAGCCCGTTCTCGTCGATTTCTGGGCGGACTGGTGCGGTCCCTGCAAGATGATCGCCCCCGCTCTCGAGGAGATCGGAGAGGAACTGGCGGACAAGGTGACGATCGCCAAGATGGACATCATGGCCAACACCGGCATCCCGGCCGAGATTGGCGTGAAGTCGATCCCGCTGCTGGTGCTGTTCAAGGACGGCAAGCCCGTCGCCCAGAAGCTGGGCGCGGCGCCGAAGAACGCGCTCAAGGGTTGGCTCGAAGCCGAGCTGTGAGCCGCTGACCGGACAGGTCGAAAATGTTGAGGACCCCCGTCGCTGGGAAGCGGCGGGGGTCTTTGCCTTGCTGACCTCTACGCGCCGATCCGGGCCACGATTTCGGCGAAGCGGTCCCACAGCGCGGGGCTGGAGGCACCGATGAGATCGCGGCGTTCGTATTCGTCGACGCGGTAGGCGCTGCCGTCCGGGCGAGCCGCCTTGCCGCCGGCCTCGTTCAGGAACAGCGCCCCGGCGGCATGGTCCCAGGGCAGGGTGCGGTTGAACACCGAGATGTCGTTGGTGCCGAGGACGAGGCGGGGATACTGCTCCGCGGCGCAGCGGGGAATGTCGACCATGCGGTAGTGCGGGGCGATGTGCCTCAGCACTTTTTCGCGCGCGCTTTCGTCGAGGAAGACGGTGGAGATCGCCGCCACCGGCGGGGTCTCGCCGGTGGTGCGGGCGGTGACCCGCTCGCCGTCGATCCACGCGCCGCCGCCCAGCGCGGCGCGGCAGAACCGACCGGTCAGGCAATCGAGGATCCAGCCGCCGAGGATGTCGCCCCGGTCGGCCAGCGCGACCAGCACGCCGAACGGCGGCTTTCCGGCCGCGAAGTTGTTGGTGCCGTCGAGCGGGTCGACGATCCAGCACGGCCCATGCTTCAGCCGCTCCATCACCGAGGGATCGGCGAATACTGCTTCCTCGCCGACGACGGCGGCCTCGGGCAGCAGCGCGGCGAGGCGATCGGTCAGCAGCGCCTCGGCGTCGCGGTCGGCGATGGTGACGACGTCGTCCGCCGCCTTGTTGTCGATCTCGGCGGCGGAGAGCGTCTGATAGCGAGGCAGGATCGCCCGCTCGCTCGCCTCGCGCATGATCGCCTCGACCGCGACGTGGAGGGCGGCGGTTATCGCGGGCGTGCTCATGTCAGCGGGATCATGACCTGCGCGGCGAAGCCGGGGCGCTCGCGGATGCGGGCGTACCAGTCGGCCACGGCGGGGAAGTCCGGCTTGTCGAAGGGCAGGCTGAACCAGGTATAGGCGTAGACGCCCATGGGAATGTCGCCGATGCCGAACTCCCCGCCCGAGAGCCAGGGCTTTTCAATCAGGTAGCGTTCCAGCACCGCGAGATGGCGAGCGCAGTCGGTCACGCCGCGCGCGATGGCGTCGTGGTCCCACTCGGCCTCGGGCGTGCGGGCGAAGCTCAGGAACGGCACGCGCTGCGCGTCGGCGTAGGCGAACTGCCAGTCCATCCAGCGGTCGGCGATGGCGCGGTCGATAGGATCGCGCGGGAACCAGCGCTCGCCGCCGTATTCCGCCGCCATGTAGCGCAGGATCGCATTCGATTCCCACAGCACGACCTTGCCGTCCTCGATCGTCGGGATCAGCCGGTTGGGGTTCTTCGCGAGGTATTCCCCGGTGAAGCCGAACTTGCCGCCGATGTCGTGGCGCACGTAGTTCAGCCCCAGTTCCTCGGCGAACCAGGCGACCTTCTTGACGTTGTGGGAGTTCAGCCGTCCCCAGATCGTGAACGAGGGTGCCGCCATGCTCAGCTCCTGTAGTCGGCGTTGATCGAGATGTAGCCGTGCGTGAGATCGCAGGTCCACACGGTCGCGCTGCCGTCGCCGAGGCCGAGGTCGACCTCGATCGTCACGTCGTGCCCCTTGAGGTGGGCGGCGACGGGCGCCTCGTCGTAGTCGGCCAGCGGCAGGCCCTCGCGCGCGGCCCAGGTGCCGCCGAAGCCGATGGACAGGCGATCGCGGTCGGCGGGTTCGCCCGCCTTGCCCACGGCCATGACGACGCGGCCCCAGTTGGCGTCCTCGCCGGCGATGCTGGTCTTGACCAGCGGCGAGTTGGCGATGGCCATGCCGACCTTGCGGGCGCTTTCGTCCGAGACCGCGCCGGTCACGCTTACCGCGATGAACTTCTGCGCGCCCTCGCCGTCGCGCACGACGAGGTGGGCGAGCTGGCGGCACACGTCATGGACGGCGGCGGCAAAGGCGTGGGCGCCCTCGCTCTGGAACGAGGCAAGCGGCGCGTTGCCTGCCTTGCCGGTCGCGAAGGCGAGAACCGTGTCGCTGGTGGAGGTGTCCGAATCGACCGTGATGCACGAGAACGTGCGCTCGTTCGCGGCCGAGAGGCAGGCTTGCAGGAAGCCCGGCTCCACCGCCGCGTCGGTGAAGAGATAGCCCAGCATCGTCGCCATGTCGGGGGCGATCATGCCCGATCCCTTGATGATGGCGCTGATGGTGACCTTGGCGCCGCCGACCATCGCCGTGGCCGTCGCGCCCTTGGCGAACGTGTCGGTGGTGGCGATGGTGTTGGCGGCGTCCTCCCAGCCGCAGGGCTGCGCGGCGAGGGCCTTCGCCACGCCCTCGCGCGCCTTGTCCTTGGGCAGCGGTACGCCGATCACGCCGGTGGACGAGACGAAGACCTCGCTCGCCGGGCAGCCGATATGGGCGGAAACCTGCTCCATGATCTGCTCCACCGCCTCGCGGCCGCGGTAGCCGGTGAAGGCATTGGAGTTGCCCGCGTTCACCACCAGCGCCCGCGCGCGGCCGAGCGCCACGTTCTCGCGGCCCAGTTCGACCTCGCTCGAACAGCACAGGTTCTTCGTGAACACGCCGGCGACGGCGGTGCCTTCGTCGAAAGTGACGTAGGTGAGGTCGCACCGGCCCCAGTCCTTGTAGCCGGCGCGGACGACGTGGGGCGTGACGCCCGCGATCTCGGGCAGGGCGGGGAAGGGCGAGGCGAGCGGGGAGACGGGGTAGGCCATGGGCGCAGGTGGGTAGCGCATGGCCATGACAGGTCAAGCGTCGGTGTCCGCGATGCCGGCCACGCGGGGCGTTTACGGCCGGTCGAAGTCGATCCATAGTCCGCGCATGACGATCCTGCTCCTTGTCGCCGCGCTGTCCGTCGCCCCTTCGACCGAGGGAGCCAGGACCGTGGGTGAGGCGATGGAGATCCTGGCGCGCAAGGTCGTGCCGCGCGGTGCGTTTCCCATGGGTAACCCGGGTGAATGGATCGGGCCGGAAGACTATCCGACCACCGCCTACATGGACCAGGCGGAAGGCGCGGTGTCCTTCCAGCTCAAGGTCGATCCGCAGGGGCGCGTCAGCGAATGCACCGTCACCGTCAGCAGCGGCGTGGCGGCGCTGGACGATACCGCCTGCAATCTCATCACGCTGCGCGCGGTGTTCGATCCCGCCCGCGACCGGAAGGGCAAGCCGGTCTGGGGCACTTACGCCAACCGGGTGGTGTGGAAGATGACCGATCCGGTGCCCCTGCCGCAACCGATGGAAGCGGTGACCTCGTTCATCGTCGAGCCCGACGGCACGGTCAGCGGCTGCGAGCTGAAGGCGCCCGAACTCCCCGGGGAACAGGTCGAGAAGGCGATGCGGATGTGTGTGGCCGGGCATTACCAGCCTTACCTCGGCAGCGACGGCGAGCCGGTCCGTCGCCGGTTCCGCGCCACCACCAGGATCGAGATCGAACCCGTGGAGTGAGGCGTCCGCTCAGGCGGCGGCGGGGCGCTTGCCGAAAAGACGCCCGGCGGCGCGGCGGGAAGTGACCACCGCCAGTCCCGCCGCGGCGGCGATGGCCACGCCCACTCCGACGATGCGGCCCGCTTCGCCGCCCAGCATGTCCGCCATGCTCAGTATCGGGAAGTGGATCGCGTAGAGCGGGAACGACAGCGCGCCGAGCGCGGCCAGCGTGCGCTCGTCCGACGGGCCGGGAACCGCGCTGGCGGCGACCCAGAACAGCGCCGGGAAGATCGCCGTGACGACGAGGACGTCGCCCGCCCATGGCGGTCCCGGCAGGAACGGCAGGGCGATGACGGCCAGCACCGGCGCGACGAGGGCGACGCGCCAGTCCGCCAGCGGCCTGGGACGGCGCAGGCTCCAGATGCGGGCGAGGACGATCCCCAGCGTATAGGACCAGCCGGCGCGCAGCAGTCCGGCGGGCAGTTGCAGGATGCCGGAGCCGAGGTCGCCCTTGCCTTCCCACGCCATCAGCGCGGCCATGGCGAGCGCGCAGGCGGCGGCGAGGAGGGCCAGTCTCCCGGTCGGCACGCGGTGCAGCCAGCGTGCATGGACGCCGTTCGCGACCAGTTCGACCATCAGCGACCACTGCGGCGGATTGAGCGGGAACATCGTCGCCATCGGCAGCGGAATCGTCGCGACCGAGACGACGAGCGCGAGGACGCAGGCGATCAGGGGATAGTCCCGCCCCAGCACGGCCAGGAAGCCCAGCACGGCCCCCGCCGAGACCATCGGCAGGAACCGGCGCAGGCGCTGGCGCAGGAACGGCGCTGCCCCCAGCCCGCTCGCGAAACGGGGCTCGAACGACAGGGCCAGCACGAAGCCCGACAGCAGGAAGAACAGGTCGACGAACAGATACCCGCGCGAGAACGCCACGCCCGCGCCGCCAAGGTCGGCATGGAACAGGACGACGCCCATCGCCGCGATTCCGCGCAGCCCGTCGAGCAGGACGAGCCGCTGCGAGTGGGAGGGCGTGGAAGGAGCCGCTTGCTGCATGGCGTCCCGTCTATACGGGACAAGGTAAAGACCGGGTTAGGGCTGCCGGAGAAAATATCGGTCCGTCCCCGTGCCGACCATTTCCGATCCGGCGCGGTTCGCGGTGGACAGGGGACGGCTGCGCTCCTATCTGCATCTGCGATGGCCCATCGCCTGCTCCTGACCCTGCTTGCCCTGCTGACGGGCCTGGCCGCACAGATCGGCCCGGTCGATGCACGCGCGTCGCAGATGCAGAGCACGCAGCTCGTCGCGCCGCGCGAAATGGCCGTCGCCAAGGCTCCCAGGGCGCCCGTCGCCCTTGCGCGGCTGCCCGAGCCGGGGTTGCGCAACACGCGTCTCCATGCCCCCGCGCGCATCGCTGCGCCGGTTCCGGTCGCGGTCCCGGCCGTGCTTACAGGCATAGACCGCGCCCGCGAATAACGCGGGACCTCGCGCAACAATTCGCTTTTCCGCGAGCTTTCAGACGCGCCGGCCGTTCGCCCGCGCGCCGTCCTCCGATCTTACGCATCCACGAAAAACAGGGATTCCCCGCCATGCTCGGCGCACTCGTCAAATCCATCTTCGGCTCGTCCAACGAGCGCTACGTCAAGTCGCTCGACAAGGTCGTCGCGCAGATCAACGCCTTCGAACCCACGCTCGAAGCCATGAGCGACGAGGAACTGGCGGCGCAGACGCCCAAGTTCCGCGAGATGCTGGCGAACGGCGCCAAGCTCGACGACCTGCTGCCCGAAGCCTTCGCCACCGTGCGCGAAACCTCGCGCCGCGTGTTCGGGATGCGCCACTTCGACGTCCAGCTGATCGGCGGCATGGTGCTCCACCGCGGCGAGATCGCCGAGATGCGTACGGGCGAGGGCAAGACGCTGGTGGCGACCACCGCCACCTACCTCAACGCGCTGGAAGGCAAGGGCGTCCACGTCGTCACCGTGAACGACTACCTCGCCCGCCGCGACGCCGAGCAGATGGAGAAGCTGCACGGGTTCCTGGGCCTGACGGTCGGCGTGATCGTTCCGAACCTCAACGAGTTCGAACGCCGCGAGGCCTACGGCGCCGATATCACCTACGGCACCAACAACGAGTTCGGCTTCGATTACCTGCGCGACAACATGAAGCACGAGCGCAGCCAGATGGTGCAGCGCCCCTTCAACTTCGCGATCGTCGACGAGGTCGATTCGATCCTGATCGACGAGGCGCGTACCCCGCTCATCATCTCGGGCCCGACCGACGACAAGAGCGAGCTTTACGTCCAGGTCGACGCCATCGTGAAGCAGCTCGTGCCCGAGGACTACGAGGCGGACGAGAAGACCAAGAACATCTCGCTGACCGAGGACGGCGTCGAGAAGGCCGAGCGCATGCTCGAGGCCGCCGGGCTGCTCGAAGGCTCGAACCTCTACGACGTCGAGAATACGCAGGTGGTCCACCACCTCGACCAGAGCCTCAAGGCCGTGGTCATGTTCAAGCGCGACACCGACTACATCATCAAGGACGACAAGGTCGTCATCATCGACGAGTTCACCGGCCGCATGATGGACGGCCGCCGCTGGTCGAACGGCCTGCACCAGGCGGTCGAGGCCAAGGAAGGCGTGCGCATCGAGCCCGAGAACCAGACGCTCGCCTCGATCACCTTCCAGAACTACTTCCGCATGTACCCCAAGCTCTCGGGCATGACCGGCACGGCCGCGACCGAGGCGGGCGAGTTCTACGACATCTACAAGATGAACGTCGTCACCATCCCCACCAACGTGCCGGTCCAGCGCGTCGACGAGGAGGACGAGTTCTACAAGAACACGCTCGACAAGTTCGCCGCCATCGCCAAGCTGATCCGCACCAAGTACGAGACCGGCCAGCCGGTTCTGGTCGGCACCGTGTCGATCGAGAAGTCGGAACTGCTGTCGGACTTCCTCAACAAGGAAGGCGTCAAGCATTCGGTCCTCAACGCCCGCTTCCACGAGATGGAAGCGCACATCGTCGCGCAGGCCGGCTCGCTCGGCGCGGTGACGATCGCCACCAACATGGCGGGCCGCGGCACCGACATCCAGCTCGGCGGCAACGTCGAGTTCCGGGTCGAGGACGAACTGCGCGACATGCCGGAAGGCCCCGAGCGCGACGCCGCGATCGCGAAGATCAAGGCCGAGGTCGGCGAGCAGAAGCGCAAGGTCCTCGAAGCGGGCGGCCTTTGCGTCATCGGCACCGAGCGCCACGAAAGCCGCCGTATCGACAACCAGCTTCGCGGCCGTTCGGGGCGCCAGGGCGATCCGGGCATGTCGAAGTTCTACCTCTGCCTCGAGGACGACCTGCTGCGCATCTTCGGGCCCGATACGTTGTTCTCCAAGATGATGAACAACAACCTTGCCGACGGCGAGGCGATCGGTTCGAAGTGGCTGTCCAAGGCGATCGAGACGGCGCAGAAGAAGGTCGAGGCGCGCAACTACGAAGTGCGCAAGCAGGTCGTCGAATACGACGACGTGATGAACGACCAGCGCAAGGTCATCTACGAGCAGCGCGCCGACATCATGGATGCCGAGACGGTCGACGACGTCGTGCTCGACATGCGCAACGATACCGTCAACGCCATCGTCGCCGATGCCTGCCCGCAGGGTTCCTACCCCGAGCACTGGAAGGTCGAGGAGCTCAAGGAGCGCGCCCGCGACGTCCTCGGCCTCGAAATCCCGCTCGATGCGTGGATCGAGGAAGACGGCATCGAGCCGCAGGAGATCGAGGAGCGCGTGGCCGCCATGGCCGAGGCGCAGATGAACGAGAAGATGTCGAAGGACGATCCGGCCATCTGGCGCCAGATCGAGAAGTCGATCCTGCTCGACCGCCTCGACCACTACTGGAAGGAGCACCTCGCCACGCTCGACGCGCTGCGCCAGGTCGTGTTCCTGCGCGCCTATGCGCAGAAGACGCCGATCAACGAGTACAAGCAGGAAGCCTTCAGCCTGTTCGAACGTATGCTCGACACCATCCGCGAGGACGTGACGCGCATTATCTCGGTCAGCGAACTGCGGATGCCTGAGCCGGCGCAGCTTCCCGAACTGCCGGACTTCCTGACCGGCCACATCGATCCCTTCACCGGGCTCGACAACTCGAACGACGGCGACGGTTCGGCGCTCAACCCCGAACTGTTCGGCAGCTTTGCGGGCAGCCCCCAGGGCATCACGCAGGGCTTCGGCGCGCCGTCCAGCGGCACCGAGGGCGGCGAGGATCCCTACGCCGGGCTGCAGATCAGCCGGAACGCGCCGTGCCCCTGCGGTTCGGGAAACAAGTACAAGCACTGCCACGGCGCCCTGGTCTGACGACCGGCTCTATCGCGAGAATGACAGGCGCCGCCCGGCTCAGCCCGGGCGGCGTTTTTCGTGTTTGAATCAGGTGCATGGGATGACGGAATTTTGACAAAGTAAACTTATGTTTAGGTGCAAGTAAACTTATGTGTAGTTCGGATTGTTAACAAAATAACAACCGTTGTAATCATCCTGACAGTACTGATTACTTTTAGCATTTCTCTCTATGTACTAGTCCCTAGGTCAGAAGCGGCGGAGCTTCTGATGAGGGGGAAATCATGTTTGCAAGTGCGACACTTAACTCGTCGGGCGTGAAGTGGGCGGTCAGCGCCACCGCCCTTGGCGTCTCGCTGGCACTGGCGGCGCCGGCGGCGGCGCAGACGGTCGTGAACCCGGGGTTCGAGACCGGAGACGCCAGCGGATGGACGCTGAGCGGCGGCACCTGGACCGACGTCAGCGTCTGGCCTCCGGTCGATTCGACCTGGGGCGGCCCGCCCAACTCGGTCACCATCACCAATGCCGGTGACTTCGATCCCTTCACCGGCACGCCCACGGTGTTCGCCGGCAACAACGCGATCCGGCTGAACGACGCCAACCCGAACTACGGGGTCACCGCGCTGTCGCAGACCGTCAACGGCTATGCGGGCAACAAGCTGTACTATGCCTGGAACGCGGTGCTGGAACCGTCGCACGGCGCCACGGACAGTCCCTCGTTCATCATCAAGGTGGTCGACAAGACGACCGGCAAGGTGATCAACAACATCGCCTACAGCGCCTATACCGCGCAGAACACCACGATCTTCCGCACCGCCGGCCGCTACGTGACGAGCGACTGGAAGGTCGAGGACATCGACATGATCGCGGGGCACGACTACGACCTGCTCTTCGTGGCGCTGGATTGCCCGTACGGGGCGCACTCGGGCTACGTCTATGTCGATGGCTTCGGCGGCGTCGTGCCGACCGCGAACGCGAACGTCGATTTCGATCCCGCCACCGACATCACCCGCGGTTCGGACGTCCTGATCCCGATCCCGGGCGGCACCATTCCCGACATCGACCTCGCCAAGCCGTTCTACACCACGGTCGAGCTTGCCGATGGCGACGTGAATCCGAACTTCGTCGGCGGCACGCTCCAGTTCGCGGCGGCCGGTGACGTCGCGACCGCGCTCACCGTGCAGACGCAGGGCGGCACGCTCGACAGCAATGGACTGGACGTCGGCCTGACGGGCGGCCTCACGGGGCCGGGGGGCATCGTCAAGACCGGGGAAGGCACGCTGACGCTGTCCGGCGCGATCAGCACCATCAACGAAACCTTCGCGGTCCAGCAAGGGACGCTGGCGGTGAACTCGGCGCTGTCGAGCCTCGACGTCACCGTGGCCTCGGGCGCGACGCTGAAGGGGACGGGCACCATCGTCGCCGACGTGGCGGTGGCGGCGGGCGGCACCCTGGCACCGGGCAACAGCCCCGGGACCCTGGTGATCGCGGCGGGCGACGTGACGCTGGCCGACACCGCGCGCCTCGCCGTCGAGATCGACGGGCGCACCTATAACCCGGCCGGCGGCGCGGGCACTTACGATCGCCTCGCGCTCACCAGTGGCGCCACGTTCCAGCCCAACGGCATCCTCGCGCCCACGCTGCGAGGCATCACCGGGGGCAATAACACCTATACCCCGGCGGTCGGAGACACCTTCACCATCGTCGCCGGCGGCACGGTGCGGGCGGGCGCGTTCGACTCGGTGGTCCAGCCCGCGACCGGGCTCGCCGCGAACACGCGCTTCGACGTGATCTACCGCCCCACCAGCATCACCATCGCGACGACGCCGGGCAGCTTCGGCAGCTTCGGCACCTCGGCGGGCTGGAAGCTCAACGCCGTTTCGGCGGCACAGGGCCTCGACCCGTTCCGCCCCGCCGCCGGAGCACGGTCGGGGGCGTTCTACGCGCTGTTCGACGCCCTCTACGGCATGGACGGCGGCGCGCTCGACTACGCCTTCTCGCAGGCCAGCGGCGAGATTCACGCCGATGCGCTGCAGATGGCGCAGTCGTCCGCGCAGGACGTCAGCCGCATCGCCCTCAGCGCCGCGCAAGAGCCCTGGGGCTGCCCGCCCGAGGTCCAGACGCCCGGCGCCTTCACCGAGCCCCCGCCGGAAGGCGCGGCCGAGGGATGCGGCATCGACAGCGCCAGCAAGGGCGCGACGATCTGGGGCCGCTACATCGGCCAGTCCACCGAAGTCGGCGAGGACGACACCGCCTATGGCTACAAACGGACGGCGCAGGGGCTGATCGGCGGGTTCAGCGTGGTCAACGTCGATGGAACCCGGCTCGGCCTCGGCGGCAGCTACAGCAATGGCGACATCGCCAGCGACGTGGCCAGTTCGGCGGACATCGATACCGCATCGGTGTTCGTCTATGGCGCCCACCGCTTCGGCAGCTTCACGATCGGCGGCGTGGTCGGCTGGAACAAGGCCGACGTCGATACCCGGCGTTCCGTGGGGCTGACCACGGGCAACCTGCTGGCGACGGACGGCTTCGAGATCGAGACGTGGACCGCCGCGCTCGATGCCAGGCTGGACGTGCCGCTCGGCGCCCGTTCGGTGGTGCGCCCGGTGGCCGGGATCGAATTCGCCCGCAGCTCGGCGGACGGCGTGGCCGAGGATGGCTCGGCGACGGTCGCCCTCGTGCTGCCCAAGGAGAAGTGGACGAGCGCGCGGACCAAGCTGGGGGCGGAGTTCGCGATCGGCGTCGGCAATCCGGTCGAGTTCGGCGCCTATGCCAACTGGCGGCACGAGTTGAAGGACGCCACGGCGGTCCGCACGGCCGAACTGGGCGCGGCGGACTGGTTGGTCTCCAGCGTGGAAGCCGACAAGGACTCGTTCGAGGGCGGCGGTGTCCTGTCCCTCAAGCTGACCAACGCGATGAAGGTGCGCCTGGAGTACGGCATCGTGCGCAACGGCGAATATCACACCGACCGGGGCACGGCGGGCCTCTCGATCAAGTTCTGATCGGTCCAGGCCAGTCGAGACGGGGGCGCGGCGAAAGTCGTGCCCCTTTTTTGCGACGAACGGCGCCCGTCGCATGACCCGGCGCCGAAACCCGGCGCCGCCCGTCTTCGTTTTCTCCGCAAAAGGAGACAGACATGACCGAAACCGTCGAGATGATCCACGAGGACGGCCTGCCCGGGCACGAAAGCACGCTGGAGCCGAAGCCCGAATGGCAGCCCCGCTATCCGGGATCGGGACGCCTGAAGGACAAGGTCGCCATCGTCACCGGAGCGGACAGCGGTATCGGTCGCGCGGTGGCCGCGCTCTATGCGCGAGAAGGGGCCGACATCGCCATCGCCTACCTGCTGGAAGACGACGACGCCGCCGAGACCCGCCGCATCGTCGAGGCCGAGGGGCGCCGCGCGATCACCGTCAAGGGCGATGTCGGTTCGCGCGAGACCTGCGATCGCATCGTCGAGGAGACGCTGGCGGCGTTCGGGAAGATCGACATCCTCGTCAACAACGCGGGCGAGCAGCATCCCGACAAGGACATCACCGACATCTCCGAGGAACAGTTGCGCCGCACGTTCCAGACCAATATCTTCGGGATGTTCTTCCTCGTCCAGGCGGCGCGCCCGCATCTCGAGGCGGGGGCGGCGATCGTCAACTGCACCAGCGTGACGATGTACCAGGGCAGCAAGGAACTGCTGGACTACAGCTCCACCAAGGGCGCGATCACAGCCTTCACCCGTTCGCTCTCGGATAACCTCGTCGAGCATGGCATCCGGGTGAATGCGGTCGCTCCCGGACCGATCTGGACCCCGCTCAATCCCTGCGGCGGCGCGAGCGAGGAGAAGCTGGAGCACTTCGGCGAAAGCACGCCCATGGGCCGCCCCGGCCAGCCCAACGAAGTGGCGCCCGCGTTCCTGTTCCTCGCCTGCGAGGACGCCAGCTACATGAGCGGGCAGGTCCTCCACCCCAACGGCGGCGTGATCGTCAACGGATGACGGAAAGGGAGCCCGAGCCATGCCACGTGGAGACAAGAGCAGCTATACCGACAAGCAGAAGCGCAAGGCCGCGCACATAGAGGAAGGCTACGAAGACCGCGGCGTTCCGAAGAAGGAGGCCGAGGCGCGCGCCTGGGCCACCGTCAACAAGGAGTCCGGAGGCGGCAACAAGTCCGGCTCGGGGAGGGGGAAGAAGGACACCCACGTCTCCTCCTCGCGCGGGGGCAAGGCGCACAAGTCGGGCTCGGCCGAACAGCGTTCGGCAGCGGCCCGCAAGGGCTGGGAGACGCGGCGCCGCAAGCAGTCCGGGGACTGAGCCCGCTCAGAAGTCCGCCGGCTCGCGCGTGATCCGCATCGATTCGCGCAAGGGACTGTGCCTGTCCTCGTCGCCGGCCTGCACGTCGATCGCCAGCGAGACGTGCGCGTAGGCCAGGAACAGGTCGAGCAGGCGCCGCTCGGCGGGGGAGAGGTCGGGCAGCGGGCGGGCGTCGAGGAGCGCCAGCCCGTCCTTGACGAGCGGGGTGCAGGCGGCGTGGAATGCCGCGCGTTCGTCCGGCCCGAACATCGCGCGCAGCCCCGCGCGCTCGGCGGCGGTTCGGCCGGACCACTGCGCGACATAGGGTTCGAGGCTTTCGAAGCCGGCGGGAAGATGGCCCGACATCATGCGTTCTCCGTCACGTGGTCCTGCACGGCGGCGACGACCTGCTGGTAAAGGTGGCGGCACAGCACTTCCTGCGTCTGGAAATGGATGTGCTTCAGCGCACCGCTGTTGAGCCCGCGCTGGCCCGCCTCGATCACGGCGCGGTCCTCGGCATGGATGTCGCGCGCGGTGGCCATCAGGAACTCGCGCGCGAAGCTGTCGCTGGCGCAGGTATCGCCGCCGACCCAGTAGAGCCGGATCACCCCGCGCGAGCGTGTGGCCGAGATCGGCATCACGACATGGGAGAAGTGCTGGTAGGGTGACCCGAACAGGAAGAAGTTCGGGAACAGCGCGATGTAGTCCTTGGGCGCATCGAGGGCGAGGCCGTTGACCGCCGCCGAACGGCCAGCCGCCGCATAGGCCAGCATCGCCGAGGGCGGAGGCGGCGTGGCGGCCGGGTTTGACCAGATCGTCTGCGTCCGGTGCGGCCCGTGGAACGCGTAGCGGATCGGGTAGCCGAACGGATTCTCCGGCCCCGCCGCGGCGCCGCCCGAGCGCGGGTGGATGAAGCGCAGGTGGTAGTTTTCCTGGAAGTTGTCGTAAGTCAGCTTCCAGTTGGCGTCGATCTCGTAGACATATTCGTGGAAGGTCGTGGCGCGCGCCACGGGGAGGGCCTCCAGCCGGTCGGCGAGGTCTCCGAGCCATTCGCGCAGGGGCTGCGGGTTCTCCGCGAAATTGACGAAAATCAGCCCCGCGCAGACATCCACCGCCACGCGGGGCAGGGCGCAGTCCTTCTTGCCGACATGGAACTGCTCGAAGTCCGGCGCGGAAAGCAGGGCGCCGTCGGTCCCGAAAGTCCACATGTGATAGGGGCAGCTGAAGGTCGGCTGGCGTCCCGATTCCGCTTCCACCAGCCGGGTCCCCCGGTGGGTGCAGACATTGTGGAAGGCGCGGATCTCACCGTCGCGCCCCCGCACGATCAGGATCGAGGCATTGGCGAACTCGATCTCCCGCCGGACGAAGCTGCCGGGCGCAGGGAGTTCGCAGACGTGGCCGATCTCGATCCAGGTCTTCATGAAGATCGCCTGGCGTTCCCGTTCGTAGAACGCCGGGTCGTAATAGGGTTTCGCCGGGATCGGCTCGGTGCCCAGCCAGTCGAGTTCCGACTGCGGCACGGGGCGGAATGCGGCTGCTTGCACGGTCATGGCGGGTTGGTCCTTCCCTTGCGGCCGCCGGATGACTCGGCAGGTCCGCTCACGACGACCTTAAGCGCGCTCGCGCATAAATTACAACACCTGTGTCGTAATTTTGAAGATCAGTCCTCCAGCAGCCCGTCGCGTTCGAGGACGCGCATGTGCTCGCGCCGGAAGCGGGCGACGATCTCGTCGATCGCCATGTCCGGCCGCACGCTGGCCTTGAATACCCGGGGAGCGATGAAGGCGGCGGTCAGCAGGATCAGTGAGTAGACCTCGGCGTCGAAGTCCCCGGCCCCTTCCGCCCCGGCGTCGCGGTCGATGCCGGAAAGCAGCGCGTCCCAGCGTGGATAGCGGGTGCGGATGTCGCCGGGGGCCAGGAAGTCGTCGATGAAGAGCTTGATGACCTCGTCGTTCTCCAGGACGAACCGGGTGATGTGCTCGATCCGCTCGCCCCGGGGCAGGTCGGCGCTGAAGCCGCGCTCGATCTGCTGCGCCGACCACGCCTTCACCGCCTCCACGAGCGCGTCGCGATCGGCGAAATGGTAGTACAGGGTGGTGCGGTTGACCCCGGCCGCGCGCGAGATCGCCGCCATGGAGAGCGCATCGAGCCCCTTGTCGGAAATGAGGCGGACCGCGGCTTCGATGATGACCTTGTGAGTCGCCTCGAATCCCTTGTTGCGGGCGCCGCCTGTATCTCTGCGGGTCGTGCTCACGGTCTCCGGCGTCGCAAGGGGCGGGAAAAATGGTCGGGGAGACAGGATTCGAACCTGCGACATCCTGCTCCCAAAGCGCGAAATTATCGGGCAATTTCAGTGGCAGCGCCGTAAACCGGGATAAAATCCGAGTCAACGGAATCAAGGGGTTGGATGGCGGGTGTAAATCGCCCGCGACCCTCTGTGAAGGGGGAAATCGGCATGGCTGACAAGGGCATCATTTTCAGCGCGGCCATGGTGCGCGCGCTGCTCGACGGGCGGAAGACGCAGACGCGGAGGCTGCTGCCACAACCCACTGCGGAGATCACC
>DATKFS010000047.1:0-4924 GCA_035511275.1 Novosphingobium sp.
ACGATGCCGGCGTGATCCTCGAAACCGCCAACGGCCCCATCGTCGCGCGCATGGCTGAGGCGGATTCGCTGCGCTTCGGCGGCATCGAGGCCAATGCCCTGCCCGTCGCCATCGGCCCCGATGGCGAGGTCGAGACCAACGTCATCGGCATGAACCTGCTCTCGCAACTGGCCGCGTGGCGGGTGGAGGACAACCGGCTGATCCTGACGCCGAAGCAGGGGTGACGACAGGGTGTGCCGAACCCCCTCAGTCAGCGATGCGAAAGCTGGATCATGCTAGGACACAAGCCATGGACCTCTCGCAAATCCTGAACTTCCTCGCCGGCCAGCCGCTCCTCGCGCTGGCGGTAGCCGGCATCACCGCCAGCATGCTTGGCGGCCTGCTGCGGCGGCCCGCACCCATGCTCGGCGGGTTCGTGCGGGGCCTCGGCAATCTCGGCCTGCTGGCGGCGATGCTGCTGACGATCGCGCAAGTCACGCGGCTGACCACCGGCGCCGACTTCGCCTTCCCGCAGCTGGGCATGGAGCGCCAGACCGTCGAAGGCGGCGAGACGCGCGTGCCGATGCAGCCCGACGGCCACTTCTGGATCGACGCCACCGTCAACGGCGTGAAGCGCGATTTCCTCGTCGATACCGGCGCCACGCTGACCGCCATCTCGCCCGCGACGGCCGAGGCGGCGCGGCTGAAGGCCAATCCGCTCAACCGCTCGGTGCTGATGAAGACCGCCAACGGCACGGTGGAAGCGCAACTGGCGACGATCGACGAGTTGCGCATCGGCAGCGTGGTGGCGCGTGAACTCGACGCGGTGGTCGCGCCGGGGATGGGCGAGACCAACGTCATCGGCATGAACCTGCTCTCGCGCCTCGCCAGCTGGCGGGTGGAGGGCCGGACGCTGATCCTCGTGCCGCATCATCCGCAGGCGGTGGAGGAAAGCTGAGCTACTCCTCGCTCGCTCCCGGGGACTCGGGCATGAGGACGAAACCGGGGATATTCAGGTCGGGTGAGCGCGTATTGCCCAGCAGCCGGTCCACTTCGGTCACGAACTGGCGTGGCTCCACCCCCATCGGCATGTTCATCCCGAAGCTGGCACGGTACATCGGGAGCTTGCCGCTCAGGAGCGCTCGGTAGCGGACCCCCGGCATGAGCGGCGTGCCACAGGTATCACCCATGCCGACATCGAAGAACCGCCGTCGGGGACCCTTGAAGATGCGGATCGGCCTGAGCCGCGCATAGCCATAAGGACTGTCGGGATGGACGAGCGCAACGACCTCGGCATCGACGATCACGGAAGCCTCGGCGACACTCGCTCGCGCCGCTTGCTCCGCGCTCAGCTGGAAGGGATAGTCGGCGGGCGGAGAACAGGCGGTGGCGGCCGTCGCCCAGCAGCCGAGTATCACGGCCGCAGCGGCAAATGCACACCGGGCCGTCACCGTCAGCCCTGGAACTTGTTGTCGCGCGGGAAGCCGACCGGGGGCAGCCTGCCCGCCGCGCCGCGCGCGACCTTCCAGAGCGTCATGTCCTTCTCGGTCCGCGTGCGGGCGCTTTCGCCGCCCATGGTCCACGACAGGCCGTCCTCCAGCCTGAGCGTGATGACGTCCGCCATGCCGCCGTCGCGGTAGCGCTGGAGCGTGACGCCCTGCCCCTTGGACATGACCGGCAATTCCTCGAGGCTGAAGATCACCAGCTTGCGGTTTTCGCCGACGACCGCGACATGGTCGTGCTCGGCGGGGATCTCGCGAACGATGGTCAGCGTGACGCCGGGCTTGGTCGACATCACCGCGCGGCCCTTGCGCGTTTCCGCCAGCAGCTCGTCCATCTCCGCCGCGAAGCCCCGGCCGATGTTCGAGGCCAGCAGCAGCTGCCCCTTCGCCTTGTAGGGAAGCGCCGCGACGATGTGCGCGTCGGCGTCGATGTCCACCATGGTGCGGATCGGCTCGCCGAAGCCGCGCGCGCCCGGCAGCTTGTCCGCCCCGAGCGTGTAGAAGCGGCCATTGTCGAGCGCGATCAGGATCTTGTCGGTGGTCTGCGCATGGAAGGCGTAGCCCGGGCCGTCGCCTTCCTTGAACTTGTAGTCGCCGTCGAGCGGCACGTGACCCTTGGCGGCCCTGATCCATCCCTTGGCGGAGAGGATCACCGTCACCGGCTCCTTCTCGATCATCGCGTCCATGCTGAACTCGATCGTCTTCGTCGCCTGCGCGATCGTCGTGCGGCGACGGCCGAGCGGCGTATCCTCCGCATAGTCCTTGCGCAGGTTGGAGAGGTCGCGCTTGATGCGGGTGCGCTGGCGGGCCGGGCTTTCGAGCAGCTTGTTGAGGTCGTCCTGCTCCTTGAGCAGTTCGGCGTGCTCCTTGCGAAGCTCCATTTCCTCGAGCTTGCGCAAGCTGCGCAGGCGCATGTTGAGGATCGCCTCGGCCTGCCGGTCGGTCAGTTCGAACTCGGCCATCATGACCGCCTTGGGCTCGTCCTCGGTGCGGATGATCTCGATGATCCGGTCGAGGTTGAGGTAGGCGATGATGTAGCCGGACACCAGTTCCAGCCGCGCCGCGATCTTTTCCAGCCGATGGCGGGTGCGCCGCAGCAGGATGTCGATCTGGCTGTAGAGCCACTCGGACAAGAGCAGCTTGAGCCCCAGAACGCCCGGCGTCCGGTGCGAATCCAGCACGTTGAGGTTGAGGCTGAACCGGCTTTCGAGGTCGGTCAGCCGATAGAGGCTTTCCTTCAGCAGTTCCGGATCGACATTGCGGCTCTTGGGGATCAGGACGAGGCGGATTTCCTCGTCGCTCTCGTCGCGCACGTCTTCGAGGATCGGCAGCTTGCGGTCGCCGATGAGGGCGGCGATCTGCTCGATCAGCTTGCCCTTCGCCAGCATGTACGGGATTTCGGTGACGACGAGCTGCCACTGGCCGGAGCCCAGCTTCTCGATCCCGGTCTCTTCCCAGGTGCCGTCGGGGTTGCGCCCGGTTGAGAAGCGGCCGCGCACGCGGAAGGCGCCCTTGCCGGTCTCGTAGGCGTGGCTGATCGCCGCCGGGCTGTCGACCACGAAGCCGCCGGTCGCGAAGTCGGGGCCGTGGAACACCTCCATCAACTGCGCGTGCTCGATATGCGGATTGTCGATCAGCAGCAGCGTCGCGTCGATGATCTCGGCGACGTTGTGGCTGGGGATCGAGGTCGCCATGCCCACCGCGATGCCGATCGCGCCGTTGGCGAGCAGGTTCGGGAACAGGCCGGGGAAGATCTCCGGTTCCTCGTCCTCGCCGTTATAGGTGGGCACCATGTCGACGGTGCCGTCGTCGAGCCCGGCCATGAGCTGGATCGCCGTGCGCGTCAGCCGCGCTTCGGTGTAGCGGTAGGCGGCGGCGTTATCGCCGTCGATGTTGCCGAAGTTGCCCTGCCCTTGCACCAGCGGATAGCGCAGCGAGAAGTCCTGCGCGAGGCGGACCATCGCATCGTAGACCGCCACGTCGCCATGCGGGTGGTACTTGCCGATCACGTCGCCGACGACGCGCGCGGACTTCTTGTAGGCATTGCCCGGATCGAGCTTGAGCAGCCGCATCGCCCACAGCAGGCGGCGGTGGACCGGCTTCAACCCGTCCCGCAGGTCCGGCAGCGAGCGGGCCGTGATGGTGGAAAGCGCATAGACGAGGTAGCGCTCCGACAGCGCTGCATCGAAGGGCGCGTCGACGATGGCGTCGAACGGATCGGATTCGTCGTCGGTCGTGGTCACCATGGCGGAACGCACTAGCAACACGATGGCCCGAGTGGAACAGCCGGAACCGAAGTTTTCCGCCGACCATTCCTCCAGCATCCCCCAACCACAGGAGAATTGGCATGGGCCAGAACCAGACCGGCCGCCGCGTGCTCATCATCGCGACCGACGGCTTCGAGCAGTCCGAACTCACCGGCCCGCGCGACGCGCTGAACGAGGCGGGCATCGAAACGGTCATCGCCAGCCCCGAAGCGGGCGAGATCAAGGGTTGGCAGCACACCGACTGGGGCGACACGGTCAAGGTGGACCAGACGCTCGACGAAGTGGATGCCGACGCCTTCGACGCGCTCGTGCTTCCGGGCGGCCAGATGAACCCCGACGTGCTGCGGATGAACGAGAAGGCGGTCGCGCTGGTGCGCAGCTTCGCGCAGGCGGGCAAGCCTGTCGCGGCCATCTGCCATGGTCCATGGCTGCTGGCGGAGGCGGACCTCGTGAAGGGCCGCAAGGTCACCAGCTGGCCCTCGATCCGGACCGACCTGCGCAACGCGGGCGCGGAAGTGGTGGACCGGGAAGTCGTCGTCGACGGCAATCTCATCACCAGCCGCAAGCCGGACGATATCCCCGCGTTTTCCGATGCGGTGATCAAGGCCGTGAAGGAACAGGTCGCGGCCGTAGCGGCGGCCTGACCGTTCCTCCCCGAGCTTGTCTCGGGGAGGAACCGGGACAGTCAGCCTATCTGCATGTCCCGCACCACGCCGGGGATGCGCACGGCGAGGCCGTCCAGCGCCTCGGTGACCTCGATCTGGCAGGACAGGCGGCTCGTGCGGCCGACGCCGGCGGCGAGGTCGAGCATGTCCTCCTCCTCCATCGAGGCGGGGGGCAGCTTGTCGAACCAGTCGGGCGAGACGATGACGTGGCAAGTGGAGCAGGCCATCTGCCCCTCGCACGTCCCTTCCAGCGGCATCCCCGCGTTCTGCCCCACTTCGAGCAGCCGCGATCCGGGCTCGGCCTGTGCCGTGACCCGTGATCCATCCATGTTGACGAATAGTACGCTAACCAACGTCATACTCCCTGCGCCGCCGCAGCGGCTTCGATTTTGGCGCAGGCATCCTCAAGTTCCCCGGGATCAGTATATCTCCCAAATCCCAGACGGATAGAGGCTTTGGCATCCCGGTCCGAAAGGCCCAGCGCGCGCAGGACATGGCTGGGGCGACCGGA
>DATKFS010000048.1:0-23319 GCA_035511275.1 Novosphingobium sp.
GGCGCAGGGTGACAAGAACCGCATCACGCCCCATCCTAGCCTTCATCCGACAACGCAATGGCCAGCAGGGGAGCCAGATGATCGACAGCCAACCGAGACCCGAAAGTTTCGGCCTTCCGTCAGACACCGGAGGGCGCGACCTCGGCATCTTCATGCCGATGGCGAACGGCGGCTGGATCCTGTCGAAGAACGCGCCCGCGCTCGACGGCTCCTACGACTACAACCTGAAGGCGGCGAAGCTGGCCGAGGACATCGGCCTCGACTTCATCATGGCGATGGCCAAGTACCGCGGCTACGGCGGCGAGACCAAGCACTGGAACGCCTCGCTCGACTCGCCGATGATGATGGCGGGCCTTGCGCAGGCGACGAGCCGCGTGAAGGTCTGGGCGACCGTCCACACCATCCTCCAGAACCCGGCGGTCACCGCCAAGATGATCGCCACGCTCGACCAGATCAGCCATGGCCGCGCCGGGCTCAACGTGGTGACCGGCTCCTACAAGGGCGAGTTCTCGCAGATGGGCGCGTGGCCCGAAGGCGTCGACCATGACGAGCGCTACGTGCTGGCGACCGAGTGGATCCAGGCGATCAAGGCCCTGTGGACCGAGGACTCGGTGACCAGGGAGGGCAAGTACTTCACGCTTGAGGACTGCATGTCCAACCCCAAGCCCTCCACCCCGCCGTTCCTGGTCTGCGCGGGCACATCAAAGGTCGGCATCGCCTTCACCGCCAACGAGATGGACGCACTGTTCCTGTCCGGCGGAAACGTCGAGGAACTGGCGAAAGTCAGCGCCGATGCCAAGGCGGGCGCGCTGGCGCTGGGCTCGAAGATCCGCACCTACTCGATGATGACCGTGGTGTTCGGCGAGACCGACGCGGCTGCCGAGGAGACCGCCGCCCACTTCCGCGCCGGGTTCGACGAAGGGGCACTCCACGGCATGATGCGCGCCTACGGATTCCTCGACAACGAGATCGGCAAGGAGAACGCCTTCACCCAGAAGGCCCGCTCAACCTTCATGACCCCGCACGTCCTCGGCACCCCTGAGACGGTGATCGACCGGCTGAGCGAGATCTTCGAGAAGACCTCGCTCGACGGGCTCATGCTGATCTTCCCCGACTACCACGCCTCGCTGCCGATCTTCGGCGAGAAAGTGCTGCCGGTCCTGCGCGAGCGTTTCCCCGCGCAGATGGCGGAGGGCGCGCATGTCTGACGATACCCTCCCCCACGTCGAGCCGGGCGACATGATCGCACCCACCCGCACCGCGCTGATCGTCGTCGACGTGCAGGTGGACTTCGCCTCGCCCGAGGGCCTCATCGGTCGCTACGGCACCGACATGAGCCCGGCCGAAGCCGCGATCGACCGGATCGAGGATCTGATCGCCGCCGCCCGCAAGGCCGGGGCGACGGTGGGCTTCATGCGCGTCATGACCCGGCCCGAAACCGACTCCAACGCCCTCAAGACCTGGATGGCGCGGCGCGGCACGCCCGACAGCGCGGGCATCTGCCGCATCGGCAGCGGCGGCGAGGACTATTACCGCGTCCACCCCGAACCGGGCGACATCGAGGTCCAGAAACTCGCCTATTCCAGCTTCCACGGCACCGATTTCGAGCAGCAGTTGCGCGCGCGCGGGATCGACACGCTGGTGATGACCGGGCTCACCACCGACTGCTGCGTCGATTCCACCACGCGCGACGCATTCCACCGCGATTTCCATACTTTCGTGGTGTCCGACGCCTGCGCCAGCTTCGACGAGGCGCTGCACACGGGCACGCTCAATGCGCTCAACCAGCACACCTCGCTGCTGGTAACGACCGACGCGGTGGTGGCGGCATGGTCGGCCTGACGCCCAAGCTGACATTGGCCTATGTCACCTTCCTCGCCCGCGACGTGGCGGCGCTGGCGCAGTTCTACGTCGATGCGCTGGGGCTGGAGGAAGTTCTGTCCTCGCGCGACCACCGTTACCGCGAAGTGCGCGGCGGCGGCTGCATGATCGGCTTCGCGACCGAAACGGTCCGCCCCTTCGTCAACCTGCCCGAGATCGAACCGGTGGGCACCCGCTCGATCCTGACCTTCGACGTCGGATCGGTCGCGGCGGTGGCAGTCATGGCCGGGCGCGCGGTGGCGCAGGGCGCCACGCTGGTGCGCGAAGGGCAGGACACGTTCTTCGGCCAGCATCAGGCCGTGTTGAGCGACCCGGAGGGCAACGTCTTCCGCCTGGGCGCGGCGGTCGGCTCATGATCGTCTACGAACCGCCCCGCGCCGCCGAGAGCATCGCCCAGGTCGATCTCTCCGGCAGCTTCGACGATCCGGCCCAGCAAGCCCGCGTCGCGCGCGACATCCACCGGGCGCTGCGTGAGACGGGCTTCTTCTACGTCACCGGCCACGGCGTGCCGCAGGCCCTGATGGACGCGCAGATCGCCCAGACCCGCGCACTGTTCGCGCTGGACGATGCGGCCAAGGCGGCAGTTTCGATCGAGCATTCCCCTGCCCGGCGCGGCTACGAGACGACCGGACGGCAAGTGCTCGACGCCGGCTCGGCGGCCGACTTCAAGGAGAGCTTCATGCTCGCCCGAGACCTGCCGCCGCACCATCCGTGGGTCGTCGCCGGGCTGCCGATGCAGGGGCCGAACCAGTGGCCGGAGGGCCTACCCGGTTTCCGCGAGCAGATGGAGGGCTACCAGGCCGAGATGATCCGCCTCGGCCGCCACCTGATGGCCTGCCTAGCGCTTTCGGTGGACCTCCCCGCCGACTGGTTCGCAGCAGGCCTCGCCGAGCCGCAAGTCGGCGTGCGGCTGCTGTCCTATCCACCGCAGCCACGGGACGCGCAGCGCAACCTGCTGGGTGCGGGCGCGCATACCGACTGGGGCTCGATCACGATCCTGCTGCAGGACGACATGGCGGGCCTCGAAGTGCGCAACGCCGATGGTGACTGGATCCTCGCGACCCCGATCCCCGGCAGCTTCGTCATCAACGTCGGCCAGATGATGGAGCGCTTCACCGGCGGGCTCTACAAGGCCAACCTCCACCGCGTGCGCAACAACCATGGCACCCGCGCGCGCAATTCGGTCGCGACGTTCTTCGAACTGGAGCCGCTCTACCGAATGGAGGTCGCCCCCACCTGCGCGTCCGGCGCCGAGACCGGCCCGGCGCGCACCATCGGCGAGCACCTCGAAGACATGGCCCGCGCGAGCTACGCCGCATGACCGAGGCCCGCACTCCGGTAGACCTGCTGATCCGGGGCGCCTGGATCGTCACCATGGATGCGCAGCGGCGCATCTACCGCGACGGCGCGCTGGCCGTGGTCGGCGACCGCATCCACGCGGTCGGTCCCACCGCCGAAGTCTCGGCCATGGTCTCGGCGCGCGAGGTGATCGACGGATCGCGCTTCGTCCTCACCCCCGGCTTCGTGAACTGCCACGTCCACATCACCGGCGAGCCGATCACGCGCGGCGCGGTGCCCGACGACACCGACTGGGAAGCCAACGTGATGGGGTGGCTGATCCCCACCTATCAGGCCCAGACGCCGCAGGAGGAGCGCCTGTCCGCCCGCTTCGCCGCGCTGGAGATGCTGCGCACCGGCACCACCTGCTTCATCGAGGCAGGCACCATCCTCGACCTTGGCGCGGTGTATGACGGGCTGGCCGAAACCGGCATCCGCGGCCGCATCGGCCAATGGGCGCAGGACCGCGCTTTCGACCCCACCGAGGATCAGGCCGCACTCACCGCGCACGCCATCGACACGCTCCAGCGCGAGGTCGAGCGCTATTCCTGCGCTGGCGACCCGCTGCTGGCGGCATGGCCCGCGCTGGTCGGCCACGTCACCGCCACCGACGACCTGTGGCGCGCGGCCACGCAACTCGCGAAGGAGCACGGCGCCGGCGTAACCGCGCACATGAGCCCGGACCCGCAGGACCCGGACTTCTTCCTCGCCACCACCGGCAAGCGCCCGATCGCGCACCTGGCCGAGATCGGCGCGCTCGGCCCTCACCTCTCGCTCACCCACGCGATCTTCCTCGACGGCGAGGAAGTGGACCTCCTCGCCGCGACCGGAACCCACGTCACCCATTGCCCGATGACCGCGATGAAGGGGGCCTACGGCGCCAGCAGCGCAGGCCTGTTCCCGGAGATGGCGGCAGCGGGCGTGCCGATCCAGTTCGGCACCGACGGCAACAACAACGGCAACGCCGCCGACATGATGCGCGCGATGTACGTCACCGCCGGATTGTTCAAGGACGCCCGGCGCGATTCCAGCCTGTTCTCGGCCTACGAAGTTCTCGAATGCGCGGCCTTGCACGGCGCGGCGGGCGCGCAGATGGGGCACCTCATCGGCAGCCTCGAGCCCGGCAAGAAGGCCGACTTCGTCGCGCACGACCGCAACCGGCCCGAATGGACGCCGCTGCTCAACGTCGTCAATCAGCTCGTCTGGTCGGCGGACGGGCGCGGGGTTCATTCGGTGTGGGTGGACGGGAAGCGCCTCGTCGACGATTATCGGGCGACCACGATCGACGAGGACGAAATCCTTGCCGAAGTCGAAGCCGCCGCCCCGGCATTGCTCGCGCGTGCCGGAAAGACCGTACCCAGCCGGTGGCCGGTGCTGTGACGCCCGCCGCCTTCATCCAACGCCCCTCAGGGACACTGCCATGACCGCGACCCCGATCGGATCGACGACCACGCCCATGAACACCCGGCTGCTCGTCTACATCGTGCTTCAGGCGCTGTGCCTGATGTACTTCCTGCTTTCCGCCGGCACCTTCAATTCGCTGGGGATGGTGATCCCCTCGATGGTGGAGGAGTTCGGGATGAGCTGGGCGCAGGCGGGCTTCGGCTTCACCCTGCTCGGCACCGCCTGCGGCATCATCAGCCTCGCGCCCGCCTTCACCATCCGCAAGCTGGGTGTCGGGCGCACGCTGCTGACGGGAACGGTGATCCTCTTCGCCGGGTTCGGGCTGCTCTACGCCTCGACCGGGGTCGGCACCTACTACCTCGGCACGACGCTGCTGGGGGTGGGCTACTGCTTCTGCGGTACGGTCCCCGCCGTCCACGTCCTGTCGAGCACGTTCAAGCGACGCTCGACGGTGCTGGGGCTCTACTTCACCATCGGCAATCTCGGCGCGGTCGCCGGACCGATGCTGTACTACGGCTCGCAGTCGGCGGGGATGGACTGGCGCGCCTACTGGATGATGTTCGCCATCGCCTCGGTCGTCGTCGGGGGCTTCAGCACCATCGTCGCAAGCCGCCTGCGCCTTGGCGGGGTGGAGGACGAGGGCACCCCCGCCGCCGACGCGCCGACCGAATGGACCGTCCGCGCGGCGCTGGGCACCGTGCAGTTCTGGGTGGTCGTCTTCGCCTATACCGCCTGCCTCGCGATCAACACCACCACCCACGGCTTCGCCTACCAGCACCTTCTCGAACACGCGATTGCCGAGGACCGCGCCTCGCAGCTCATCAGCCTTTCGGCACTGGTCTGCGCGGTCGGTTCGGCGCTGGCGGGCGTGGTGGGCGAGAAGACCAGCCCCCGCGCGCTGGTGATGTTCTCGCTCGGCTGCCTCGGGCTCTCCGCCGCCACCCTGGCGATCGCGGAAGGGCCGTTGACGCTGCTGCTGTGGATGGTGACCTTCGGCGGCGGGCTGGGCTTCAGCTACGTCTCGACGGTGATGCTGCTGCAGGAATACTTCGGCCGCCGCGCCTCGCTCGAACTCTACTCGATCATGATGGCGGTCTCGACCTCCGCCGCGCTCGGCCCGGCGCTGGGCGGCGCGATCAAGGACCAGACCGGGAGCTTCGCGGGCATCTTCTTCGGTCTCGCGGCGGTCAGCGCGGTGCTGTTCTGCGCGGTCGCGGTATTGCGCAAGCCCGCCGCGCGGATGGCGTTTCAGGCGCCGCTGATCGCGGAACCCGTCGAAAGCTGATCCAAGGCGGGATACGGAACGGAACGGTCTAACGAAAAAGGCCGGAGGCTCCCCGCCCCCGGCCTTTTTCGTGTGCTCTGTGTCGCTCAAATCACTCCGGCTTCTCGCCCTTGACCTGGATGCGGTAGCCCGAGCGGACCGCCGGGAAGTAGTCCCAGATCGCCATGTGCTGGCCGCAGCGATTGTCCCAGATAGCGATGGCGTGCGGGCTCCAGGTGAAGCGGCACTGGAACATCGGGCTCTGGACGTGGTCGTAGAGGAAGGCGAGCAACGCCTCGCTCTCGCGCTCGGGGATGCCCTCGATCCGCGTGGTATAGCCGCGATTGACGTAGAGCGCCTTGCGCCCCGTCACCGGATGGCGGCGCACGACCGGGTGCGAGGTGCAGGGCAGTTCCATACCCTTGGGCACCAGCCCGCCGAACGCCTTGACCCCGTCATGCACCGCGCTGAGCCCTTCGAGCTGCGCCTTCATCCGCTCCGAGAGCGCATCCCAGGCCGCGTACATGTTCGAGAACACCGTGTCGCCGCCGAGCGGGGGCACCGTGTGCAGGTAGAGGATCGAGCCCATCGGCGGCTCGGGATCGCAGCTCATGTCGGAGTGCCAGCCCTCGCCCGCGACGTAAGTGGAGTTCTCGTCGGCGTGCATCTTCGTGATCTCGTCGAAGCCGGGCACGCGCCAGGGCTTGGTGCTGGGCGCGACGTGCGCTTCGCCGAACACGGCGGCGAGGCGGCGGTGCGCCTCGAAGTCGATCGGCTGGTCGCGCAGGAAGATCACGAGGTTGTCAGCCAGCGCGCGGCGCAGTTCGTCGGCCACATCCTCGCCATAAGGCTGGGTGAGGTCGACGCCGCTGACGTAGGCGCCCAGCGTCGGGTTGAGCTTCTCGATCTTCAAGAACCGGTACTCTGCCTCCACCGGCTTGTCCTGCACCGCGACGTCCATCTTCATCTCCTGTTCTTTGCCGACTCGAATGATCGCATCGAATTTTTCTTGATGCAATTTGTATTGCATATATCATGGCAAACTACATCGTTATGTAGATTCCAAGGAGCGCGCCCATGACCGCAGTCTTCCCGGAAGCCGCCATCCGCGCCGCCGACGCGGCGATCAACCGCGACATCGGCGAGGCGCTGGCCCTGCCCGGCGCATTCTACGGCGCCGAATTCTTCGCGCTTGAGCGTGAGCGCCTTTTTCCTTCGGGATGGTGCGCCGTCACCGTCGCCAGCCTGATCCCCGAAAAGGGCGACGTCATGCCGGTCGACGTCGCCGGCTGGCCGGTCCTGCTCACCCGCAGCCGCGACGGCGAGATCAAGGCGTTCCACAACATCTGCCGCCACCGGGGCATCAAGCTCGTCACCGAATGCACCCACAAGGCGCGCCTGACCTGCCCGTGGCACGCCTGGACCTACTCGCTCGAAGGCGAACTGCTGGCGACGCCCGAGATCGGCGGCGCCAAGGTCAACCAGGCCGATGGCTTCGATCGTGGCGAGCTTGGCCTCAAGCCGATCCGCGTCGGCCGCTGGCTCGACCTCGTCTTCGTCAACATCGACGGCACCGCGCCCCCGTTCGAGGAGTGGATCGCCCCGCTGGAAGCGCTGCTGGCGGACTACGACCTCTCGAACCTCGTCCACGGCGAGCGGCTGGTCGACAGCTACGGCGCCAACTGGAAGATCGCGATGGAAGCCGGGATCGAGGACTACCACCTCCCCTTCGGCCACCCGCAACTGGAAGCGCACCTGTTCCGCAACACCAGCCCCTGCATCCACAAGCCGGTCTACGCCGGCGGCTACGTGGACGTCGGCGCCGCGCACGAGGAAGGCTCGGACACCCGCGCCTGGACCGCGCGCCTGCCCGACCTCAGGACGCGCGAGGGCAAGCCGCTGCCGCTGCTCTATTCGCTGACGCTGTTCCCGACCGCGACTGTGCTCATCACCGCCGACCACGTCATGCTCGGCACCCTGCTGCCCGACGGGCCCGACCGCACGATCATGGACATCAGCCTCTACTACGACGGCGATGCGGCGACAGACACGGCGCTGGCCGAGGCGCGGCAGGGCAACCTCGACATGTGGCTCGGCGTGATCCCGCAGGACAAGCCCTTCATGGAAGCCGCGCAGGCCGCGCTCGTGGCGCGCGATCTTGCCGGCATCGACGCGCGGTTCTCGCCCTACTGGGAAGGCGGGGTGCGCGGCCTGCAGCAGATGGTGCTCGACGCAGTCTCGTGAATGCGCCCCGCCCGCTGCGGGCCGTGCCCCGGCCGTTCGCGCTCGAACCGGGTGCCTGCGCGCTGCTGGTGATCGACATGCAGCACGAGTTCCTCTCCCCCGGCGGCTGGATCGACGCGCTGGGGCTGGACGTCTCGTTGCTGCAACCCGCCGCGCGCAACGTGGAGCGCGCCCTCGCCGACGCGCGCGGGGCGGGCCTCGCGGTGTTCCATACGCGCGAGGGCTATTCGCCCGACCTGTCGGAATTGCCGGAGTTCAAGCACGGGCGCACCACCCCCGCGCCCGGGGCGTCCGGTCCGCTCGGCCGCTACATGGTGCGCGGCGAGCCCGGGCACCAGATCGCCCCGTCCTTCGCGCCGCTGCCGGGCGAACCGGTGATCGACAAGCCGGGCGCCGGCGCTTTCCACGCCACCGACCTCGAAGCGCGATTGCGGGCGCGGGGCATCCGACAACTCGCGATCTGCGGGGTCACCATCGACTGCTGCGTGCTCGCCAGCCTGTTCGAGGCCAATGACCGTGGGTTCGACTGCCTGCTGATCGGCGACGCTACCGGCTGCTACGATCCGACGACGACGGAGGCCGTGGTGGCGATGCTGCGCATGGGCGTGATCGCCAGCGTCTGCGACACCGAGGGTTTTTGCGCCGGGCTGGGCGTTCATGCCAACTCGATAAGCCGGGATGTGCCATCATGAGGCCGTCGTCCCCGGCTTGACCGGGGACCGCCGGCAGGGCCGCGCCATGGGCTACGGGTGGCCGTCGGGGAGGTTTCGCCTCAAGGGTTCCCAGCGGTCCCAGCTTTCGCTGGGATGACGTTGTTGGTGAGCCAGCGGCGCTTTCGATTGTGCGCAATCCTCCCTGTTGCGCGGCGACAGGGAGGATCGTGGCGTCAGAAATCGAGGGAAACCGTGCCCATGACCTGGCGCGGGGGGATGTATTCGACGCTGGTGGTGCCCGAACCGTAGGGGTCGGAGAATCGCGAGGCGATGCCGGCCTTGTTGGTGATGTTCTGCGCGCGCAGCGCCAGGCGCCAGGGGGCGTTGTCGGGCGTGTAGCTGATCGAGGCGTTGAAGATCGTGTACTCCGGCACCTTGTCGAGGAAGCTGTCGGCGAAGACGCGGTAGTTGTAGCTGCCGCGATAGGCCATCTCGCCGCGCACCGCGAGTTCGGCGTCGGGGAGGAACGCGGTGTAGGTGGCGGCGAAGCTGCCCTGCACCGTCGGCATCTTGGGCAGGCGCTTGCCGTTCACGTTCTCGCGCGCATCGTCCACCGCCTGCTCGATCCGCGCATCGTAGTAATAGCCCGCTGGATAGCCCAACTCGGCGAACGTCGCGGCGCGGACTTGCGCGGCGGTCTGGGCGTCGATCGTCAGGAAGTCCGAGGTGAACTTGCCCCTGCCCCACGAGAAGGTGCCGTCGAAACGCAGGGACGGCGAGACCGCGAAGCTGCCTTCGGCCTCGGCGCCCCAGACTTCGGCGCGGGGGATGTTGTCGGTGCCACCGGCGAAGGGCACGGGGTCTTCGGCGGTGAACTGGAAGTTCTTGTACCAGTAATAGTAGCCCGCGACGTTCAGGCGCACGCGCCTGTCGAAGAACTCGTTCTTGGAGCCGATCTCCAGTGCCTTGACGGTTTCCTTCTTGAAGCTTTGCGGCACGTACTGCGGCCCGGACGAGAAGCTGCCCGGCACGAACGGCTGGTCCGACACGAAGCTGACGCCGGTCGGCTTGTAGCCGGTCGATCCCGTCAGGTAGATCGAATTGCCGGGAGTGATCTTGTATTCCGCGCTCAGCTTGCCGGTCACCGCATCGCTGGTGGCCGAGCGCGGCGGCACGACGTAGAAGAACTGGTAGGGCTGCGCGGAAACCTTGTCCCAGCTGTAGCGCAGGCCCGCCGTGATCGCGAGCGCATCGGTGGCGTGGAAGATCGCCTGCCCGTAGGCCGCCCACGAAGTGTGCTGGTAAGGGCTGTCGGTCTGGAACTTGACCCCGGTGCCATCGTCGAGGACCACGGCGGCGATGCCGGGCGCGGACAACTCGAGGATGTCCTGCAGCGCGCGCTGGCGCAGGTAGAACCCGCCCAGCGTCCATTCGAGGCTGGAGGTGTTCTGCGAACTGAGCGTCAGTTCCTCGGTGAAGGTCTTGCTCTTGTCGTGCCAGCGCACGAGGTGGTCGAAGATGTCGGGGTTCGATGTGCGATCGGATTCCGACTGCTGGTTCTTGTTCATGTACTGGTAGGCGCTGACCGACTTCAGCACCATGGTATCGCTCAGTTCCTGCGAGAGGGTGAGCGAGATCATCCTGGTGTCGAGTTCGTACATCGCCGGGAAGTCCTGGTCGACGTGGCGCTTGCCCGGCGTGGTGTCGGTAATGAGCTTCTGCACCGCGCCGGCATGGCTGGCGTGGAAGGCCGAGCCTTCAAGCAGGGCGCTGAAGGTGGAGGTCGGCTGCCACAGCAGCGAGGCGCGGCCGGCGAGGTTGTCCTCGTCCTCCAGTTCGTACTTGTCGATGTTGGGGACGCTGACGGAATAGCCGTAGCCGTCGTGGCGCAGGTACTGTCCGGCGAAGCGCGCGGCCAGCGTCGGGCCGAGCGGCACGTTCACCGCGCCATCGACCTTGACGTAGTTGTAGTTGCCGTAGGATGCCGAGGCGCTGCCGCTCGCGTCGCCGATCACCGGCTTCCTGGTGATGACGTTGATCGCGCCGCCGGTGGACGTCTCGCCGAAGACGGTGCCCTGGGGGCCGCGCAGCACTTCGATGCGGTCGACGTCGATGAGGTCCTGCCCCAGCGACATGGTATGCGCGATGTAGACGCCGTTGATGTGGAAGGCGACGCCGGGCTGCGAGTTGGGGTTCGAGCTGGTCTCGTAGCCGATGCCGCGGATCGTCACGACGCGCTCGGCGCCCTGGTTGCGGGCGATGCTGAGGCCGGGAACGTAGCCGTCGAGATCGTCGAGCCGGGTGGTGTTGCGCTGGCGCAGCACCGAGGAATCGATCGCGGTGATGGCGATGGGAATGTCCTGAAGCCGCGTGTCGCGCTTCTCGCCGGTGACGATGATGTCGCCCAGCTGCGCGCTGCCGACATCGGCAACGGCCGCATCGGCCTCGGCCTCTTCGGCAAGGGCAGGCACGGCGGTGGCTGCGATCGCGAACAGCGAGGTCGCAATGGCGAACCGGGCCGAGCGTCCGGCGATAGTCTTGGCTTGCATGTGGATCTCCCTGAACCCTGGTTGAGATCCGCTCCCGTCGTTTGTTTTCTTGGCTTGCATTTCATCCCGCACGCGGCGCCTCACCGCGCGATAGTTCTTTCCGTTCCTGTCTTGGGCTCCGCCGGCATTCCCTCCTGCCGAAGGAATGCGCCGGATGGGATGCGAACACGGGCCGTCTGACGCCCTGCGCGTCAGATCATGCCTCGTTGCCGTCATCCCGGAGCGACCCCAGGCACCCATGCTTCCACACCCGGCCCCTCCCGGCAATGCCTGCGACGACAGGATAACGAAGACTGTGCGCACGATGACAAGTTTGTCACGAATGGCCGTCATGCGAGGGCTGGCAGGTTTGAATGGGCGGATTCGAGGGCGCTTGGCGACAAATATTGAATCAAATAGCCGTGAATAGTGCATTGCGTTTTCACTATTCCCCATACTACCATCCGGCAACCACGAACTCCGGGAGCCCGGCATGACATCCGACCCTTCGACCGACCTCTCGCTCATCCCGGCCACGCAGCAGGCGCGACTGATCCGGGAAGGAGACGTGTCGCCGGTCGAAGTGATGGACGCCGTCCTCGCCCGCATCGATATGCTGGACCCGGTACTGCACGCATTTTGCGTGGTCGCCGCCGAACCGGCGCGCGCTGCCGCCCGCGAAGCCGAGGCTGCCGTCATGCGCGGCGACGTGCTGGGGCCGCTGCACGGGGTGCCGATCTCGATCAAGGATCTCATCTGCACCGCAGACATGCCCACGGTCAGTGGATCACGCGCCTATGTCGGGTTCATGTCGGAGGAAGATGACGTCTGTGTCGAGCGTGTGCGTGCGGCAGGCGCCATCGTCATCGGCAAGACCAACACGCCGGAATTCGGCTATGCGGGGGCAGGCAAGAACGACGTATTTCCGACGACTGCCAACCCCTGGGACCCCGCCATGACGTCGGGCGGGTCGAGCGCGGGCAGCGCCGCCGCCGTCGCCAGCGGCATGGGATCGCTGACGATCGGCAGCGACGGCGGCGGCTCGATCCGCGGACCCGCCAGCTTCTGCGGGCTGTTCGGGCTCAAGCCCTCGTTCGGACGGGTGCCCGCCTATCCGGGGTGCCGCGACCCGCGCTATCCCGGCGTCAGCAGCTGGGAAAGCGTCGAGCACCTCGGCCCCTTGACACGCACGGTGGACGATGCGGCGCTGCTGATGTCGGTGATTGCCGGGCCCGATCCGCGCGACTGGCATTCGCTGCCCGCGGGCGATGTCGACTGGCTGGCGGCACCCCGCGCGCCGCTGGGTCGCCTGCGCATCGCCTATACGCCGGACTTCGGCTTCTCCACCGTAGAGCCTGAAGTGCGGGACCTCACGGCAAGGGCCGCGCAGGTCTTCGCCGACGAACTGGGCTGCGAGGTGGTGGAGGATACGCCCCCGCTGCAGGACATGTTCGACCTGTTCCTCACCATAATCATGCGCGATTCCGACCTGCGCGGACTGCGCGCCTTGGCCCGGGCCGGGCTGATCCACCTGCCCGGCCTGCTGATGATGCTGGAACGGGAATGGACGGCGGAGGACTTCACCGACGCCGCCATGGCCCGGCAGCAGGTATGCAACACCCTGCGGCGGTTCATGGAGGGCTACGATCTGCTGCTGACGCCGACCGTCTCCTCGCTGCCGTTCCCGCTGGAGCACTTCAACCCCTCCTCGGTCGCCGGAATACCGGTCGAGCAGGCGAACGCCTCGCCCTTTACCTATCCATTCAACTGGACCGGCCAGCCCGCCGCCAGCGTGCCGGCAGGCTTCACCTCGACGGGCCTGCCGGTGGGCCTCCAGATCGTCGGCCGTCATCTTGCCGATGCCACAGTACTGGCCGCCGCGGCGGCGTTCGAAAAGGCACGTCCCTGGGCGCATCTGTGGCCCGACCTGGCTCGTCTGCCCTTGAACCAGGGCGCTTGACGCGGAGCGATGCCCCGATCGCGGCTTTTCTTTGCGCGTGATGCCCCGCCATTTGATCGCGAGCGCACGCGACCACTTGATGCTTGCGTCGCGCATGGATTCGCCGAAGCTGAAGGTACGAAACGAGGCGGCATATCAATTTCCGGCTTGCTCGATAGAAAATGCAAGTTCACGTTGCGAATAGAAACGCATTGAAAATAACCATGCGATTCGAAAATTAAAAACAGAGTTCAGGGAAAAGCGTGCAGGCAGGCTGCGATGGATCACAGGACCATCGCAGCCCGGCATGGAACCGACGGCTCAAAAAGGCCGCGCCATGCCCGGAAGCCGGGTCGAGACGGACCCATGCATTCAGGGAGAGGACTACCGGAAAGAAGGGCGGTGGCAACGCGCGCATCGATTTGGTGCGCCTCTGACGATGGGGGGTTATTGTGATCACGAGAGCTCGAGTATTGAAATCCACGGGTGTCTCCGTCCTGGCGCTTCTCGCCGCGACCTGCCCGACCCTTGCCTGGGCCGAAGACGCCGCGGCGGACGAAGCAGCCGACGCGGCCGCGGACAGCGCCGATGCCGGGGGCGGCAACGCACCGCTCGGCGAAATCGTCGTTTCGGCGGAGCGCACGAACGTGACGCTCCAGAAGGCCTCGCTCTCGGTGACTGCAGTGACCGACGAAACGCTCAACAAGGCCAACATCACCGAGATCACCGGCCTCAACGGCAGCGTTCCCGGCTTGGTCGTCGCCAAGAGCGGCGGCGGCGAACGCCTCATCTCGATCCGCGGCATCGGCTCGGAAACGCCGGAAAACCCGAACACCCAGCCCGGCGTCTCCTTCCACGTCGATGGGGTGTACATCTTCAACTCGATCGCCGCCAACGCGGCCTTCATCGACGTGGCGCAAGTCGAAGTGCTGCGCGGCCCGCAGGGTACGATGTACGGCCAGGGCTCGACCGGCGGCACCATCAACGTGGTGTCGAAGCAGCCGGAACCGGGCGAACTCTCGGGCTCCGCGAACCTCGGCTATGGCAACTACAATCTGTGGAAGGCCGACGCCGCGCTGAACGTGCCGATCGGCGAGACGCTGGCGGTGCGTGGGGCGGTTCAGCACTACCGCCACGACGGTTACGCCAAGGCGACCAGTGTTGCCGGCGATCCTGATTACGAACTGGACGATGCAGACGAATGGGGCGGAAAGTTCGCCGTCAAGTGGCAGCCGAGCGACCGCGTCTCGGTGCTGCTCAGCACGATCCAGTACAAGGGCGACAACAACGCCGCCGCGCAGAAGAACATTCTCGACCCAAACCCCGACAAGCGCGAGCTTACTCAGGACTTCCCGGGCAAGACCTATATCCGCACCCAGCTTTACTATGGCGTCATCAAGTTCGACATGGGCGGGGCGACGTTCAGCTCGATTACCAGCTACCAGAAGTTGCACAGCAACCTGTCCTGGGACGGCGATGGACTGAACACGGACCTGTTCTACGCGCTCACTAACACGACCCAGCCCGGCGCTGGCGTGCGCTACGACCACATCGCGGCGTGGGAACAGCACACCAAGTCGTGGACGCAGGAATACAACCTCGCCTCCGACAACGACGGGCCGTTCCGCTGGATCGTCGGCGGGGTCTACCTTCACTCGACGAACAACAACTACATCAACGAATTCCGCTCGGCACAGGGCGACGGGCTGAACCCGCCGCTGCCGGTGGACACGCCCTTCGACGATCCGCGCGTATCGACTTTCACCTATGCCGAACTCTCGTCGATCACGCGCGAGGCCTATGCCGGCTACGTCCAGGCGACCCTCGACCTGACCGACAAGCTGTCGATCACCGGCGGCGCGCGCTACAACCACGACAAGTACAGCGGACAGGGCGACAGCCAGGCCGGGCCGACGAGCGACAAGACCTCCGGCCCCTACCTCCAGCCCACGCCCGGCGTCGGCACCACGACCGCGCGTGTCACCGGCAAGTTCGCGGTGGACTACGACCTGACGCCGCAGAACCTGCTCTATGCAAGCTATACGCGCGGCTTCAAGCCGGGTGGCATCAACAGCTCGGCCTCGCAGGGGAACTCGTCCTTCACGATCTTCGGATGGGACAGCGGCGTGAAGCCGACGTTCAAGCCGGAAACCCTGGACTCGATCGAGGTCGGCTCGAAGAACCGCTTCTTCGGCAACACGCTGCAGCTCAACGCCTCCGCGTTCTACTACTTCTACAAGAACCTGCAGTTCCTCGAGGAAGACGCGGTGCTGTTCGCCGATGGCATCAGCAACGGGCCGAAGGCCGAAGTCTACGGCGCCGAGTTCGAGGCCGACTGGCGCGCCACCGAGCACCTGCGGCTCGAAGGCTCGCTGTCCCTGCTCCATGGGGAGTTCAAGGGCGACTACCTCGCCCTCAACCCCACGGCGGCCGACGCGGCACAGGTCGCGGCGGGCTATGCGGGCACCGGCGGCTTCTACGGCAACTTCTACATGGCGTCGCTCGCCCGTGAAGCGGCGCGCGAGAACATCAACGGCAACAAGATCCCGAAGATGCCTTCCGTGCAGGGTTCGGCTGCGATTTCCTGGACTGGCCAGATCGGCACGGGCGAATTCACCGCGCGCGCGCAGTACATCTATCGCGGCAAGTTCGAGAGCCGCGTCTTCAACACCCCGGGGCAGGACGACACGCCCGACTACTCGCAGGTCAACCTCTTTGCCAACTACGACTTCGGCGAGACCGGTTTCCATGCCTCGGTGACGGTGACCAACGTGCTCGACACCAACGGCGTCAACTCACGCTTCACCGACCCCTACGGCAGCGGACAGATCTCCGACACCTACATCGCCCCCAGGCAGGCGATCTTCTCGGTCGGATACAGGTTCTGATCCGCCGCGCCGACGAAAGCGCCTGCGGGCCGATGCAATGACGGGATGGCCGTCGCCCTCGGGCGGCGGCCTGATCGTTTCCGTGACTGCGAAGGGTAGACGAACCGATGCTGCAGACTTCCGAAGCGATGGTCCTGCCCTCGCCGCCCTCACGCACCCGACGCGCGGCGGCCATGGTGATCCTGGCCGCCACGGTGGGCGCATTCTTCTCGATCACGCCGACGATCTCCACCACCATGGGCGTGTTCCTCAAGAGCATCGCCGAGGACTTCGGGTGGAGCCGCACCGCCGTGGCGGGCGCCCTCAGCGCCTGCGCGGTGGGAACGGCGATCGCCTGCCCCTTCGCCGGGATCCTCGCCGATCGCTTCGGTCCGCGCAGCATCGCCCTTGCGGGTAGCGCGGCGCTGGCCGCGACGATCCTGGCCATCGCCGCGGTGCCGGCGAACCTTGCGGCGTACTACGCCCTGTTCTTCCTGGCCGGCGTCGTCGGCGCGATGCCCAACACGCTGGCCTTCACGCGCATCCTCGCGTCCTGGTTCGACCGGACGCGCGGGTTGTGGACGGGCTTCAGCGGCGGGGTCGGCTATGGCGGCGGCTCGCTCGTCTTCGCCATGATCGCGGGACAGGCGCTGCTCCATCTGGGCTGGCGCGGCGGCTTCGTCGTCATCGCCGCGCTGATGGCTCTGGTCGCGCTGCCGGTAATGGCGCTCTGGCTGCGCGAGGCCCCGGCGGGCGGCACGGGCGTTGGCACCACCACCGATGCCGCGCTCGCGGGAGACAGCCTGTCCGAGGCGATGCGCCGCCCGGTGTTCTGGTGGATGTTCAGCATCTTCCCGCTCGGCGCCGGCTGCATGACTTCGCTGTTCACCACGATCGTCCCGCTGCTGACCGATCGCGGCGTCTCCATCGACAACGCCGTCTACGTGGTGCAGGCCTTCGCCTTCTCCACCATCCTTGCCGAGCCCTTCGCGGGCTGGCTGGCGGACCGTTCGCAGCGGCCGCTGATCCTCGTGCCCCTGTTCATCGCCGCCGCGCTCGGGACGACCCTGCTGGTGCTGGTCCAGAGCGGGCCGGTGCTGCTGCTCTCGGGCGTGCTGATGGGCCTTGGGGCTGGCATGGAATTCACGCTGCTGCTCTACATGGTCACGCGCTACTTCGGGCTGCGCGAGTTCGGCCGCATCGCCGGCGTGTTCCTTGCCGGAACGCTGGGCTTCGGCGCGGTGGTGCCGCTGATCCTCAACGGCACCTACGATCTTACCGGGAGCTACGATCCGGCGATCTACGCGGTGATCGCGGTGCTGGTCTACAGCGGCTTCGCGATCCTCGCCTTCGGACCCTACCGCTACGCCCACGCCCATTGAGCGCGGGCGCAGCGAGCTTTCAGGGCTTCGGCTCGGTAAGGCCGGTGCGTTCCAGATAGGCCGCGTCCACCATGTCGAACGCTTCCTTCCGGAAGCCGGCGCGCACTACCGGGCCTTCGTCCGCGAAGTCCAGCAGCCGGTCGCCGCTGGCGTCGTAGCGCGGCCATTGGACGGCGCCCGGCGCGTTCGGATTGCCGGTGCGGGCGAAGCGCAGCCAGTAGCCGCTCATCGCGTCGGCCATCGGCGTGTCTGCCGCGCCTTCCTCGAACTGCGGGCCGGTTACCTGGTTGGCCATGGCAAGGCTGATCTCGGCCGAATGTCGGGCGCCGGGGATCTTGCCGCGCGCGGCCACCGGCACATAGCTGAAGTGGTAGAGGTAGGTCGGCTGCCCGGTCGCGGCGGAACGGCGCGCGAGGAAGCGGGCCGGCGCGGTCATGAAGGCGTCGCCCCACAAGTGCTGCATCGCATCGCGTTCCGGAACGGTGCCGTCCTTGCGGTAGATCGCCATGAGCTTCTGCGCCCGCGCTCCCATCGCCGGGATCACCGCCGCCTCCGCGCCGGGGATGTACTTGAGCAGGCTGTCTTCCCAGGAATTCGCGCCGACCATGTACGGCACCGGCGCGATCGCGCCCTTCAGGAACGCCTCGTCCACCGGCTGCGGCACGATGCGGCCATCGATGATGATGCCGCCCAGCACCAGCGGGTCCTTGGGGCCGAGCACCGCCGTCGCCGGCAGCGCGCGCATGGCGTCGAGATCGTCGTCCGCGAGGCCGAGCGAGCGTGTCCATTCCACGCCGGCCTTCTCCGCCTCGGGCATATAGGTGTCGAGCCTTCGGCCGAAACCCTTCTGCCCGCCGCCGGACTGCGAGATGGCGCGCGCGAACAGCCCCCGTGCCTTGGGCGAGGCCATCAGCGCGTTGACCGAGAAGGCGCCCGCGGATTCGCCGAAGACCGTGACGTTGGCCGGATCGCCGCCGAACGCCGCGATGTTGTCCTGCACCCAGCGCAGGCCCGCCATCTGGTCCATCAGCCCGTAATTGGCGAGCATCCCGTCCTTGTCCTCGCGGCTCAGCGCCGGATGGGCGAACCACCCGAAGCGCGCGAGGCGGTAGTTGACGGCCACCACGATGACACCCTCGCGCGCGAGGTTGGCGCCCTGGTACACCGGCCAGTTGGCCGACCCCATCGCGAAGGCGCCGCCGTAGATCCAGACCATGACCGGCAGTCTGGCGGTGCTTGCCGCGCCGGCCGGGCGCCAGACGTTCAGCGTCAGGCAGTCTTCGCTGACCGGCCGGACGTATCCCGGGCCCGGCGGCTCGTCGAGCGGCCACTGCATGCAGTCCGCGCCGTATGCGCTGGCCTTGCGCACGCCGGTCCATGGCGCGACGGGCTGGGGCGCGCGCCAGCGCAACGGCCCGATCGGCGGCGCGGCGAACGGCACGCCGAGGAAGCTGTCGACCGCACCCTCGCGCTTGCCCTGCAACTGGCCCGAGCGCGCGGCGACGACCGGCGCGGCGTCCTGCGCGCCTGCCTGCGCGGCGATTCCTGTCAGCGACAGGGCGATGACCCAGGCGAGCGGGCGGTGGAAGGTGCCGGTAGATCTGCTCCGTTTCGTCAAGTCCCGTGACTCCCTCCGATGCTGGCGCCCGCAAATCGCAAAGCGTAATTCCGTGCTTGATGCATGGCATAATTTCGATAGCCTGTTCTGTGCGGCGCGCGCGGAAAAGTTTGCGCGGCCCAACCTCGCCCAGGCGGCGGGACATCCAGTCACAGCAGGGAGCAAGCACCGGTATGCTGCAAATCGTGCCCGATCCGCTGATCGCCCGCCTTGCCGACAGCAGGGCGGCGCTGCTGGTCATCGACGTCCAGGTCGATTTCGTCGCGCCCGAGGGCTTCTGCGCCCGCGCCGGGGCGGACGTATCGGCCGTGCCGGCGGCGGTCGCCAACATCCGCCGGGCAGTGGGTGCCGCGCGCGCGGCGGGCGTCCCCATCGTCTTCGTCAGGCTGGAGACTTCGGAAGAGACCGATTCCCCCGCGATGCTGGGGCACATGGAGCGGACCGGCCGGGGCGGCGGCGCGGCGCTGTGCCGGTCGGGGACGCCGGGCTGCGGATACTGGGGCGTCGCCCCGCTGCCGGGCGATCTCGAAGTGGTGAAGTCGCGCTACGACGCCTTCCTCGAAACCCCGCTCGATGCGCGCCTGCGCCAGCGCGGAATCGGTCTCCTCGTCATGACGGGGGTGAGCACCGACTGCTGCGTCGATTCGACCTCGCGCGCCGCTTTCATGCGCGATTACGACGTTGTGGTGCTCGCCGATGCCTGCGCGGCGGGATCGCGCGAGAACCACGAGGCGGCGCTCTCGGCGCTCGGTCGCTATGCCGCCACGGTCACCGACACCGGGGCCTTCGTCGCGGCGCTGGAACGTGCCTTTGCCGCCGCCTGAGTGCGTCAGTCCGGCACTTCGGCGTAGATGTCTTCGCCGCGGACTTCGACCCGGTATACCGCGAGCGGCTCGTCGCAGGGCAGGTCGACGGGGGCGCCGCTGAGCAGATCGAAACTGCCGGAATGGAGCGGGCAGACGATCCTGCCGTCGACGACCCGGCCCCGGGACAGCAGCGCGGTGCCGTGGGTGCACTGGTCCGCCGTCGCATGGAGCACGCCGTCCACGTCGAACACCGCCACCGCCGGCCGCCGTCCGCGCGCGATGCGCTTGGCGCGGCCTTCGGGAACGTCGGTCACCTTGCACAGAAAGATCATGGGGGCTCCGGGCTGCATGGCTCGGCCGATTGGAAAGCAAGCCGATTGGGTGATTGTCACTCGCCTATAATTCTGTACGATACATTGCAATATGCAATGCACTTTGATGGTATGAACAAAGTGCGATTCGAAAAAAGGTGACAGGATGACACAGTTCTTGCGGGCAGGGCTGCCCGACATTGCCTTGGAGCCCGAGGTGCTGGGACTGCTGGACCAGCTAGACGCCAGCCAGGGAGACGTATCGCGGGCGATGAGCCTGCCGCCCGAATGCTACACCTCCCCCGCATGGTTCGAGTTCGAGAAGCGCGCCGTCTACGACCGCGAGTGGGTGGCGGTGGGCCACGTCGGCGCGATCCCCGACGTCGGCGACTACTTTACGCTCGAAGTCATCGGCGAACCGCTGCTGGTCGTGCGGGGCAAGGACGGCGAAGTGCGCGTGCTGTCCTCCGTCTGCCGCCATCGCGGGCACCTGCTCGGCGAATCGAGCGGCAATGCCAAGAACTTCACCTGCCCGTTCCACGGCTGGTCCTACGACCTCGAAGGCACGCTCACCGGTGCGCCCGAGATGGAGGGCACGCTGCCCTTCGCGGAACTGCGCCACACCGCGTGCCTGCCCGCCTTCCGCTCCGAGATCTGGAACGGCTTCATCTTCGTCAACTTCGACGGCGAGGCCGAGGCGCTGGCCCCGCGGCTCAAGGGCCTGACCCGCCTCCTCACCAACCACCACATGGAGGACCTCGCCTCGATCAAGCCGGTCGAGTGGGCGTCCAACAAGTGGAACTGGAAATTCATGCAGGAGAACGCGCTGGAGCCCTACCACACGCACTACCTGCACACCGGCATCCATGACTTCGCGCCCTCCAGCAACACCCGCTTCACCGAGTGGGATGAGACCGACGATGGCGCCATCTACCGCGAGGTTGAGTTCACCCACGTCGACGGCGGCTTCAACATCGCCGGCAAGGCGCTGTTCCCCGCATTGCCCGACCTCACCGAGGCGGAGCGCAGCCGCGTCGTCTTTGCCGGCGTCATGCCCAACCTGTTCCTCGGCGCGCAGGCGGACGTGGTGTTCTACTACGTGATTCTCCCCCAGGCCGCCGGCGACATCACCCTGCGCGTCGGCGTGCTGACGAGCTGGGACAACCTCTCGCTCCCCACCGCCGACCTGCTGCTCAAGGGCACGATCGATGGTGTCGCCGTGTTCAACGAGCAGGACACCGTCGCCAACATCCTCACCCACAAGGGCCTCTCCTCACGTGTCGCGCCGCGCACGCGTTGGTCGCCCAACGAGAAGACGCTGGCGCAGATCAACAACTGGCTCATCAAGCGCTACAAGAGCTACGCCGCCTCGCTCTCCCCATTGGCGGAGGCGGCCGAGTGAGCACCGCCACGATCGACCCCGCCGCAGACCTCGCAGCCGAACTCTCGGCCCTTCGCGCGCAGGTCGCCCGGCTCACCGCGAAGGACGAGATCGCCGACCTCGTCACCACCTATGCACGTTCCTGCGATGTAGGAAACGACCCTGTTCTGCTGCGCCCGCTTTTCACCGACGACGCGACCTGGACCTGCAAGGGCTTCGGCACCTTCCACGGCGGCGGAGACGGTTGCGCGCTCGGCCTCAAGGCGGTGGCGGGCGAGAAGATCTGGTGGTCGCTCCACAACATGATCTCGGTCCAGATCACTTTCGACGAGAGCGGCGAAGAGGCGACCGGCTTCTGGTATCTCTGGGAAGCCGCCACCATTCCCAACGAACACACCGGCGAGGCCGAGGCCTGCTGGATCGGCGGCACCTATGACGCCCGTTTCCGCCGGGAAGACGGCCGGTGGAAGTTCAGCGCGATCGAACTCAAGCTCAACATGGCCAGCGCCTATTCCGAAGGCTGGGTCAAGAAGCGCTGGCCCGACGGCACGCCGAGCCAGCCCTACTTCCTCGACCTGCGGCCCGGCGAGACCTACCACTGGCGCCAGGGCGGCCGCGAAGGATCGCGCCTCGTGACCGAAGCCGAGGCGGCCGAGAGCCCGAAGAAGGTCACCGCCTTCACCGTCGCGGAACCGGGGCTTCAGGCGATCTGCGGCTGCGGCTATTCGAAGACCAAGCCGTTCTGCGACGGTTCGCATCTCAACCTGAAGTACGACTGGTCGCTGCTCGGCAAGACTGGTCCGGGGGACGCGGCATGACCACCCTGACGCTGGACACCGCCCCGCTCCGGCAGGGCTTCGGCAGCGAGATCGCGGGCGTCGATCTCGCCACGGCCGACGACGCGCTGCTGGCCGAGGTCGTCGCCGAGTTCCACCGCACCGGCGCGATCGTCCTGCGCGGGCAGTCGTTGGAGCCCGCGCAGTTCCTGCGCTTCGGCAAGGCCTTCGGCGCGCCCGAGGGGCATACGCTTCAGGACTATACGCTGCCCGGGACCCCGGAAATCTACGTCCTCTCCAACCGGATCGAGGACGGCAGGCCGGTGGGCGCGCACAATGACGGGATCGGCTGGCACACCGACCTCAACTACACCGCGCAGCCGGTGATGTGCACCATGCTCCACGCCATCGCGGTCCCGCCGGAGGGGAGCGACACGCTGCTGGCCGACCAGTGCGCCGCCTTCGCCGCGCTGCCGGAGGAACGGCAGGCGGACCTCTCGAAGCTCAAGCAGATCCACAGCTTCGAATACCTCCACAAGATGCGCAGCGAAGGCCGCAAGGCCGTGCCCCCCGAAGTGCTGCGCGCCAATCCGGACGTGGTGCACCCGCTGGTGCGCACGCATCCGGCGGACGGGCGCAAGGCGCTCTGGATATCGAGCCTGACGCCCGGCTTCGTCGGCTGGTCCACCGCAGACAGCGAGCCGCTGATCGACGAGCTGATAGAATGGGTGACGCAGGACCGCTTCGTCTATCGCCACAAGTGGCAGGTCGGCGACGTTCTCGTCTGGGACAACCGCTGCACCCTCCACACCGGCACGCTTTTCGACGATACCCGCTACATCCGCGAGATGCACCGCATGTGGGTCAAGGGCGACCGCCCGTACTGAGGGCGCGTGGGAGCAAGACCGTCCGCCGTCGCCGGCCTAG
>DATKFS010000049.1:0-5243 GCA_035511275.1 Novosphingobium sp.
CACCGACACCGCGCTTGGGCGTACCTACTGGACCGCCTGGACGGACATTGGCCCCGATCACGCCGGCTACTATCTCGACAGCTTCCGCAAGGTCGAAGGCGAATGGCTGATCGCCCATCGTCGTGTCCGGCTCGACTGGGACGCAGAGGGCAGCCTGTTCAAGAACGCGGTCGCCAACTCGCAAGACTGATATCGCCGCCGCGCATGGCCGCACCCGTCCATTCGCGCTAGCTCCGCCTGACGAGACGGGAGAAGGTGATGAGCGAGTACGACGTCGGCACGCAAATGCTCAGACTGGAGCGCGAAGGGCCCATCCTGTGGTGCCGGATCCAGCGCCCGCGTGCGCGCAATGCCCTTACTCCGGCGATGTATTTCGGCCTCAAGCGCGCGGTGCGACTGGTCAACGCGATGGCCGAGCCCTGCGCCCTCGTCATCACCGGCACCGAAGACACTTTCTCCGCCGGCGGCGACCTCGGCGGGCGCTATGAGGAAGGTGACGAGCGTGTTCCGGAGGGGCTGACCTACGAGAGCCTGCCCTTCATCGCGATCCGCGAATCGCGCCAGCCCGTGATCGCCGCGGTCAACGGCATCTGCCAGGGCGGCGGCCTGCTCATCGCGATGATGGCCGATGTCGCGGTCGTTTCCGAGCGCGCGAGCTTCCGGGCACCGGAACTGCTGCGCGGCATCATAGACGCCAGCTACGCCGCGATGCTGCCGATCCACATCGGAATGGCGCAAGCCCGCGACATGTTGCTGACCGCGCGCAGGCTCGATGCCGTTGAAGCCCATGCGATGGGCCTGTTTTCGCGACTTGTCCCGCACGACGACCTCGAAGCGGAAGCCCGGCGCGCTGCCGTCGAAATCCTGCGCACCGCGCCCGAGGCTCGCGCCCACACCAAGCGGATGCTCAACCAGCAATATGCAGCCATCGACCACGAGACGATGTTCACGAGCCTCGCGTTCGGCCGCGAACCGCGCGAGGGTATGCGGGCATTCATGGAAAAGCGCGACCCCGATTGGGTGCCGCGCGACCTCCCGGACTGACGGTGCTGCTGCTGGACCATTGACGAGCCCGCCAAAACCCAGCATGAGCGCCACCGTCGCACGATGGGGCGGTTAGCTCAGTTGGTAGAGCATCTCGTTTACACCGAGAGGGTCGGGGGTTCGAGCCCCTCACCGCCCACCATGGCCCGAGCGGGCCGCGACACGTCAGACCAGCGCCGCGACCAACGCGATGATGACCAGCCACAGGATAGCGTTGAACGCCAGTATCAGGGGCAGGTCGAAGTCTGGAACTTCGATGATTACTTCATTGGCATTGAGCATGGCGAACCCGTTTGTCTGCGTCGCTCTCGGCAACCTCTCATCCAATACAACAGCGAATCACCCGCGAAGTTCCTGAGGTCGGCAGGTGGCGCTGTGGGCCGCTGAGATAAAAGCCACACTCTTCCGGGAATCGTACCGGGCAGGGACAACGGATCCGCGACTTCTCGCCTGCCCTGAAAATTCGTGTATTAATGCAGGTTTACCACCTGTGACGCCCGAAACATGACGCCATCCGATCCCCTTGCAGAGAAAGTCTACGTAGAGCTCGTTCGCAGTCTTTATGCGAACGTGCTCCCGTCCAAGATCATGCTTGGGATTACCGGGCTCTACGTACTTCTCATCGGTCGCAGCGCGCAGGACAGGCTGCTCTGGGCCATCGGCATCGCCGCGTTCGCTTCCTGCCTGCTGCGGGTCGGCATCGCGATCGCACTGCGCCGCGAGGCCATGACGGCGGCGCTGGACCGGCCGGCGGCGCGCCGGCTCGAACTGACTTTCGCGGTTCCCTATTACCTCTTCTCCCTGCTGCTCGGCACGCTGGGCGGTTACGTTTTCATCCGGATCGACCAGCCGGCCGAGATGCTGACGATCTGCGTGCTGGTGGGCTATTGCGCCGGGGTCGCCACGGGAACCGGGCTGCGGCCGCTGGTCGCGGTTCCCAGCATGGTCATGGCGATCGGCCCCGCGATTGCCGCCTCGGCACTGCGGCTTGAGCCTGTCCACGCCGGTATGAGCCTGATAGCGCTGGCTTTTCTTGTCGGTGGCACGCAGTCGGTCCTTGCGCAGCACCGGCTGGTGAAGACCGAGATCGGCAAGCGCCTGACCTCGGTTTCGCTGGCCCGGCGCGATGGACTGACGGCCCTGCCCAACCGCCTGGCCTTGCGCGAATACTTCGACGAGAACGCGATGTTGCTCGGTCCCGGGAGTGTCGTAGCCGTTCATTACCTCGACCTTGACGGCTTCAAGCCGGTCAATGACCGCTATGGCCACGCCGCCGGAGACGACCTGCTCGCCGCCGTCGCCGAACGCCTGCGCGGAGCGGTGCGCAGCGGCGACATCGTGGCGCGGCTTGGCGGCGACGAATTCGGCATCGTCCAGTTCGGCCTCAACCGCAACGAGGAAGCGGACCTCCTCGCCCGGCGCATCGTCGCGGCCATTGCCCAGCCCTTCCCGATGGGCGCGGACGTCATCCAGATTTCCGCCTGTGTCGGCACCGTGCTCTCGAACGAGAGTGGCACCGATCTCGAGACGCTGCTGCGCGCGGCGGACGCCAAGCTGTACCAGGCGAAGCGCGACCGTCCGCCGTCCGCCGTCGCATTCTGACGCCGGTTTCCCGCGATCAGGCCGAAGCGCCCTCGCGGATCATGCCGAAACCGTGGAGCAGATGCTCGAGCTGTCCGTCCGGCACCGGCGGGAAGGCCAGCGTCGCGCCGCCCTCGCGGATGGCACCGATCTCGGCGGCGACGTCCTCCAGCGACCATTCGGGACGGTAGAGCCCGGCATTCTCCGCGACCCAGGCGCGGGCGAGGCGACCGCCCATCGCGACGTACATCTCGCCGGTGGCCTGGCTGTCCTCATGGCACAGGTAGGCGACCATCGGCGCGACCTGCTCGGGTTCCATCGGCGGGAACTTGCTGGTGTCGATGCCTTCCGACATGCGGGTGACGGCGGCGGGGACGATGAGGTTCGAGCGCACATTGTGGTGCTGCCCCTCGATCGCGGCCGTGTTCGACAGGCCCATGAACCCCGCCTTGCACATCGCGTAGGTGACGTTGTCCGACTTGCCGTAGAGCCCGTTGATCGAGCTGGTCAGCACGATGCGCCCGTAGCCCTGCGCCATCATGTGCGGGAAAGCCTCGCGCACGACATGGTAGGCGCCCTTCAGGTGGACATCGAGGACGGCGGTGAAGTCCTCGTAGGCGAGTTCGCTGAGCGACCCGCGCCGCACGTTGCCGGCGGAGTGGATGAGGACGTCGATCCGCCCGAACGCGCCGAGCGCCGCATCGATGATCGCCTTGCCGCCCTCTGGCGTGGCGACACTGTCGGTATTGGCGACGGCCTCGCCCCCGGCGGCGCGGATTTCGGCGGCGAGCGCTTCGGCCGGGCCTTCGGCGGTGGCGTCCCCCGCCATCGATACGCCGGGGTCGTTGACGACGATCCTGCAGCCCCGGCTCGCCAGCAGCAGCGCGTGGGCGCGGCCGAGGCCCCGTCCGCCTCCGGTGATCACGGCGACGCGCCCGTCGAAACGAAGCTCTGGCATGGCTGGCTCTCCCGGTAGCTTGAATTGTGCGCGCGACCTTACCGGCGCCGCGCGCTCAGGCAACGATGCCGGAGGCCCGCAGCGCCGCGATCCGCTCGGGCGATAGATCGAGCACCTCGGACAGCACCGCATCGGTGTGCTGGCCGAGCACCGGCGGCGCTTCGGGCACGGGCTGCTCGGCGTCGGTGAAGCGGATCGGGCGGCCCACGATCGGGATCGGCCCGAGCGTCGCGTGCTGCGTCTCGACCACCATGCCGCGCGCCATCGCCTGCGGCTGCGCCAGCGCCTCGCTGACGCCGAGGATCGGCGCGTGCGGCACTTCGTGTTCGGTGAAGACGGCGACCAGTTCCTCGACGCTGTGACGCGACGTGAAGGCCGAGACGATGGCGTTCACCTCCTCGCGTGCGTCGCGGCGCTTCTCGAGCGTGTCGTAGCGCGGATCGTCGCAGAGTTCGCCCTGCCCGATCGAGCGGCAGATGCGGCCCCAGAAGCCCGGCGTCAGGCAGGCGATGACGATCGAACCCTCGCGCGCGGGGAAGATGCCGTAGGGCACGAGGTTGGGATGCTGCGAGCCGACGCGCGCGGGGTCGCAGCCGTTGAAGAAGGCGAGCTGCGCGATGTAGCCGAGCAGGCCCATCATCCCGTCCATCAGGCTGACGTCGATGTGGCGGCCGAGCCCGGTGCGCTCGCGTTCGTAGAGCGCGGAGAGAATGCCGATCGGCCCGTTGATCCCGCCGACGAGGTCGCCGAGCGGGATGCCGAGCTTGGTCGGCAAGGCGCCCGGCTCGCCGTTCATCGACAGCGCGCCGGACATCGCCTGGAGCACGATGTCGAAGCTCGGCCGGTCCTTGAGCGGCCCGGTCTGGCCATAGCCCGAGATCGAGCAGTAAATCAGGCGCGGGTTGATCTTGTGGAGTTCCTCCCAGCCCAGCCCCAGCCGCTCCATCACCCCGGGGCGGTAGTTCTCCACCAGCACGTCGCAGCGCGCGGCGAGGTCCTTGACCAGCGCCAGTCCCTCCGCGCTCTTGAGGTCGACGACGATCGACTTCTTGCCGCGATTGACGGCGAGGTAATAGTGGCTCTCGCCATCGCGCATGGGCGGGAATGTGCGGGTCTCGTCCCCGGTGCCGGGCGGTTCGATCTTGAACACCTCGGCGCCCATGTCGGCCAGGGCCAGCGACGCGGCAGGCCCGGCGAGCACGCGCGTGAAGTCGATCACGCGCACGCCCGCGAGCGGCCCGGCCCAGGGTGAGGGTGCGGCCTCGCTCATCGTGTCACGCCAGGTTCCGGCGGAAGAACGCGACGATCTGGTCGTAGGCGTCGCGCGCCTCGGGCAGGCCGAGGTTGTAGTAGTAGCAGTGGCCCATCCCCTCGCCGACGATCAGCGTCGAGGCGACGCCCGCCTTCAGCAGTTGCGAATTGGTGTAGATCGCCGGGCTGAGATCCATCGCGCGGGTGCCGGTGATGATGAGCGTCGGCGGGAAAGTCGCCATGACGGCAAGGTCGTAGGCGGGCCAGGCGCTGGGGTCCTGCGCCTCGCTTCCGCCGAAATAGCCGCGCGTGATGTCGACGGGTTCGCTGCCGTCGGCGGGCGGCGGCGGGAACGAGGCGTCGATGTAGCCGGCGAGGTAGGCGGATTCGCCAATGCCGAACGGCACTC